>JABIQV010000116.1 GCA_018699495.1 bacterium | reverse complement strand
TCTTTTATTTACTTATAACTCCACTTTTTTACATAAAATGCTGAGTAACCTTTTAGACATGCAAACAATAAACAAGGCCTTAGAAGAGACTAACTCTCTAACTCTTTTTGAAACAGCTCAAAAAAGAGCCTTACTGGGAGTGGTTGCATCGTTTATGGTCTCGTCTGGACTTAACTTCGCACTTGCTAAGGTTGTTATTAAAAGTCCGAGTGGGACGGAAGCATTTGCCGCTGAATTGGGTAAGATGACCGCCCTAAGTTTTCCTGTCATTGCGCTTCCCGCAACCATAATTTTAATGGGTACGATTTGGTATTTGGTTCGTAAAATTCATAAATTAACAAACATCCCTATTGAAGATTTATTCATCATATAATAAGGACTAACGAGTGTATAAATTTATCTCCTTCTCAACGTCATGCTCTCAAGGCGCCAGCTCACCAACGCGAACAAACGCCTGCTACAACATAAAAAAGATAACTCGGTCTACCTGAAACAGCGGGTCACCCGTTGGGGGGCGTAGAAAAAATCCAAATCGGCAAATGGCCTAAAAACCCTAATCATCACCCACTCCTTGATCGATGTGTGAACAAAAAAATACGCGTGGGTCTATTCTTTTCATTCTTAACAAGTTACAAACCGACCATCAATAAGTAGTTGTATTAGGTCTTCAAAAAAATCAGGGCCCGACATCTTGAGGTACCGCCCTATTTTACGTTTCCAAGGGCCTCCTGAATTTACTCATCGACACCAAAAGCAGATTCGATAGATCCCTTCGGTTTTGTAGGAAGACTAATTTATCAAAGTTTAAGTTTAAGTTTAAGGCAAATAAATTAAATGGGGTTGTTGAGGAAAATCACGAGAAAGAGTTTGCATCGTCCCCACTAATGGGAGACGGATACAAATCGGAAACGTTTTGTCTGCGGTGTTTATTTCATTTTCAGTAGAGCAGCATACGAATCTTTTGTTTTCCATGCCAAAAATAAATGCATAGCTAACAAAATAATAGGTAATCCTAATCCACTTGGCGCTAAAAAGGCGTGAAATAAAATTATATTGACCATTATTGGCGTTAAAATAACTAACGACAATGGAACAAATAATCCTAATACCAAACCAAGACCACATAAAATTTCTACACTTTTCAAAAATGGAAAAAAGTATCCAGATCCTGCTAATCCGCCCAAAAATGCGCCAGCCTCTGCTGGCATTGGTGGCATTGGCATGAAATGTAAAAATCCATTTAATCCAAACACTACAAATGCTAAACCTAACACATATCGCACACCCATCACGGTCTTTTTCATATTTTTCCTCCTCTTACTAAACTGTCTATGAAACGTGTCTATAAGTTTACCATAGACTTCATTGTATCTTCCAAAGCACCCCGTTAATCATTCCTCTATTTATAAAGGAATAATCAATGTTTCTTCATAGAACCCTAAAATTCGATCCCAAACCCATACTCAACAAACAAGGCCAAATTATCCTTATTTTTTAATGAAACAAGCCCAATATCCAGGGTGACAGGTATGATTGTATAAATAGGAATCTCTAAATTGGTAGAAAGTGCCACCCCGTACGAATAATCCGTTGTTACATAAGAAAACGACGAACTGGAATCAGTTAAGACATCAGCAAATACCTTTAAATAAACATCACCTATTCCTGTAAAATAATCATCGCTACTCATGTTTAACCGAAGCAACTGATTATAGTAAGCAACCTTGTATACCGTTCCTTCATCAACATAATAATTTCCACCACGCCCCGTTATCCTAACTGGCTCGGTAAAGTTATAAAAAATTTTACTATCGATTTTTAACGAACTAAACTCTGATACCCATGTCGTTCTCAACTCAGCAAAATGCCCCTTAATTCCAATATTATTTTCTAAAAAACTAATCTTAATGTTTCCTATCGTATGTATGACACTATCACGATACGTTCCGGATAACCCAAATCCCAACATTCCATCCAAGTATCCATCACCATATGCTATCGAATCATCTTCTACTACACTTTTGGATTGATAAAACATAGAAGCTGAGAGGCTCTGTATACCTTTTGTTTGAGACCGATGCATCAAATAAGTTGTATCAAGCTCAATAATCGGTTCTTCCAACTCTGAACTTGAAAAAATAGAAGCTGAAATATTAAAAGGCATAAACCCTTTGAAGCTGGTCCATAAACTTATCCCAGATGATGACAACTGAGTTGAATAAGCGACGCTCTCTAAATGGTCGCTCCCTAATGCACTAAAGGGTACCCTTAAAAACGGAATGAGCAAACTCGATAAATTCGACGTAAAGGCATCTTCTTTTTTAATCATCACCTTGTTTCTAAGAGTTGGTCTTAGTTCAACTTTTGGAGTTAAACGTTTTTGGATTCTATTCACATTATCAGTTACGACTACATTCATCGTCTCCTTGCCCTTATTATTCAGAATGGCCTCTAACTTATTGTCGGTTTCCTGCGATTGAGTCACATCTAAATCTTTTTTTGATGTGTCATCCGAATAACTTGTTTTAATGATACGAGTGCCCATGGATCCTGGTGTCAAATAAACCAAGGAGTCCCCAACCTTTCCTGAAAACGATGCGTAATCACTGTGTGTCAGTTGGGTGATTTTTTCTGTTTTAAGATCACGTTCGAAAACGTTCGTTTGCTTATCTTTTAATGCTGAAAAAATAATTTTCCCTTCTCCAGTACTTGATAAAAAGTATTCTGGATTAGGTGTATCGGTTAGTCTGGTAGCCTCGAATGACGTACGATTTAATTCATACAAATCCCACCCAGAAGTTGCCGTTTTCCCGATTACAAACCACCTCCCTTGTTCATTTACTATTTCAGAAACTAAAAGTGAGCAATCTCCAATCTTAACCTGCTTCCCATTCTTAACCTCCCACACCTCAGAGGCATCTTGAATAAGGTTATCCTTGAAATATATTATGGATGTATCCAGAGGTAAAAAAGAACGTAATGAGGCCCTGAAAATCTCCGTTTCCTTTCGGGTTTTTACGTCTTTTTGAATAACTTTTGCGATTCCACCATAGCCCATAGACGACATATTCTGATACCCGTACGCCGCTTCCTTTAACGCAATATATAAACTCCCATTCAAAAACTGTGGCTTCGCAGCCATACCCGACACATAGTCGCCTAAAACGCTCGTCGTTCCGCTGCTTAATTCAATCTCTTCCAATTTATAAGACCGAACAAGTTGACCTGGACTTGGAGCCAACAGGTAGCTGACAAACGTAAGAAAGGAATCATTCGTAATAGGGATAACCCACTGCTTCTCATAGGGCGACTTATCCAAAAGATCACCTTCTTCTATTAAAGGAAGGGCTAACTCGAACTCACGCCATTCATTAAATAACTCTGAAAACGTTTTCCCAAAAACAATTCCCGCTTTAGCCTGAAAAGAATACAAAGGTCCCATATAAATATGAAAAAGCTCCTTCCAACCCGATAACGGGTCCCCCGCGACTTCATAAATAAACGTGTTCATCGTCTCTTTCCCATAAGTTTCAGTTAAATATGAAACAAAACGACTTCCTAACATATAGGGAACACGTCCATACGGGAACCTAGTATTTGGACTCGTCATATTAGAAATACTTCTTATTTGGCCAGACGCTAACAATTGCCTCGTAATTAGCCTTGTTTTAGGATCATGCATCCTACCATTTGATTGAGAATATGATGACTCAATGTCGACAGCCAATCCCTCTTTAAACCACAATGGTGTGAACACATTTAAAGAAAACCGCTCACCAAAGAGTAGTTGAAATGGATTATTATTTTTTCTCGTAAGTTGCGCGATATGTCCCACTTCATGAATTCCGACATAAGATAGCCAATCGTCATACAATGCAAACCCATACGATTCCGGAGGCGATATCCACAATGAAATTTTATTACTTAACGGATTTGCATAACCATTTGAAATGGAACCCATATCCTCCAAAACCAACGCCGTTTTAATAACTGGCCCCGCAACTTCTTCCACGATACCTATTCTCGACTCCAAATCCATTAATAAATTCGATGCCTTCGCCTCAAATCCTTCAGTGTAATACACTAAAAAATGAGGCGATGAAAGAGCCCCCCACCCTAAAAATGAACCAGCTTGAACGACCCCAGACAAACTAATTAATAGACCTGCCAAACATACCATAAAGTATCGATGCATATTATATCCTTCTTTTACTCGACTTATTTAAAAAGGGAACAACACATTTCCCCTTTTTATATATAACAACCATTTTTTAGACATCTATGTTCTAGAATTTGTGTATAAATGATCATTATATTATCATTACTTGTAAGCACGTAATAATAATATATTTAAAGTATCTTGTTTTTTAATAATCTTAGAAGAAAGGAGTTAGCCCGATGTCAGAACAAGGATTTTTAAATCTAAATTCGCTTAAAAGTTTAAACGTAGCAAAACATAGTTTGTCAAAAATTAGCAAAGACAAGTTACCTGAAGAGGATGACCAATTTGCTAAAATTCTCGCAAATGTTATTGATAAAGAACTAACAATCGCAGAACAAAGCGACTTGCAAGTTCAACACCATAAACCCTTGGATGTTCAAAAACAATCCAAAAATTATGAAATTGATCCATTAAGTGGGATGGTAAAGTCTCTCAATGATTTTAAAGCTTTTTCTTAATTCAAGGACCCGTAGAAACTAATGGAAGATGCCAATCAGGTAGAAGCCGCTAGTGATGCACACCTCCGGTCCACAAAAAAAGCTTATGACTCTACAACTGAACAAAAAAAATATGTTTTAGAAATTTTAAAAACCACATTAGGATCGTCTTCTCAGGAAGTGAATCGAAGTGACGCAATAAAACAAATAGAAATGTTACAGAATGCAACCAACGATTTGGGTTACAAACAAAACCTGTCTGAACTTGCGAATAAATTGAGAGATGCCCATCCGTCAGATCTATCTAAGCTACACAAACTCAACCAACTAATCGAAAAAACCATGAATGCCACGCAAGATTCGTCTCAAAACCTAAACTCATATGTTCCCACTAGTTTACCTATTACCGCCGACGTAAAAAATCCATTTGCGGGCAAGGTGCCTGACGTTTCCGCTTCTAAAAAATCTCATAACCAAGATAAAAAAGATTCCAAAGAAAAGAGACCCTCAATTTATAAAAACGCCAAAAATGGCTTTTTTTCATGGTTTGGGTCTTTATTTAGTTAAGTCGTCACTTTAACGCATCATCACTTGCCGAGCCATTTCGCGGCCCAGAGGCGTCAGACTTAGTAGCGACTTATGTCGGGTGATTAAGTTTTTTTGAACGGCTCGTTGCACTATTTTCCGTGCAAAACCTGCTGGCCAAGCCATGTGATCAATCATATTTTTTATCGTATTCTCTTGGGCTGCATTGTCCAAGACCTCATGTCCTAAAATTTGAACTAATAACATTTGAACTGAAAAATTTAACTTCTTTTTAAAATGGCTCAAAACTTTTGATACTAAGCCTCGTTCTTTCGCAAAAAATAAAGCCATTAAAAACAATACCCCATTCATTGTCGCCATGGAACCGGCAATTGATGCATCTAATACATACGCCATTCCATAGCCCAACACCGCAGAGCAAATCCCCACTACCATGCTAATACCAATCATTCTAGATAACTTGGTGGTCAATAAGTAAGCTGTCGCAGGGGGTGCAATAATTAAAGCCACTACCAATACTGAGCCAGCAACTTCGAAGGCCCCAACAGTCGTAATACTTGTCACAGTCATTAACCCATAATGAATCAAAACGGGAGAAAAACCCAAAGAGGTAGCCAACCCTTTGTCAAACGTAGCTAACTTTAACTCTTTATAAAACACTAACAGTCCAGTAACGTTAATTAACGATATTATTCCCATCACCCATAACCCAACAGGGCCCAAATCTATGTCGCCAAAAGAGGCTCTGTGAAAAGGAGCTAGAGCCAGTTCCCCTAATAAAACGGCGTCCAAATCAATATGAACGTCCCCCGCATATTTACTTATTAATATGACCCCCACTGAAAAAAACAAGGGAAATACTAACCCAATGGCCGCATCTTTTTTCAACCTGTTCGTATTAATTAAAATTTCAGTTAAGGTGACTGTTAACACACCCGTTAAGGCAGCTCCAATAATTAATAGAGGAGAGTCCAACGTTCTCACCATAAAAACCATCACAACAATTCCAAGTAAAATAGCGTGGCTAATTGCATCACTCATTAAGGCAACTCCACGTAAAACCAAAAACACTCCTGGAATCGCGCAGGAAAAAGCGGTCAATGCCGCAATTAATATAATTTCTGTTTGAAAACTCATGTCTGCATCCCGATTAATAAAGATTTTACGTATCGATGCCCTTCGAGCGTTAGACCCCAATGCTTATAAGCAGTTGAATGAATACGCCCCCTATCTTCCAGTTTTTCAATAACAGAGTCCAAACTCGCGCCTCCAACTGCTCTCAATGCCTGAATATCATGTGCATGAGTCACGTCGTCATGCCCTTCTGAAAGATAAAATAAATTTGTTAGAAACGTATCTTCTTTAACTTGTTTCTGATTAGACTTGCTTCTCTTCCATGCCCATAAAAGGCCACGATTTGGGGCGACGCATAACGACGCAAACACAATAACACTTATAGCGACGACAATAACGGGTCCGGTTGGTAAATTGTCTATTCTGCTGCTAAACATAACACCAACTAACCCTGCCAATGCTCCAAAACATGCCGCCAAAATGACCATTATGCCTAACCTATCGGTCCATTGTCTGGCCGCTGCTGCTGGAGCGATTATCATCGCACTCATTAAAACGACACCTACCGTTTGTAGACCTATAACTATGCTACAAACTATCAAACTAGTTAAAAATATATCTAGCCTTTTTTGAGGGAACCCCAACGTCGCCGCAAACTCTGGATTAAATGATATTAACTTAAATTCCTTCCAAAAAAGAGTAAGTATCGACAAGATTACGACGCCAAAAACTGCCATTACAATGACATCCTCTTCTAACAAAGTAGCTGCGTTTCCAAATAGAAACCTATTAAGACCCGCCTTATTTGCTGTTGGAAGTCGTTGAATAATCGTAAGAAGCACCATTCCAAAGCCAAAAAATACGGACAACACAATGCCTAGCGCAGCATCCTTTTTAAGAGACGTATACTCGGTAATTAAAAACATGACTAAGGATGCCAAAATCCCAGAAATGATGGCTCCTGTTAATAACACCAATAAACTTTTGCTGTACGTTAACATGAAAGCTACCGCTATTCCTGGTAATGCAGCATGAGCAATAGCATCTCCCAATAAACTTTGCTTTCTTAAGACAGCAAAACTTCCTAAAGCACCTGAAACAATGCCTAAAACTAGAGTTCCTAGAACTACCGTACGGACGGTGTAATCAAAAAACAGATCATGAATAAGAGACATAACTACAGCGCGTCCAAATTAATTGTTGTGTCTTTCCCAACAAAAGGAGTTTTTCCGCTATACGCCTGGCTCAAATTTTCTTGGGTGATTATTTCTTTAACCGGTCCAATCGCAATTTTTCTGACGTTCAACAATAACGCCCAATCAAAGTAATCCTTTAGCGTTTGTAAATCGTGATGCACGACCACCACCGTCTTTTCTTTACTTCTTAATTCCTTTAAAAGTGCCACGATAGCTTTTTCCGTCTTCGCATCAACACCCACAAACGGCTCATCCATAAAATAAATTTGAGAATCCTGGGCTAAGGCTCGCGCTAAAAAGACACGTTGCTGTTGGCCTCCAGATAATTGATTAATTTGACGATATGCAAAATCTGCCATTCCAACTTTTTCAAGGCATTCCATTGCAATTTCCATGTCGCGTTTTCCCGGACGTTTAAACCAGCCTAGATGTCCATACCGACCCATTAATACAACATCCACCGCATTGGTAGGAAAGTCCCAATCGACACTTCCTCGCTGAGGAACATACCCTACGGCCCGAAATGATTTCTGATAGATATTACCGTTAATAAAAATACTGCCAGCCGCAGGTTTTATTAAGCCTAATATGGCTTTTACTAAGGTGGTTTTCCCAGCGCCATTTGGTCCAACAATAGCCATCAATACGCCATGAGGGACTTTGATATCGATGTCCCATAAAACTGGCTTTTCTTTATATGCGACCGTTAAATCGCGAACTTCTATGGCGGGAACGCTTGGGTTCACTTTAGAACCTTACATTTGCAATTAAAAGAAGTCCGCTAACATCCGTTTCTTGCCCAGCCGTTTCTTTTTCGTAGTTATCCCACACCCATTCCGCTTTAAGTAAAACGTTTTCTTTATGAAAATATCCCACGCCTAATTCGTACCGAGTTATCGCTTGGTCAGGGGAAACTGTCGCTCCAAAATTAAAGGCTGGACTTGGAATCGTCGCAGACATCCCAGATCCAGATCCATCGCTATCTTCTGGCACCCATGTTGAAACTCGCCCCGAAACAAACAGCTCCCCCATGTTGTGTCGCGCTTCAGCAATAAGAGACGTGACGATGTCCTCTGTCCCATCTTGCTCATCGCCGTATGTTAACTGAGAATACGACCCAATCACTTCAGTTGAGGTGCCAATGATTGAAATACCATCTATCACCCACCCTTGAAAATCCGAAGAAAAGCCAGGTTTGGCGTTTTCAATATCGTTACTTTTCATAAAGGTCCCACTTAACTCAGTTTTAATCTCCTCTATAAACAGTGATTGCCCTATCACTATTTCAAATTGTCCATCCGGATTCGTCGCGGACTCGTCTGTGCCATTCGAAACCGACACGGTAGATGTTCCTATAGATGAATCCCAATTAGCCTTCGCACCTAATGTATTCAACGTCCCCATTGGGCCAGCAAATGCGCTATATAACAGCGGATTAATTATTAAATTATTGTTAAACGTATCTGCGTTATTCGACAACATTCCTGTTTGCTGCCCGAATGGTGTGTCATAAGACCCTACAACAACGGTTACCGTCCTCGCTCTATTTGTATATTCGATACCAACGTCTGTTAACTCGGCACCAGGACCAGGAAACCCGTAGGTTCCTTTTCCTGGACTTGTTTGTAATTGAAGAAATGCGTTTACTCCAGGCGCCAACCGCGTTTCAAAATCGATGTTTGCAGCGTAATCAAATTGATATCGGTTTGTTGCCGCACGTGTAGTTTGTGTAAGTAGATTGACACCGCCTAAAATAGATCCTCCAATCCTTACATTATCAATAAAATCACTAAGCTGAGGTCGCTTTTCCAATGGGAATAATCCGGAGTCATTTAAATTTGCCATTGATGGGCTCGTTAGAATAGCTAAACAGGTGGCAACTAATCCTATATTTTTTATTTTTATCATTTATTATCCTTTCTATGTCGTGTTTTGTTTTAACATCTTCCCCCTAGACGTTCTACATGTCCGATTCTAAACTGTCGTTTTCATCCTTTATTAGTGACTGTGATCTTCTCCATGATGATGATGTTCTTTTTTAAGATTGATTGTGTCTGGAACCAATCCCTTTAATATCGTGTTTGTATTGTGTGCAACCATTCCGATATAAGTCCCTTCAACCGTTCCTGGATTTCCCATAGCATCTGAAAATAATTCGCCCCCGATTTTAACATCCCAGCCTCTCGCCTGAGTTGCTCGTTGAACCGCTTCGATATTTCGTTTTGAAATTGATGACTCTATGAAAATAGCTGGAATTTTATTTTCTGCTATATATATTGCTAAGTTTTGGATATCTCGAGTTCCAGCTTCTGATTCTGTACTGATTCCCATCAACCCTTTTACGACAAACCCATAGGCCATTCCGTAATAGTTAAAGGCATCATGAGCTGTAACGAGAACGCGTTGCTTTTTGGGAATAGCGCCTGTTTTCTCTTTAATCCATGTGTTCAAGACATTTAATTTATTTAAATAGTCAGTCTTATTTTTCAAAAATTCATTTTTATGTTCAGGGTCTAGTTTTATTAACGCGTCTCCAACTGCATCTACAGCATACGCCCATAACGCGACATCAAACCAAACATGAGGGTCAAATTGCCCGTCAAATTCAGGAGGTTTCTTTAGTTTTTCGGTCGGGATACGTTCTGCAACTGCGACAGTAGGTTTCTGTTTATTTAGCTTCTTAAAGATATCTCCCATTTTTGCTTCTAAATGCAACCCATTATAAAAAATTATCGTTGCTTCTGATAATTTACGAACATCGCCTTCACTTGCCCGATAAAGATGCGGGTCAACACCTGGACCCATTAATCCAATTACATGAACATAGTCTCCACCAACATTTTTTACAATGTCCGCTATCATTCCAGTTGTAGCTACAGCTTGAATTAACGTTGAACCGTTTGTGTCAGACTTATCGTCATTACATCCACTCAATCCCAATCCAACAAGTCCAAAAATGCAGGCCCCCATCATGAACGATGTCATCTTTAAAAGGGTTTTTGCTTTAAATAAAGTCACTCTTTGATTATTTATGTTTTTCATATCTAATTTACTTCCTTTTCTATTTTATCGGTTCTACCCAGATATTTTGGCAAATCTTTGTGCTCAAACTTGTTATATTTTCATTGATTTTGACTTGAACGGTCCCATCAAATTCCAAAATTCCAGACACATCGATCACCACGCCTATCGTTATTCCTTCAGTTTCGAGATGTTCCAGTAATTCTGAATCAAAATTACTCACTCTTACAATCTTATAAACGTCCCCTTTTTTACCCTCGGATAAAGGAATAGCTAATGTGTGTGTTGGAATTTTTCCGTCCTTATCAGGAATTGGTGCGCCATGAGGGTCGAACTGAGGAAACCCTAATTTTTTATCCATCTTGTTTATTAGGTAATCAGAAGCAAAATGCTCTAACACTTCGGCCTCTTCATGAACCATATTACGTGGAATATCTAAATACTCATGAAGATACAGCTCAATTAAGCGATGCCGTCGGATAACTAATTTCCCTTTTTTTATTCCTTCGGGTAAAAGACGAACACCTTTATATGGAACGTAATCCAATAATTCCTTTGTCGCTAATTTTTTAACCATTTCACTTACAGCAGCGGAGGTGACACCTAGTTTATTTGCAATATCTTGAGTCTTTACGGACCCTGAAGATGTAATCATCAATTTATAAATTGCTTTTAAATAATCCTCTGTACTTGTGGATTCTTTTTTTGTTTCGTCGTTAATTTTTTTAGTATTCATACTTCATAGTCCTTCATCATTGTCATCCTATATCGACTAAAGTTTAGGTATGCTTAAAGTTTATGTCAAGCATGCCTTATAAGTTATTTGGCTATTCCCAACAATTAATGATTTGATCTGAATATAGTGTAGGTTTGGATGAATTTGATTAGGTTACTATGCGAATCACAAAGGAAGTTAAAAAGTTCAGCACGATAACGACTCGTTGAAGCAATTAAGAAACTGGTTGAGCCGTATTCTCTATAAACTCACCTCAGATAAACATTCACGTCTTGACTATTCATATGAAAAGAAATTTGTCTCCGGATTTACAAGATCACTATCCCCTTAAGGCGTCCCTCACAAAATCTCTACGTACAACATCCTCTATCAGAAGGAGTGGCTTTTCCTTTTTTCCCTGGTTTATCAAAACTAAACGATATCGTTTGAAAAAATGACTGTATCGCACATTTTAATAACCTAAATTTCTTGATGGAACCCTCTCCTGTTTCACGTTGACGATGAGGAACATCAATTTGAACAATACGAAGCCCTAAGTAATTCACCATTCCAGAAATAATTACATTAGGAGCGAACGTATCGTTAGGTATCGCATTATAGGTTTCTAAAAGAGTCGACACTCTCATCAACCGATACGGTGAATTCACGTCATAGACCCCTGTTCCATAAAACAATCGAACACATAATCTGGAGATCAATGAAATTAATCGACGTGCTAACGGATTTTTCCTATTTTCACGAATGCCTATTAAAAAATCCGCATCATTCCGTTGTTCCCATAATAGTTTAAAGTGTTCGGCGGGAAGTTCATTATCTGAATCTATCTGAAAAAGCCACGTATGGCTTAAATTATCACAATATCCCTTTAGGATTGTCGGCCCATGCCCAGAGTTTTTCTTATCATGTACTGTTAACTCTGGAACTTTTTTCTCAATTTCCCTGCAAACACTTAGCGTATTGTCTTTTGACCCATCATTGTACAAGTGAATAGAAAAATCGACAGCCAATGGACGTAACGTGTCCACCCAATCTTGAATTACGGTTTCGATTATCTCTGTCTCATTGTAAACAGGGATGACGATTGCTAACGATTCCTTTTCGATTTTCTTAGGCTCAGTCATAATTATTCCTTTTCAACGGCTTTTATTTTCGTTTCATATGTTGCCAGTGCTTTTGCAATACTTTGATGCATATCAAAATATTTATATTCGCCCAAGCGACCACCAAATATAACATTTTTTTCAGATTTCGTTTCATCAAGGTATTTCTGATAAACAGACTGATTATCTGGTGTGTTAATTGGATAATAGGGTTCGTCAGGGTTTATCTCAGAAAATTCCTTAATTATTAAAGAGGTTCCCTTTTTATGTTCTTTTTCAGGATGAAGGTGTTTGGGTTCATGGATTCTTGTAAATGCAACTTCAGGTTCCGCATAATTCATGACGGACGTGCCTTGATAATCGTCATAAGGAACCGCTTCTTTTTCGAAACGAATGCTACGCCATTCTAACGTCCCATGTTTGTAGTCAAAATATCGGTCCACCGGACCTGTATATATTATTTTTTTGGATTTAGGAATATGTGATTTTAGGTCAAAAAAGTCTGTATTTAACAGAATATCGATATTATCGTTTTTCAACATTTTTTCAAAAATCGCACCATACCCATCAGTTGGAATACCTTGCCATCTACAAAAGTAATAGTTCTCGTTATAGCTCTTTCTAAAAGGCAGCCGGTTTAAAATGGATGCAGGTAGGTCTTTAGGGTCCTTTTGCCACTGTTTCATCGTATAGCCCTTTATAAACGCTTCATACAAAGGACGGCCGATCATGGTTATTGCCTTTTCTTCAAAGTTTTTTGGTTCTTTGATATTTTCTTTCTCGATTTCCTTTTTTAAAAAAGCATCGACCTCATAGGGCCTAAGTTGGACATCATAGAACATGTTTATCGTCTCCAAATTAATTGGCATTTGATAAACTTTACCTTTGTACGTTGTTAATACTTGATGGAAATACCCGTTGAATTCGGTGAATCGGTTAACATAGTCCCATACTTTCTCATTTGAAGTATGAAAAATGTGTGTCCCGTAGGTATGAAAATGGACCCCTGTTTCTGGATCGTCTTCTGAATAACTATTCCCGCCTATATGAGGTCTTCGATCGAGTACCAGAACTTTTTTGCCTAAATCAGTCGCGATTCTTTCGGCAATTGTAGCTCCAAAAAAACCAGCCCCACATATTATGTAATCGGCTCTTTCAAGACGTTCTTTGTGCTCATTTAATTCCATGTTATTTCTCACTATTCCCTTTTGTATTTTGTGGTTTAAAGGTAATCCATTTATTCAATCCAAATTGAACAAAAACGACGACTCCAATTGTTAGAACCTTTCCAATAATCGGTTCTATTCCTAATTTTTCGACTTGAATCCATAACAATATCGAGCTTAATCCTAGCCCCACAGTACCCACCATCAAAAAGGAGCCATACCTCCATAAAAATCTATCTTTGGTCTTAAAATTTACCAACGCATTCCACAAAAAATTATGGGTAATTGCACTATACACGCTGATACTATTTGCAACCAAATAATGCCACTTCACTACCGACGACATTAAATAAAATCCAACTAAATCAATGGAAAGGCCCATAACCCCAATTAAACTATATCCAATAAACTGACGTTGTGTTTCCGTTAGCCGTTCTTCCCATAGTTTCTTCAAAACATATAACTAGCACGCAGACTATTGCCCTGTTTGCCAGTACTCCGTTTAGATTTAAACTTCACGCCACTTGATACGAAAATTAAAATAGACATTAACATCATTTAAGTAAACAAATGAGAATAAGGCCATAAGCTAATACTCAATAAACCCAAAACGACATACCGTCCTACATTTTTTAATCGATATACAACGAAGAGCTCTTGTAAAATTTGAAGAACAAATGAGTAATCTTTCATTCTTGGGACCATAATGCCGTAAGCGAGTGCAAGAAATGGACGTTTGTATCTGTTTTCTTCTTTTCTCATAACAATCCGAGCGACTACCTTAGCTGCTAAAAAAACGAATCGTCCTGCCTCATATGGCAGCTTAGTTAAGGGCCAAAATATCGGGAACAGATATGGGGCATACGCAAAATGAATACGATCTTGAACAGGAGCACCCTTTTTCTTGTTTATTTTATTAAAAGCTCTTTCAATTAAATGAAAAATAATTAATTACGAGATCTCTACGCCACCATAGAGTTAAGAATCATAACCGTAACACCATCCGGATTCGACCGCCCGTTGAATTCTTTCATGACTTGCCCCATCAAAAACACAGCCGCGTTATTTTACTTGTTTCACCACATCTTTAGAAATCTTTTCCTGATCTTTTAAGATGAATAAAGATAACAAGTCGTCTGAACTTATCGTTGTGTTTCCAAAATCATCAGATTGTCTTGGTACCTTTTTTTTTCTTGAGTAAAAAAGGATAAAACTTACCATCCGAATAGGCAGATACGCCAATCAACATAAGAACCAACATGAGCTGTGTAAACAAATGATAGTACGGCCAAAGACTGACACTTAATAATACGAGAACAACCCAACGGGCCGTCGTTTTAAGTCGTTCCATAACAAATAATGCCGGCATTATTTGTAGAACAAACGAATAATCCTTCATTCGTGGAAGAACCAGTCCATAAATCAACGCTAGGAAAGCAATTTTATAACGCTTTTCTTGATCCTTCATAAGACACAAATAAATTATTCCAAAAAAGGATATCAGTCCAAAAACAACCATTTTATATAAATTTGTAGGATTTATCGCTAAATCAAATATACGATTCAAATATGGAGCAGCGTCAAATGTTATCCAAACTAATAACGACGGATTCGTAAATCCTGTACTGTCGATAACCTGAGGATTCTCCATAAATTTTAAACTCAACCCTGGAAAACAAAAGAATGTAGCCAATTGAACAGAAATGAACAGAGCCACTCCCGATAAAAATGCATGAAAATTTTTCATATCCATTTTAAATAAAAAGACGCCCAAAAATAAAATCAAGGGTCCTTTGCATAGGCCGGCAAAAACAATCCCTATCATGCCGAGCTTAAGATTGCCCCTAATAAAAAACGAAAACCCAGTCCACAAACATAATTGTTCAAAAATAGAAATATTCGCCGCAAGAATATCAGTTTGAACCGTGCCGTGAAACGCACCAAGTGCCAATATTAATAACATCCAAGGATCTGATTTATTCTTAAATGTAAATGACTTCATCCAAAGACAAAATAAACTAAACGTTGCTACTAATTTTAGTGCTAAAAATAGCCCTCTAGCCACATCCACAGAAAATAAAGTGAACGGCCAAAAAGCAGCTAACATATAGACAGGGTAAGAAAAATGATGGAACAAGATATCATCTCCCTTTAAAAAGGCAATTGAAGCAGCGCTATAGGGATTCAACCCCTGAACAGCCGCTTTCGTTCCATAATAATAAGCATCAAAATCACTCATGTGTTGAGGCTGTATCGCAATATACCCTATATAACATAACCAAATCGCAAATATGCCAATAAGGATAGTCTTAATGTTTAGGGAGTTTAGGGAGCTCGTTACTTTCATTAATTCAATTATAATCTATTTTTTGAGCATCAAGAAGACCCCTTCTCACAAATCATGTATAATTTACTGCATTCTATGAAAATTATACGTAAAGGGTCTTGTAAAAAACGTGGCCTTTGTTGCAAAAGCATTCATGTTGAACTAAAAACAAGATGGATCAAAAACGTAAAATTTTGGTTATTTATACTTAAATTTTCGCCTTTACGCCATTTAACGTATACAGAACTTGATGAAGATGGTGATATGCGTTTTAAATGTCGCCATTTAACAAAACAAGGACTATGTGGCGTTCATAAAAATAGGCCTATGTTTTGTCGGCTATATCCGTTTCAGTCCACTTATAGAAATAACAAAATGTTGCCGGGCTGTGGGTATTGGTTTGAAAAACAATTGGAATAGCATCTTTACTTAGTGGTGCCTCAATAAAGATGCCCTTTCGATTTAACTTACTTTTTACCCCAAAATAGACTTAAGAATCATAGCCTTAACAACATCCGGTTTCGCGCGCCCTTTGGATTCTTTCATGACTTGCCCCATTAAAAATCCAGCAGCTGCCGTTTTACCATTTTTAATTTTTTCTACAACGGCTTGGTTAGCAGCTAAAACATCATCAACGATTGTTTGAAGCGCGCCTTCATCCGAAATCTGAGTTGCCCCAGATGCAGCCACTATAGACTGGGCCGTTTTACCCGTTTCAATCATTTGTTTCAACACATCTTTAGCGATTTTCCCAGAAATTTTACCCTGCTCTTTTAAGCTTAAGAGAGATAACAATTCCTCTGGACTTACCTTTGTATTCCCAAAATCATCAGACGTTTCCTTCAAAAAGGAGTTAAAATCACCAACGATCCACTTTGCCGTTTCTTTTGCTGTGAGTGATAACTTAGTGGCTACTAATAATGTATTTGCTTTCTCAAAATAGGTATTCATCGCCATGTCGCCAATTATTACTTTGACCTCAAAATCAGAAAGCCCCAGCTCAGAAGCATATCTTTCTCGTTTCGCTAAAGGAAGTTCTGGCATCGCCTGGCGTTCCTCATCTATTTGCGCGTCAGATAAAACCAATGGAATCAGATCGGGTTCAGGAAAGTATCGATAATCATGTGCATCCGCTTTCCCTCTTAAGGAGTGAG
>JABIQV010000115.1 GCA_018699495.1 bacterium | reverse complement strand
GGTTAATTTATCGCCTGTTGTTTCTTCGTAGGTTTTTAATTGGTTTTGCCAGTTGTACGTTAGGTTTATATTTTTTTCTGGGTTTGTTTTTCTATTTACATTTCCTTCGATGTCATAGCCGAAGACTGTTTCTGTCCCGCCTTGATTTTTTTTGAATAACCTATCGGATTCCGTATCTATTGTTAGTGTTGCTGATTGGATTCCTTCTGGGGTTGGTTGGGTTAGCGTAAGCATGTTTCTGTTAGTGTCGTAGGTGTATTCGTATAGGGTATTCGTTCCTTCTTTTACTGCTTTTAGTTCGTCATTTGCATATATTTCTTTTTACCTTTCACTATGGGAAATAAATAGATTGTTAGAAAGGGACTATTTAAATAAGCCTAAGTTCGTGATTTACGGGACTATACAAGATTTTTTAAATAAAGACTGGCTTTTCTGACTTCACAAAACTTAGATGAAAATTCGTTCTTTAAATTCATGACAAGTTGAATTCCCTTAACTCCATACTTTTCTGAAAAATAACTCAACGTCTTAGATACACCATTGTCCTTATACTTACATTCTATAAACTGAGTTAAACTTCCGTTTTCAACAAGTGCAAAATCAATTTCCTTTTTTTCCTTAGTTCGAATAAAATTTAAACTTATATCTTTTCCTTTATAGTCTCTCGAAAACTGAACATACTGCAGCAAATGAAGAGCGACAAGATTTTCGTATTTGGCACCTTTGTCTTCTTTTATCAATCCTACATCATAAAAATAGAATTTAGACTCTTTTAATATCGATCTTGAAATAGATTTTGAATAAGGAGAAATCAAAAAAATTACAAATAAAGATTCCAAAATCATAATATATTTTTTTACCGTCGCTGGATGTAACTCTAAATCTCTGGCTAATGACGAATACGATAGTGTGCTACCAACCCGCTCTCTTAACATCTCCAACAAATATTTCATCTTCTTTAAATCATGTATTTTTTCAAAATCTAAAACATCTTCTCTAATCAACCCATTTACATACTGTAACCGCCATCGACTCGCGTCTTCTTCCCCTCCTAAAAAAGGTTCCGGAAACCCTCCCAAATTAGATAATTTTTCAAGCGAATATGGATAATTTATTTCTTCTAATTCGGGAACTGTAAAAGGAAATAGCCGATGCCGATAAAATCTTCCTGCTAATGAATCCCCTGACTGATTAAATGTATCGAGCCGAGCACTGCCTGTAACTAATATTTTTTGATGAGATAGCCGCGTATCATAGACACCTTTAATATACTGTTTCCAGTCTTTCATTTTATGGATTTCATCAAAAACTAGCAGCTCAACGTCATCTAACCATGATTGGTCTTCTATTATTTTTCGATGGTGACTATTATCAAAATTTAAATACATACTATTTGAAAATGATTTCATAACTTCTATAGATAGCCATGTTTTCCCCACTTGCCTGGGGCCCACAATTATCACCATTTTCTTTAGAAGGTCTGTTTTTATTTTTTGTAACTGGAAGCGTTGCATATATTGACTATTCTATATCAAATTATAATATAGTCAAGACTATTTGATAATCCACTGTAAAATAGTCATGCTTCCCTGTGCAACCAGAGACGACATCACACAAACTATTGGCACCTTCGTCCCCATTAGCCATAATATTTGTTGGGTTTAATCATTTTTAGTTTTGATTGATTTTGAACCACTCCCTTTATGGCTAATGAAGGTTTAAACTATTCATGTTATGGGCATACTCTATATAAAAATTCTATTATAGAGAGGGGAATAAATTATGGAGGATATAACCGAACCGAACAGACTGCCAAAAAATAGGAGTTCCGCTTCAGATCATTTAACGTTACCCGTTGCTTCAAAAAAGACCATCAAAAGTCCATCAGAACTACAACCCCCACGAAAAAGAGGTTCCTCAGAAAATCAGTTAAGACAGACGTTAAACATACCAGGGCTGAGTCAAAAGCAGATGGATGTCATGCCGTTGGAAGAGCTTCAAACGATACATATGGATTATACCGACTATATAATAGAGAACGACATAGAAACGACTTTAACGAATACGACAGACACACTCGATCACCTAAATTTAGAGTCCAAGAATCTTACAACCGGTCAGTTACTAAAAATACTCGGCCGACTAACCGTCGATCAAAAAAATCAGTTGCAGACTCTTAATCTTAAGAATAACAACCTAACAATTCTGCCAGAGACGATAGGCGATTTTCCTGCTTTGAAGGGACTTCATCTTAACAACACGTCCCTAGGAAAGTTGCCAGAGACGATAGGAAAGTTATCTGCTTTGGAGATTCTTGATCTTACGAATACTCGCCTAAGAATTTTACCCGTTACGATAGGAAATCTGTATGCTTTGACGCAGCTTTTGCTTAAAGACACCTTTCTAAAAAAGTTGCCAGAGACGATAGGAAATTTATCTGCTTTGAAGATTTTCGATCTTGATAATACCCCTCTAGAAAAGTTGCCCGATACAGTAGGAAATTTATCTGCTTTGACGCGTCTTTATCTTGAAAATACCTATCTATACGAGTTGCCACCATCGATAGGGAACTTATCTTCTTTGGAGTTTCTTTTTCTTAAGCGCACAGATATCACACGTTTACCAGCCGAGATAGGCAATTTATCTAATTTGCAGATAGTTGATATTAGAACCACCAACCTAGCAATTAATATAGCAAAAGCTGATGCAACATCACTCGAAGCGCTTGCCACGTTACGCGCCAACGGATGTCATGTCGATAAAATAACCGATTTTTGAAGCACCCCCGTCACAAGTATTAACTAAGACTATAGCCACCCCTAATTAGACAAGAACCGTTGGTCTATGTCGCTTATTTGGGGAAAAAGAGAGTCGTTTAGTTGTTCTTAGGAATTTAATACCTTATTCAAAAATTTTATTCCCGCATTTTTCCAAAAAACATCACATCTTTTTTTGTTTATTTTTCTATTAATAAGGGCATGAATTTTCTATTATGGTATCTCAAAAATTTCAAAAAAAAGACCTTATTTACGAAGATGCCATTCGTATCATTTATCGTGCTTATTCGACAACCGAACAAACGACCGTTATCATCAAAACATTCAAAAAAGAAACCCTTTCACACGATGAAGATGCGATAATAAAAAATGAATTTTCTATTTGCCAGTCCCTAGACTCTACAGGACTATTAACGCCACTATACATCACAAAATATCAGGGAATAACTTTACAAATATGGAAAGATTTTAATGGGATTTCTCTTAAAAACTGGATACAAACACATAATCAACCAGACCTTAAAATCTTTCTAACAATAGCGACGAATCTTATTAACTCTTTAACCACCATGCACGAAAAAGGTTACGCCCATTGCGGACTTAATTCTCACAATATTTTGATCGACCCGAAAACGCTTGCCATTAAATTCATGAATTTAGAACACGCCATTCCTATTCCAACATACACTCAAGTTATTGAACCCCCTTCTGTATTACAAACAAATTTAGACTATATTGCCCCAGAGCAAACAGGCCGTATAGACAAACAAGTGACCTATCAAACAGACTTTTACTCACTTGGAACTGTATTCTTTGAATGTCTTACAGGAACACTCCCTTTTGAAGCCTCAACAACACTTGACGTACTCTACGCTCATATAGCAGAAGAGCCCCCCTCTTCAGGCGACCGACGAAAAAATACACCCACTGTTATTTCGAATATCATCTCAACATGCCTAGCTAAAAATATAAATGACCGATACAAAAGCGCTGCCGACATTAAACATGTCTTGGCCTTATGTTCTCAAACATTAACATCATCTGGAGGTATCGACGACGTTGCCATTGATCAACTCGATGAAAAAAGTAAATTTCTTTTAACCCAAACACTGTATGGTCGCGAAAACGAAAGTCAACACATCCTTCACAGATTTGACCCCGCCATGTCAGTCGCCGCAACTATTATTTTTGTCACTGGTGAGTCAGGCATCGGAAAATCGAAATTACTAAACGAACTATGTAGGACTAGTGTAAAAAACAAAAACTATTTCGCAAAGGCTACATTCGATCAAGTTGACCCTAGTATTCCATATTCTGGCATCATTAAAGCCATGCGATTTTTGCTTGGTCAAATCATCTTAGAAGGTCCAGACAGCCTACTATTATGGCAGCATAAACTTAACGATGCCCTAAAAACAAACGCACATATGATTATTGATGTTATTCCCGAACTCGACACTATTTTACATCAAAAAAAACATGCCAACCAAACAAACCCATCACCCTCTACACTCACTTTTAATTTACATTTTCAAACGTTTATCGACGTATTCACAACGAATCATCTGCCTTTAGTATTAGTTCTAGACGACCTTCAATGGGCCGATATTGAATCACTGTCCGTCTTAGACTATTTATTAACCGAAAACAAAAATATTCTGATTATTGTTACCTACAGGGAAAATGAAATCCATTCAAATTTACCCGTTTTTAACTTTATATCCACCATTAAAAATGCAAAGGTGCCTTCAAAGACAATTAAACTTGGACCTCTGTCATCTTCAGATATTGAACACCTCATCAACCAATCCATTGTCTGTCATTTATCAAAAGTAAACGATCTTGCAAAACTGGTTCATAAAAAAACACAAGGAAATCCATTTTTTGTACATCAATTTTTAAATCACTTACACAGTGAATCATTAGTCCTCTTTAATTATTTAGAGGGTATTTGGGAATGGGACCTTAAAAAAATTAAACGGTTAGAGGTTACCACGAATGTCATTGAACTGATTACAAAAAATATCTCTCGATTAAACTCAGAAACCCAAAAAATTCTCAAAATATCGGCATGCATTGGAAGAACGTTCGACATCGAAACATTAGTTAACGTATCAAACAAGAGTAACGAAAATAGTTACCATCACCTTATCAAGGCCATTGATGCGTCCTATTTAGTAGCCCTAAGCGACCACCCTCACTACTTAAAGTCAATCAATTGGAATGACAAAAATACCGACTGGACGACTCTTAATTTTGAGTGTCGTTTTCTAAACGACAAAGTATATGCGTCCGTATACACATTGTTAACTACCCATGAAAAAGAAACCTACCACTATAAAATTGGGCTTTATTGGCTAAATCGTCAGACGGATACACCTATTATTGCCACTGTCAGTCATCTGAATAAAGGGAATAAACTGTCTCTGTCGATCGGGTATGAAAAACTTGCTCAACTCAACCTTCAGGCTGGACTACAAGCTAAGAACAACGGATCTTATCTAAAAGCATATGAGTTTTATGATACGGGACTCCAATATTTACCCCTAGATAGGTGGGACACCGATTATGCCCTTACTTTAAATTTATACTCTGGAAAATCTGAAGTTTTATTCCTACTAGAAAAATTTACTGAGTCAGAATCTGAGTTTCAACACGTTGTCGATCGATGTAAGTCCCCATTTGATAAAGCACGCGTCTATAACACTAAATTAACGTTGTACCTTAACGAAAATAGGACGTTAGATGCCTATAAATCTGGAAAAATAGCACTGAATTTTTTAAAGATAAAAATCACATCACATCCCAAACAATGGAAAATAGTTCTAGAATTTTTAAAATCAAAAATTAAGTTGCCTAAAACGTTTAGTGCTACAGATCTGGCCCTATTTCCTGAAACGAAAAATGGAGACATACAACTCATCATCGACCTTCTCATGAATTTAACAGCGCCAGCTTATTATCTAGATAAAAACCTATTTGCCCTAATCGTTTTAAAAACCGTCACTATATCTAAAACACATGGAAATGTAAGTGCCTCGGCCCATGCGTACGCAACCTATGGCGTTTTACTTGGCTCGGTTTTTAACAATTATACGCTAGGACATAAATTTGGACTTCTTTCCATTAACCTAAATAAAAGATTTAATGACAAAAAAATGGCTAGTAAACTTAATTTTATCTTTGGCGCTTTGCTCAACCATTGGACGCAGCCTGCAAAAACAAGTTTGCCCTATTTTATAGCTGGCTATACGTATGGCATTGAATGTGGCGATTATACATATGCCGGGAATTCCGCACTGTCCTACCTCATTTTTCAATTATATCTTGGCATACCCATTCCAGATATAGTTACTACCTATGACACGTATTCCTCCTTTTTAAAAAGAGTGAAAGACGAACATGTCATCTGGCGTACAAAATTGGTACAAGACTATTGCTCAATTCTGGTCGGAAACTTAACGATCTTCGACCATTCTTTCTACATAGAAAAACTTAAACCCCTTCAAGGACAAGTCGCCTGGGCCCAATACCTATTATTCAACATGCAAATCAACTTCCTATTCGGCAAGTATGCGAAAGCGGTGACATCTGGAAACGACGCTTACAAATTAAAAGACGCCCTTCTTGGACAAATTTATCGTATAGACCTAATTTTTTATCACGCGATATCTATATCAAATTACCTATCCTCTTCAGAAACCATAGAAGGTACAAAACCCTATATCAAGAAATTAAAAAAATATAACACCCAACTAAAAAAATGGGTCTCCCTCTGCAAACAAAACTTCACCTGTAAATACCTAATCGTTAACGCAGAACTCAACCGCATTCTAAAAAAACCCGAACGGGCACTGGAACTCTATGAACAAGCTATCGAAAACTCCCAACTCAACGGATACATCCACCTAGAAGCACTGTCCTTCGAGCTGGCTGGAAAATGCTACCTAACTAAAAACATGGACGTCGTCGCCAAAAACTACCTGCACCAAGCACGCAACCTTTACCAAGACTGGGGTGCCACAGCGAAAGCCGACCACCTAGTTGAATACTATCCAAACCTGTTCATCGAGCTCTTTGAAACAGGTCATTCGCCATCTATTCAAGAAATAACAACCCTATCTCTTGGTAAAGATGTGGACACCTACAGCATTATCAAAACATTGCAAAATCTATCGGCCGAAACGGACCTTAAAAAACTGCAAAAGAAAATGTTAGAGACACTAATCAAAATTGCAGGCGGACAACGTGGTGTTCTTATTTTCAAAAAAGAAGGTCGTTTTTTTGTAGAGGCCATTTTTGAACTCAATCGGAACAAAAGAACCTATAAGACAATTAAATCTATGCCGCTTACCGATTTTGACCGAATTGCACTGTCCGTCGTTGAGAACGTCATTAAGTATAAAAAAGCACTAATCCTAGACGAAGCTATCGAGTCACCGTTTAACCACGACCCTTATATAGAGAATGAAAAACCACGGTCCATTTTATGTATTCCTATGGTCAATCAACGGGAGCTAAGAGGAATTATCTATCTAGAAAATAATTTAATGACACAAGCCTTTTCGGAACAACATATCGCCGCATTAAAAATATTGGGCGTGCAAATGTCGATAACATTTGAAGTAGCAAAAGCTAAACAAAGTGATATAGTTGCTCGTGACATTTTAGAAAAACGGGTTCAAAAAGAAGTTCAAATTAGTAAGGATTTAATGGAAGAAGCGCAATTGCTTAGTCGACAAGCCGCCCTTGCAAACCTTACAAAAGGAATTGCTCACGAAATCAAAAATCCAATTAATAATATGAAAATTAACGTCTTATCTCTTCGAGATGATATCAAACGACACTTGTATTTTAAAGAAAACCCAGAAGAAGCCGATACATGGAAAGGTAAAATTAGCTCGAAATTTTTGGACACCTTATGTGGTTCATCAGAAAAAAAAGACGCGCTCACTCATGCGCTACTCGCTACAGGATGTGTGAACGACGAAGGCTACTTAACAAAAAACTTCAAACCCGAACGACTCGATTACAGCTTCGAGCTACCACCACATCTTCGAGAATTTGAAAACGAGATGGACTTATACCTTAGACATCTTCTCTTAAAACAAAAATATTGGACCCTAACAGTCGTACTTGATGACGAATTTGAACGCGTATCACGAATCACATCGTCTATGCTTCAATATGGAGAAACAGGGAAAGGGGTCACTAACTCTGCCTTTTCAGATATTATGTCGTTTGTTGAATCAAATTTATTATGGGAAGAACTTGTCAAAAAAGGATACCTCAATCAATCTGGATTTATCGATTCTAAATTCAGCCCAGACGATGATACGTTTAGCCTAAATATTGGCACCTCCTTCAAAAAATATGAACGCGCGATTATATCGATTATAAAAGATAATCCCTATGCACTTAAAAAGTCCGTTGATATCACGACCCTAATTAATCAGGTCGCCTATAGTTGCCATGGTCGATTTAGTAAAGATCACATCCAATTCAAAACAAATCTGGAACCAAATTTAACGATGCTTGCTAGTGAAGATGCCTTACAACAATGCCTTATCAATATGTTTGATAATAGCCTGGACGCTCTCCTAAAAAAGACACCATCATCCCGACAGTTGAATGTTATCTCCAAGAAATCGATGTTCAAAAATACGTCGGGACATCTTGTACATGGCCTATTAATCGACATTTCGGATACAGGGTGTGGAATATCTCCTCAACATTTAGAGAAAATCAGGGACCCTTTCTTTACTACAAAATCTAAAACTGGAGGTCGACATGCCGGACTAGGGATGCCGTTTATCTGCCAGACCGTTGAAGGACATGGAGGAAAAATTGAGATTGAATCAATTGAAGGCGACGGAACAACGATTCGGCTGTATTTCCCGCTTTCCTAATGGTTGTTATCATACGATTTCAAAGAAATTGTCTCACGATTGATTCTAGGTCATATTTATTCCAAATAGTCTTGAAAAAAATCTTCGAAGTAACGCTTATGTAAGGCTTGAATAATTTTTTGGTTAATAATAGATAAGTCGGTTTCTGATTTAACCAAATAATCGAAGGCCCCTAATTTAAGCGTATGGATAATCAAATCAAATTCCGTAAAGGCTGTTACCATAATAATTTCTGCTTTTGGGTATTTCTTTTTAATGGTCGGTATAAGGTCATTACCTGTCATATCTCCCAACTCCACATCGAGTATGACAACATGTATAGGATGCGATTTAGTTAATATTTCTAACGCATGTTTACCAGAATTAGCGACCAAAACATTAAAGCAATTTCTCTCCAAATACTCTTTATACCATTCACTCGTTTTGATTTCGTCTTCGATAATTAATATCGTTGTATTTTTATAATCATCGACAGGAGGTCTCTTCACTTTTTCAGCAATTTTATCTAGATCCATCAATTTATTTTTTGGCAGAAAAAAGAGTTCTAACTCTTTGTAAGACACAGGTAACCCCCTCTCTTTTCTAGACATTAATAAATTGAAAAACTGGGCCATTCGATCTGAATAATCAGGGTGCCCTAAATGATCGATGACTCGTTTTCTTGTTAAATATAGGGTTAGTGCTTTTTTTGCTAACCACAAAATTTCACTGTCATACGTTGGTAATCGAATTACACCGTGAGCGCCAGACCGAATATAATCGATGATAGGACGTGCAAACGTTGTATCATCATCTTTAGTTGTTTTTACGCATAAACTAATTTCTGGAAAAAATGGGGTACGCAACTCATGCATATATTCGGCAGGGTCTTTGTCTGATGTTTCTGATATATCTAAAAATATGCTGCCAATGGTTCGGTTCGATGCACGAAGAAGCGCGCCTGCTTCCTCTATCGTTGTCGCGTGTTTAACTAGAAATCGATTTGGTTCGAAGACTGATTGGAAAAAATTTTCATAAAATTTATCATCGGGACTAATGATTAACGTTTCTAGTCTAGACATTGCGTATTCCCCTTTTAAATGTGTGTCTAGTTTATCTAGTCATACCACCTTTTACGTATGCCCATTTCAAGGTACTCTTAAACGTCGTTGG
>JABIQV010000114.1 GCA_018699495.1 bacterium | reverse complement strand
TTTTAAAAAATAAAAACTTAGCTTTTTCCTGATTCGTTTTACGTAACAATAGGGTTTTTACAGTCATCGGGTTCATAAAAAAGAAAAGGTTCTCATTATCAGAAAAATCAGCACTTAGTACCTTGTCAATTATGCAAGTCCTCGAACACATAAGGTGATCCACCACCTTTTCTAAATACCTGTCCATACGACTATATGGCGCATTAAACCTAATATAAGCGGTGCCTAACGTGTTTATTTCCTCTTGTTTACTTAAATCAATAGTTCCATTTAAATACTGTCTATAAATTTGCAATCCTGCATGTTGAGTAACAACTGCATAACGGTCCTTCACTTGAGAAAGTCTATTTAATAAATAGGGATTTCCAGAAACCCTTTCTTCAATGTTTAAAAGAACGTCCACCGTCACATGTTGAAAAATGTCCGACGCAATTATATAACTGCTATCTCTACACGTTTCAGACACAACATTTAATAAAAATAAGGCATCGGAGACACACTCTAAATTGACATCTAATCCTATAGAAAAATCAACCAAACACTGAGAGACCTGATCAATTAATAAATCTGTTTTCGTCGGATCAAAAAAATCATGGTAGTCATCTAAACTAAACCGTCTAGGAATCGTCTCTTTATTCTTACTATAGACAGACGATTGAATCGATTGTTCGACATTACTCAAATAATTTTCAGACCGTTCGTATTGATAAAAATTTGGGAGAATGACGTTAAACAATCGATTTGTTTGACCCTCTGTTAAGTGCTCACAGGGAGCGTCACCACTTAGTTTTCCCCACATGTTGTGTGAAGAAATAGTAAGTCGTCCGTTTTCGTCACAAGTGACATAAGACCACGTCTCTAAACTAGACACCAACAGCCTATCTACTACTTCAAAATCCTCACTATTAGCGACATATAAATCTTGAATATACGCTAATCCAGAGTCCCTAAAAAAAGGACCCACGTTTGAAACATCACTCTCTCCGAATATTGGCATAGAATCCTCATCCGTAAGCGGAGAAAAAAAGCAACCAGTTAACGACTCACTATCGGCGTCACAAAAAATCAAGGATTCTTCAATTTGTTTTCTATCGTCTACAGTAAACGTCTTCTTCCTTAACAACGACGAAACGTCTTCAATAGAGTCTCGAAAAACATGGCGAAAAGATTTAAACACGTCCACCATCGATCCTGCCGACACATAGGTCATGGCACCCAAGGCATACCTATCAATTTTAGAAATAGCCTTTTTATCTCCGCCTAAAAGTATCCGAATCCCCATTGGAACATGCTTATGCATCTGCCAAGGAACAGACTGAAGAAGGCTCTCTTTCGCGATAAACATTTCAATGAATCCCTCAATATATTGTTGTGCTGGATGATTTGATAATTTAGTCGTGGCCAGTTCAATCTCTACGTTTCCCCCATCCCGACACTGCAAATTTGCACCCAACGGGTAAATAGATAAGGCAGGTAAAACACAATTTGACTTGGAAAAATAAGCAGAAAGTAACATTAAACTGAACGTCTTAAACAACTGAACATAGGAGGTGTCTTTAAAATAATGTGAATCGCTATTTTGTATTTTTTCAATCATGAGGACCATTGATTGGTTAACCTCTGCAGGTATAACGTTTTCACTATATAAAGACAAAATTGCAACGAATAAAGAACATAGCTCTTCTTTATTTTCAGAGTTAACACCTGACGCGACTCTCTCTTTTAAGGATAAAAAATCGGATACCTTTTTAGATTGGGGCTCACTCGTTTGAACATGCAAAACAGTATCATCAATCTGATTATCTACTCTACATTTTAACTCATCGAAAGACTGTAACTCTGTTACACTGCTCAAAAAAAGAACGAGTCCTTCCATGCTCGAGGTCAAAGACGATAATTTATCTTCGAGAACTTGGTTATCCGTTATCGTTTTTAAAGAAAGAATTTTAAAAATAAGAGATCCCATAACGACATCCCCTCCGATTAACTAGATTTTTGTAATTACCGGAAAGTCATATTGAA
>JABIQV010000113.1 GCA_018699495.1 bacterium | reverse complement strand
TATTTTATTTTTATTTAGCTGCTCGAGACTCGATCTCGACGTACGGTCGTACGCGGCCGGCCTCGTGTTCGTTCGTCTTCGTCTTCGTCAGCTGAATCATTCATAAATCCAGGAACTGTGGTATCTTTTTTAGATACAAATTTATTTTTGGCCATAATTAATAAGACTAATCCGACAAGTACTCCTAAAACTACAGAAAAAACCTTCCCCCATTTTCCAATAAACAACTTAACCCGAGAAGGCTTTGTTTTTATAGCAAAATCAGCGGTATTAATCGTAATTATATCCCTACCTTTTACAAACCCCATAGCTCCCGCTAACGCACTAAATATTTGTTTCTTTAATACTTCATCAAGATACACATCGTCGTTGCTGCTGTTAATGACGACACTTGCTGATAGACGTTCTATATTTACAATTTCTCCATTTTCAATTGGTCCTAGATCCGCCGAAATTGCAATTTTAAACGACCCCTCGGGTAAAATCCCCGTAATTTGTCGTTCAGCTTTTTCCGTTAGCCCTATTTCATAGGCATTTTTAATCTCATACCATTTTTTTATATCAGAAAAATCTGGAACAAATGCTTGCCCAAACGCCAACATATTTTCAGTAGATGGGGTATCTGTATCTTCTACACCCGGTTCTTCAACAATTATCCCCGCTTCTTTAGCGGCCATTCGTTCAAAAATACCTCTAGATAAAACTTTTCCTTCTGTTGTAATGACTGACACGTTTTCAGGTTGTAAATTTTCTACTGCATTGGAAACAAGTTGGATAATACTAAATACCACTTCATCCGTTAAATCGACACCTGGTCGTTTTCTAATCAAAATAGAGGCTGTTACGGGAGGTTGCGTCACTGCAAATAACCGCTGCTCTGGTAAAACAATTTGAACTTTACAGGTTTCAATCATTTCAAACTGCATAACCGCTTTTTCCAATTCCCCGGATAACGCCCTTAAAAAACGAATCCGCTTGTCAAACTCAGTCACACCAAGTGTTTGCCCACTATCTAATAACGAATACCCCTTAGGCGCTCCAGCAGGAATTCCCTTAATAGCCAACTGACTTTTCGCTCTATCAAGTTGCTTTGCGTCTACAACAACAGACATCGCATCCGAACTTCCCGACGTTTGATATGCTATCCTCATATAAGACAGGTATCTTATAATCTCAGTTGCTTGTTCCGGAGTGACTTCCGAATATAGAGGAACATATTCTATTTTTTTCTTTTTTTTCTTCGCTTCTTTTTTAGCTTGTTCCGCTTTCTGTTGAGGCGACATAACCCCATTTTGACTCTTAGGGGTAGACACCATTTTAAATGCAAATAGTCCGCCGCCAACCAACGCCACAAGGACAATAATTCCAACAATTATAAGAATCCGCTTTTTAGAAAAGAATCCCGATTTTTCAGGTTTTAATTCTTCCTCTTCTATCTCTTCTTCTATTTCTTCATCTTCAGCGTCAATACCTAGTTCTTCTTCACCCATATTATGTCCTTATACTACTCATCTATTTCTAAAACCTAAATTGGAGTCTGTTGAATTTCTTTAAACGTCGCTGTCGCTGTCGTTATGACAGTTGTTGCAAAAGAAACAGCTAAGTTTAATTTAGCAGTCTCCATGGATACCTCGTCAATAGATGCTTTTCCTTGGATAAACTGTTCAATTAAGTCATTCACTCGATATTCCATATTACTAAGGCCTTCTAATGCATCAATTGATTTGTCTATTAATACTTGAAAGGGAGTTGTTTCAAATTTATTTGATCTAAGCCCTTCTATATTTACGTTTTTGGGTGTTAGGGTCTCGGCTTTACTTCTCGCCCGCCGTTTACTGGGATCAACAGAATCCGATTCTTGCTGAGCATAAGCCTGTGCAATCAACTGATGTGCCTGTTCATGGCTAACTTTGCCAGCTAATCCATTAACAGAAGCCATTAAATTTGTCTGCGGTACAACATCTGCTTTTGCAGAAACATTTTTCGCTGGTTTATTCATCGTTTCGTCAAATATTTTTTGAAACGACAAATCCGGATCGACAGATGTTATCTTTGTCGAATTCAATATTTTTAACGGTCCTGAAGAGGAAACAGAAGGAACGTATCCATTAGCCATATGATTTTCCACCTTTCTGATAATCGAAATCTAATTTTAACTTTTATTTTTAGTTTTGTTCAAGCCGCTGCAACTATTATTTCAACATATCTAACGACTGCTGGTACATTGTTTTGGCTGTTTTAAAGGCCATAACATTCGCCTCAAACATATTTTCGGTAAATCCGAGGTCAATATATTCGTCCGGCAAATTCACATTAGGAAAGAAAAAAAATCCACCATTGTCCGATTGCGGCAACGAAGGATCAAAATATTTAGGAAACGGAGCCGTACTTCTCGCTACTTCTTTTACTCGTACACCATAAGGAGATGGTTCGAGAACCGCAATTTTCTTGGCATAGGGAAGACCCGTTTCTGTTTTTAAGGTAATAAGGTTAGCTATATTTTCAGCAATCAACCTCAGCCTAAATTTTTGAACAATTACACCCGATTGAGAAATACGAAAGGCATCTTCTATTCCTTGAGAAAAAGAAATGCTACTTAAACAAAAGAAACTAATAATAATTGTAAATTTAATAAATCTATTCAAATTTTTGTCCTTATTCAATGAATATCTAAGTCCTTGCTCTATATTATTTACTTTTTACCTAACGTAGCAACTTGTCTCATTATACCAAGTTTTGTCGAAAATAACTTCGTTAATGCGCTATGTTTCGACCGATTAACCGTCATTTGAGCCATAAAATGTTCTAACATTACATCGGAATTATCCCTGTCTTGAGGGATAACCGCATCGAAAAAACGTCTATCTTCTTCTAACATAATCGGGTTAAACCCTGGTGTAGAAAAGTTGGCCACGTTATATGCATAAATAGCTTGTTTCCTACTTGCATCAAACACTGATTGTTTTAATTTTTCTGTTGTTTCATCAAAAAGAAGAGATTCCATACTATCATATCTCTCTGTATTATATTCTTGACCAACGATTAGTCCACCAAATAAATAAATAAAGATAAATAAAATCCCGATTTTTTTCATAATTGCACCGCTCCTTCTTCAGCACGTCGTTTAAGACGCCGTTTTAGTTTATCTAACACTTTCATATGAATACGACACACCTTGCTCTTTGAATACTTCATATGATCTGCGATTTCTTTTTGCTTCAACCCTTCAACATAAAATAATTGAACAATTCGTTTTTCATCTTCTTTCAATTCATCAATTTCCTCAGTTAGAACAGACCCTATTTCCTTATTCGTTTCTTCTACAATATATTCGTCTTCTGGGTTCATCAGACCCTCTTTGTCAGAACCAACATCCATATTGTCAATAGAAATCAAATAAGATATCCCTGCATTTGTAATTAAGTCTCTTACTTCCCGTCCCGGAACAACCGCCCCATCATTTTCTGAATAATCTTCAACAAAATCAGCGAGTCTTTCCTGAAGCTTTTTTCGGTACGATGAATACTCTGATGGGTTTCTGTACTGCCATTCTGTACGAATCCTATCTAACATTTCCCCACGAATCCTATAATAGGCATAAGTATTAAATTGAGACCCTTTGTCAGACTTAAAATTACGATAGGCTTTTAATAAGCCCTCGACCCCCCAACTTACAAGATCTTCAAAATTAATGACGGGAGGTACTTTTCCGCATCCAATGATACTAGACGCTATAGACTCCACAAGTGGCATGTTTTCCATAACAATCGATTCAGGAACTTCTTGCTCCTGTTTATCATGGAACATGCCCTGATTTTTTAGTTGGTCAATATCGACCTGTTTCTTGTTCAGAAGAAATTTCCTTTAATATCTGTTTTTTAATACCCAAAACATCTTTTTCCGCCAAGCGTTTCGCGAATTCTTCCATCATCATTGATTTTTGTTGTGAATACACCCCCATGGTACCAAATTCATCTTGTTCTTCTTCCGTCAAAATACTCATTTCGTCACTAAACAAATGTTTTAAAAAAAACTGTTTCAACATCATAACTTGAAACGCATCTAAGTTTGCTTCCATGTCATTTTTGCCATGAGATTGCATAAGTCTCGATTGCTCAATTAATGATTCAAGTTCCGACGATGTATTTCCAAAGTCCATCCCAAAAATTGCCCCCATAAAATAAAAAGAAATAACCAACGCAAAACAATAGGTTTTCATTACATTATTTTAAGTTCGCCAATAAGTGCTTTTGCTTCTACTAACGCTTGAATAATCGATATTAGATCTTTAGGACTTGCCCCTATTTCGTTAAGCGAATTGACCAAACTTGATAATGTCGATGTAGGATTTAAATATATAACTCGAGATCCCGTCTCATCCACACTTACAGCAGGCTCTCCGGAACCTCCTCCACCCAATAAACCGCCGCCGCCTCCGTCATCAGAAATTTTAATAGACACACTGCCATGAGTAAGTGCCACCGGAAATAATCGAACCATTTCACCTATAATAATTGTTCCTGTTCGAGGATTAATAACGATTTTTGCAGATGGATCTGGAGTTAATGTTATATTTTCAAGTTCAGCAATTGCTGCAACTAAATCTGACGATTCCAAATCTTCCAATGGTACTTTAATCGTATTTGCATCTATTGCTTGAGCTCCTGGAAACCCATTTTCTTGAATCGCTTGAACAGCCTTAGAAACATTTACAAAATTAGATTCATTTAAAACCAATGTTATATTATGTTGGTCTGTAAACGTCACAGCAATTTCTTCTTCAACAATGGCTCCATCAGGAATTCGCCCAACAGTCGTCTGATTTTTCGTATACCTTGATTGAAGACTCGATGCAGACAACCCGCCAATTATTACGGTGCCTTGAGCTAAAGCGTAAGTCCTCAAATCCACTCCTTTAAGAGGTGTGACTATGAGAGTCCCTCCTAGCAGACTTGTCGAATCACCTAGAGATGAGACCGTCACAGAAATTTTTTGTCCTTTTTTAACAAAAGGAGGCAACGTCGCCGTAACAATAACGCCAGCGACATTTCTTGAGTAAAATTCTCTTCCTCCCGGAGAGATCCCCATTTTTCGCATTAAATTTGTCAATGCGACGTCCGTAAATACGGTAGCCTTCGAATCACCAGTATTTCGTAACCCTACTACCAAGCCATACCCAACTAATTGATTGTCTCTGGCTTCTACTATTCGCGATATATCTTTTAACCGCACGGGAAGAGACACTGCAAAAAGTGACGTTGTACACAAACTCATTAATAGAATAAAACTTATTATGTTTTTCATTAGAATAACCAATTAAATACCTTAGTTAACACCCCGGGTGCTTGTTTAGAACCAACAACTCCAGCTCCATTCACAGAAACCTGAGCCTTCGCCAACTGATGAGACAACACACTATTATCTATTCGAATATCATTAGGTCTAACTATACCAGACACACGAATCGTTTCAACCTCATTATTAACTTTTAACTTATGCTCTCCAACAACAAAAAGATTTCCACTCTCCAAAATTTCTGTAACGACAGCGGACACTTTTGCCTTAACTTTACTCGTCCTACTTGTCTGGCCTAAGCCTCGGTAATCATCCTTTCCCGCAATTTCTAATTCATGCTCTTTCCTGATGTTTTCATTTCCAAGAGCGCTAGCTACTTGATCCCAGGCGGATAATAATTCAGTGCCTACACTAGACTCTTTTCTTGTTCTGGTGGATGCTTGATGCTGAGCTGAACTAGATTCAATAATGTTTATAACGACAATATCCCCAACAGATATGGATTTCGCTGGCGATGTATAAAACGAGTCGAATGACGATGTCTGCCACAAAGAATCTGCGTTTAAATTTAACGAAAAACTAATAAGTACTACTAATAACCCTAATATTTTGTGAATCAACAATTTCTCCTTTTAGCAATTTTTTGTTTGTCATTAAACTCTGCACACGAACAATGTCACCTTTTCGTCCATCGTCTAACACTTTCCCTTGTATATTTAACCTTATTCCAGGTTTGACAATCATCAAGTTTACGATACTTCCATTTTTAACATCTGGAACTAGCCTAATTAAAGGCTTCGTAAAAATGGCACCTTTCGGAATCACAAACCGAGACTCTTTTCCTATTAATTCCTCAATGTTCTTAACCCGATTCACGGGCTTCGAAATAATACTTTCTCTAACTATTTCAACATCAGCCTCTTTAATCACAACATATTTCTTAATAAGATGGGTTGATTTAAACAATTTTCCCATTCCATCTGTTCTAACAGAGAGCCTTTTAACCTTAATAATATCGTCATACGTGTCCAAACAATTCATATTCAAAATCGTCGTTCCCAACAACCTTGCTTTTGGAGAAATATCTAAATAAATATCTACAGTCCCTATTGGAAGCTCATCAAAAATCCCTTTATTTTTTATCACTATCTGAATTGTCTTTGGAATCAATTCAGGATAATCAACGATAAGCTTATCTCGTATCCGCTGATAAACATTCCGCTGAATATCAATTGTATCTTCTACTCCATATACCGGGTTGAAAAAACAACACACAACGCAACTAAAAAGTAATAATTTACCTAGTGATATCACTAGCCACAGTCATCATTTTATCACCGGACTGCAGTGCTTTAACAATGAGTTCAAACCCTCTTTGTGTTAATAAAAGAGCAACAAGTTCTTCAACAATATTTACGTTAGAAAATTCTAATGACCGTTGTTTAATGGCTCCAACGTTCTCTTGTCCAGCAGCTGCAATTTGAACTTCCCCAGAAGATTCGGTTTCTTGGTACAAATTTTGTCCAATTTCTTTTAACCCTGCTGGATTGTGAAATGTACCGAGTAATATTTGACCGACTTCTCTAGGATTCGGCTCATTATTAAGTCGAACATAAAAATGACCTTCTCTATCTATCGAAATTTCAGTCGTTCCGTTTGGCACTCGAATTGATGGTTCAAGAGGATGCCCATTAGGGTCCAAAATATTCCCTTCCTGATCTTGATGAAAGTTCCCAGCTCTTGTATATCCCATTGTTCCGTCTGGAAGCCTAACCTGAAATAACCCTTGTCCTTCAATGGCCATATCTAATGGCTGGTTAGTAATTTCAATGGTCCCTTGTGAAAAATCTTTTTTAACATCCGCAATTCGAACACCTGTTCCATATGTAATATATTTTCGTCGCTTGGAAACCGTTGATGTATTTGATTCCTCAAATTCAGTTAAGGTTCGTTCTAAAATCAAAGGAAACAAACTTTCCATTTCAACTTTACTTCCTTTAAATCCCAATGTTTGGGAGTTCGAAATATTATTTGTAATTAGTTGCATTGACCGTTGATAGGCAAACATACCCGACTTGGCCACAAACATTTGATGAATCATAGAACTGTCTCCTTATTTAGATTTCACTTTGTATCTACCCCGATGCAATTATTTATAAACATACATTAATGAATTGATATATTATTCATTATCATGGAGCTGCCAATTGCACCGCGGACCCCATTAGTTTAATTACCATTTTAGCGGCCTTCGCACTACCTTCGTACGATTTTGATGCTAACGAAATATCCCCAGTCAACGCTTTTAAAACATTTGACTGTTCTAAAAATCCTTGCCGAATCTTGTAATGTTCTTCTCCAAAAAGTAAATCAGGCTCTCCCCCGTTAACATAAAAAACAGACCCGTTTAATGTTACCAAGCGTTCTCTATCTCTAAAAACGGCTATCGTAAATCTATCGATCAAATCACCATCAACAAAAATAGCGCCACTAGACGCGACGGATACAAATCCCTCTGGCAAATAAATATCCCCAGATTCCCCAATTAAAGGAAAACCTCCTCCGACCGTAACTAACCGCCCGTTGTGATCTTTTCGTATTCGTCCATCCCTCGTATATCCTAACCCAAATGGCAATCGAATGACAAAGAAACCTTTTTGCTGAGACTCAATAAAAAAATCTAACTCTCCACCCGTATCTTCGACAGGCCCCATTCGCCATCTATAAAAAGGCACCGTTTCCACCTGGTTATCAATATTTTGATTATAAACACCAATCTCCACGTTTCCTGGAGTGTATAGATTCATAGAATAAATAACAAAGTTGGTATAGTGAGTTTGAAAGGCCCTCATCCCGTCTTTTGCATGCCGTAACCCAGGGTCTACTACAGCTTGATTGATTTCACCATAATTTTCAGCATTACTATCTATAGATAGAAAAAGAGGGATCATTCCTAACAAAATCAATCGGACGATTTTTTTCATATTAGTTTTCTCACAAAATAAACCTACTGCAACCACGAACCATTGATTGAATGTTACGATGCTTTTGATTTTTTTGCAAATTTCTTCCTTACTGCAGCGCCCTTTTTAGACAATTTATTTAATTGAAAAACAAAGGCCAAAACCTCTGCCACCAAGGTATACAGCTCGGGAGGAATTTCTTGTGTAATTTCAAGTTTAGATAATAAATCAGTTAGAGACGGGTCCGAACAAAGAGGGACCTCGTTTTCAGCAGCAACTTTTAAAATCTTTTCTGCTATTGCACCTCGTCCTGTCGCGATAATTTTTGGTGCGCGATCTTTCTCTACGTCATAATTAATAGCGACTGCATGTAATTTTTCACGTTTAGGTAAATCTAAATCTTCGACATACCATCGAATTTTTTTCTTTGCCGTTTTTTTTTGTTTTGCAGGACCTAATGGTACTTGTTGCTTAGCTGTTCCTTCTTGTATTGTCGGAAGATTAGATTCTTTATTTCCAGAACCCAAATTAGATTCACGTTGCTTAGCCATTATATCTCTGCCCTGACACGGGAAAGATTGTTCAAACTATAGGTTGGTAACAAATATTTCTTAATTTCTAATTTCTTTTTCATTGTTTTAATATGAATCAAATCATAATTCAGAGCGGCCATCCTGTCTCTCAAATCAGGCGAGATATATCGAACCAATTGCCTAGTTTCCGCTCTTTCTGAATGAAATTCATACCCAACCTTATTTTTGTTAACATCCACGACAACACCTAATGTTCCTAACGACTCTGTTTCAAATTTTAAAATCATTTTTGATTTCTCTGGGTCAATTCCATTTGTTTTTGGGTCCTTTTTGATAAGAATATCCATATTTGAATGCCCCTCTACAAGAGGGTTTGGCATTTGCCAATAAAAAAATCGATCATTCACCATATTATATGAATTCGAGTTCATAGATAAAATAGACTGTGACGACAAACTATTCAAAAATTGACTAACTTCATGCAACAATTCTTCCAACTTTGCGTGAAGAACCCGTGCTTGGGCAGAGTGCAACCCATCCTCTGTCATTTTTTCGGCAAGTCCTGCTAAAAAAGCATGAAATGCTGATAAATCTTTCACCATTGATCCCCTGTTAAAAATAGGCATTTTCATTTTATTATCTTTGGTACGCTTAGATAATTTTTTAAATTCTTCGTCAAACTCGCCAACAATCGATGCTAATCCAGCAAACAATCCCTTAGAAAATAATTCCTCAGTATGTTGAAATATTTGCGAAAAACTCTTCATTGCGAGTCTAAGATTTTCTAAATTCTTTGAAAAGTTAGCATCTTTAGATAAAAATGCCGTTAAAACATCGACACTTTTCGCGGCATCTGCAAGACCTTTTGAAAATGAGACAACAGCGGATTCGACGGATTTTGGATTATTCTTTCCTTTTACCATTTTTGAGATGATGTCAAAAACCTCTTCTGAGGCGGGTATTCCATGATGAATCATAGAAAAAATCAACGATTTGTTTTCTTTAGACGGTTGTTTCCCAATTTTTAATAATTGGTCAATAATATCTGACTCTGTCATTTTTCTGGCAATATTTTGATAGGGCTTTTGTGGTTGTTCAGACTTGCTTTCGGAAACACCTGTTTTGTCTACCGCTGTACTAGATGCAGGAGCGCTAACGTTCCGATTGACCGACCCAGATTCTTCTACCGATTTCGAACCATTTACGACTTTACCAAATGGATGTTCTGGTAACCCTTTTCGATATCCTACGCCTTCCATAACAAACTCCTTCCCATGATCTTTTATTCCCTATTATTATATATCGCGTTTTTTACGATTTTTCTTGTACGACAGGCTCTAATGCCTGAATAAATTTTTCTTGAATGACCGGATGAATCAACTCTCCTGGTTCCAATTTCGTCGGGAATTCCAAAAGTTGTCGCCCACGCTTTATATCTCCATTTTTCGTATAAGACATTGCTAAACCAAATACCCATTGCCAAATTTCATTTGAACGAGAGTAATAAATTGCCGTTTTAAAATGATGGATTGCCTTTTCAAAATTACCTAAAACAATACTAGATACACCGATACTTGCATGAGCTATCGAGTCATTTTCGCAAACATCTAAAACCTTATCAAAATAAGTCACCGCTTCATCATGATTATTAATTCTTTGGTAAACCCATCCTTTAATCATAAAAGCATCTACACCTAAATCCTGGTGCCTGTGAATCAATTTATTAGCCATTTCCAATGCTTTCTCATTATGATCTTCTGCAAACAATTGTAGTCCGACAGTTTTTAAAAAGTAATAATCTTCCCTTTCGTCACTGGACAGTAATGTCGATATTTTGGCCAACTTTTCAACATAATTAAGCTCGTTTTCAACCGAAATCTCTTCGATTTTATTTGATACATCGCTAAAATCAAACATACTAAACAAGGTGTTAAACCGATCTTTTAAGTCCGTAGAAATTGACCCTTTTGCAATAATCATATCCTGCGTTTGATCTAATTCGTGTTCAGTAATGATACTTTCACTCTTACATTCTTTTACAAAATGAGAAACGAGTGGAAAACAAACAGAACAAAATTGAGTCACGCCATAAGCCGTCATCAAATTTTTCGGTTCGTATTTGACAACTTCATTTGAAAACCCAAAATCGCTTGCAAAATAAATCCCATTTTCAGAAAGATTATCAATAACTGTTTGAATATGAGTATAGATGTCCGAACAATAATTGAATGTGTACTCTTCGGGTATTTTAATTGTACTAATAAATTGAGCCAATCGTTCTTTATCTGTCTTCGTCAAATCAGTAACTGACTCAATTGGAACCCCCGTAAAATCTTCTTCTAAAACAGTTCCTAGTTTTGAAAAAAGGACGTTATGATCGTCGCTTAAGTTAGAAATTAACGTTGCGATACCCTGTGTATCCAATACCCTTGGAATATCTAGTGTTGTATCTAATAGTTGCGAATTTTCTTTAATTTTTGTAGACACCTGAAGCTCGTACAATTTATCGTTTTTTACATGGAAGTGTCGGCTTCTAAACGAATCGATTAAATTGCAACTAAACGCAAATAAAAAGTTATTCCATGTCCCCGTTATTTTTGCTGCATCCATTTCTTCAAATTTAATCCGCCCATCATGCCTTGAAAAGGCTTGGCTGTTTTCTAACGGATTTAACATTTTTCGATCGATATCAATGAGCCTTAACGTTGTTAACTCATACACATCATTGTTTTGTTCTTTAAGAATATCCATGAAATGAAGAGATAAAAAACCTAATCCTGGACCAAATTCGGCAATAGTTAGTGGCACTCTTTTTTCTTCGACTCGTGACAAAAATATATCAACTAATTTTTTCGCAAATAATCGGCCACCTCTAAGAGAGAAGGGGACTCCTTCTAAAAAAATTGACCCAGGGCCCCATGCCCATGCTTGATCGGCTAATCTAATTTTTAATGATTTTGAACGTGGAACTGTATTTTGTACTAACATAAACTCTCCGTGTGTGTTTTTACCATTTCATTATATATATACTTTATTCGAGCACTTACTTTCCTGGACGCTAATTCTGGAAATTCATTTACCGTTTTAACAAAAATCACCCCCCCGATAGAATTGGTAAGAAAGACTTCGTCAAATTGTGACACTTCATTTAAAAAAATTTCTTGAACTAAACAATCTACACCAAATGATTCTATATTTTTCATTATGAAATTAGCTACAACTCCTTGAACAATACAAGGAGATTTTGGTGTAAATAAACACGTGCCTTTTACAAAAAACACGTTTGCGGTTGGCGTCTCTAAAATTTGTTTTTTATCGTCAAAAAGAATCACATCGTCGTACGCTTTACTTAGTTTTTTCTCCAGCATATTTTTCATACAGGCCATTGTTTTTAAACTATCCATTTTTATTCTCTGAATCGATTCTTCACGAATGACTATTTCTAGAGGCGTACTATAGTAATCTCTACTCAGCGGCCGCATTACGGCTATTAACCGATGTCCGCTAAACCGAATAGTTGCTAAATTTGATTGTCTATCTCCTGGCGTTAAATATAGATTCAATATCGCAGATTCAACATCATTTTTTTCAATCAATTGATTGATACTTTCACGAATTTCTTGGATAGAATAAGGAAAAGGAAAATCCAAAATGATTGTTCCTTTCTGCAGTCGTTCAATGTGCTCTTCCAAAAATACAGGTCGTCTATTTTGAATAAGAATCGTCTCAAACAACCCATAGCCATACAAAAAACCAAAATCAGAATGCAATGCAGGAATATCTGTCTCTGAAACAATATCTAAATTAAGAGCACAATAAGGAAATACGGACATATTTCTTATTCTATCCTAAACCTAGACAATTAGAAAATAAATTTAGGCATCCAAAATCAAGTCCAAAAAAATAGATGCTTTTAACATGGATTCTTCCCATTCTAGTTCTGGCTCAGAATCAGCAACAATTCCACCTCCTGCATGAAAAAAAGATAGCCCATGCGTCGTATACATGATTCGAATCCCAATATTTAATTCACATTTTTTGTTTAATCCAATATACCCCAAAGATCCCGTATACCACCTCCGTGGACATGGTTCTAATTGACTCAATATTTCGATAGCTCTCTTTTTTGGAGCCCCTGTTATTGACCCGCCGGGAGACATCGAAAGAATGACATCCATTATGGTCAACTTGTCTTTTAGTGTTCCTGTGATATGTGAAACAAGATGATGTAAATAAGAAAATGACTCTAGTTTAATCAAACTTTTAACCTTAACAGTCCCTGTTTTACAAATTTGTCCTAAATCATTTCGTTCTAAATCTGTAATCATTAATAACTCTGCTCTGTTTTTTTGAGACGTCATTAAGTCCATTTTATTTATAGTATCTTGCTCTTTTTTACTGTCCGATTTTATCGTTCCCTTTATTGGACTGGTTAGGATAGTGGCGCCGTCAATCTTTATGAATCGTTCTGGAGACGTTGAGAGGATTGCTTCTTCGCCATACTTTATCAACGCTCCAAATGGCATTTCTAATTTTTTTCTTATTTCTGGGTACAAATCTTCTATTTTTACATTCATTTTTGCTGAAAATTTTTGTGTGACGTTGGCCTGATAAATATCGCCTTCTTTAATTCGGGCTTTCACTTTTTTTACGCGTTCAATGTACTCCTGCTTTGAAAGATTTGAGATTAGAGATTCTTTTTTGAAATAGGCATTTTTTGACAGTATTTCGGGGATTTCCTTTTCATTTTCATTTTTTTTGGACGTTTCCATACTACTTAAGTTGAATGGTCGCTTTTTATAAAGACTGTCGCTCGTTATAACGTAGTCCGCTACATCTTCTTGGAACCTACGTCGTTTTGTTTGGCTTTTTATTTGCTTATTTATCCAATTAATAACGATACCCTTTTCTAGCGTTACTCGATAAATGGAGGATTCATTTTTATTTATGGCATAAATGTCATGATAAAATGAAAAAAAGCACTCTGTCTCTGACGAGTGATTCTTTAGTGACTTTTTAAAAATTCCACCTTGAGATTCTTTACACAACCATTCATAAGATAGCGCACATACCCAACCGCCTAGAAAAGGAATCTTTGATTGATCGTTTATTTTTAAATCAAGTAATGACTTATCAATTATCTCTTTAACTGACACATCGAGTTTTAGGGAGTGCCTGTCTGTTTTAAAAAAATTTGAGACGATGGATACGTCATTATTTTTAGATTCAACCGAAAATATAGGGTTTACGCCCATAAACGACCACACCTCTAGGTTGCTGACGGCCTGTTTTGAATCAAGATAAAAAAATGTTGGATTTGATGAGAGTTTTTTATATAGAGATAATTCTGTTACCTGTTCGCATTTTTCAATTGTATAGTTTACTGACATACTCTTTTCACTTTTACGTCCTTAAAATCCTTAAAGAGTTAAACCTTACGTATCGGAAGCAGAAAGCACAGATAAAAAAGCCTCCTTAGGTACTTGAACAGACCCGATAGATTTCATTTTCTTTTTCCCTTTTTTCTGCTTTTCGAGCAGCTTTCGCTTTCTTGAAATATCGCCACCATAACATTTAGCTGTGACGTTTTTTCGCATAGCTGAAATGGATTCTCGGCAAATAACTTTACCTCCAATTACACCTTGAATTGCGACCTCATACATTTGTCTTGGGATTAATTTTCTCAATTTCTCTGTCATCGCTTTAGCAATATTTCTTGCTTTTAGGGCGTGGCAAATAAAAGATAGCGCATCTACAGGCTCTCCGTTAATTAATATATTTACTTTTACTAATTTTGATAATTGAAAATTCTCAAACCAATAATCCATACTGGCATACCCTTTTGTTCGAGACTTTAATTTATCGAAAAAATTTGCGATTAATTCATTTAAGGGAATGCTAACCGTAATCATTTGGCGTGTCGCATCTAGGTACTCTGTTTTTTTGTAGATCCCTCGATGTTCTTTTACTAAGTCCATAACACTTCCCATGTAATCATTCGGTAAAATAACAGAAAGTCCCATGTAAGGCTCTTCACATACATCAATCATTTGAACGTCAGGATAGTCATTTGGATTTTCTATCAATTTTTGTTCGCCAGAGTTCATTGTTAACTTATAGCGAACGTTCGGAGCTGTGATGACGAGCTCTATATCAAACTCTCGTTCGATACGTTCTCTTACAATATCCATATGGAGAAGACCTAGAAACCCAATTCTAAATCCAAACCCTAGCGCTTGAGATGACTCCGTTTCATAGTGAAGCGCTGCGTCATTTAATTTTAATTTTTCTAAGGCCTCTTGAAGCGGCACAAATTCTTCGGTATCAACAGGGTAGAATCCACAAAAAACCATTGGTTTCGCTTCTTTATAACCCGGAAGAGGAACTTTTGCAGAGAATTTGGCATCTGTAACCGTATCTCCAATTTTGGCTTCATCAATTTCTTTAATGTTTGAAATTAAGTATCCAACCTCGCCTTCTTTTAGCGTTTTTGCTTTTGTCATTTGAGGACTAAAATAACCTAAGTCTAGAATTTCGAAGGTATTGCCACTCGACATCATTTTTATTTTTTGGCGTAAGTTAATTTCACCACTCACAACTCGAATATAACTTACGACCCCTCTATATTGATCATAATGAGCATCAAAAATAAGGGCCTTTAACTCTTCTTCTTCTTGTTTTTTTGGAGCAGGAATTCGTTCAACAATCTTTTCCAGGATTTCTTTTACCCCTTCTCCGGTTTTTGCACTACAATAAACGCAGTCTTCAGGCGGGATTCCTAAGACACGATCTATTTCTTCGCTTACTTTTTCTACATCAGCAGATGGGAGATCTATTTTGTTGATTACAGGGATAATTTCTAAATCATTTTCTAGAGCCAAATAGTAATTGGCCATGGTTTGAGCCTCAATGCCTTGCGTAGCATCTACTAGTAATAAGACGCCTTCTGTTGCAGCCAAAGATCGCGAAACTTCATAGCTAAAATCAACGTGCCCAGGCGTATCGATAAGGTTCAACATATACGTTTCACCATCTAAGGCTTTATAGTAAACACGTACGGCTTGCATCTTAATTGTAATGCCACGTTCTCGTTCAATATCCATTGAATCTAGGAGCTGTTCTTTCATTTCTCTATCGGAAACAGTATCTGTTAATTGGAGAAGCCGATCTGCTAATGTTGATTTACCATGATCGATATGGGCAATAATTGAAAAGTTTCGTATTTTTTTCATGATCGGTAGTTTAACATATCAAGCATTTCCTTAGCAGGGGGAAAGCTTCCTTAAGAAAACATCACAGAAATGACCGATAGATAGTTTATCTCATCTAGTTTGGAGCCCTCTTCAAATGATACAATTGAGCCTTATGCAAGGTGGCGACATATTTATTGAAAAAGGATTAAAAGCGCTGAAAACGGAGTCTATCGCGCATGCCATCTCATTTTTTCAAGAATCTGTGGATAGAAGTCCGTCTGCTGACGGATACCATATGTTAGGAATGGCGCATCACAAAAACAATGATATTGACCAAGCAATTGCCTGTGTTTCGGAAGCCATTCATCTGTCTCCTCAAAACAGCGACCTCTATTTAGACCGTGGCCAATTTTTTCAAACTCTTCAAAAAATTGAGCTCGCTGAAAAAGATTTTTCACTAAGTATTCTCTTAAACAAGAAAAATGATGAACCTTATTTTAAACGAGGGCTCCTATACCTTTTAGACGAACACTTTGATAAAGCGGAAAAAGATTTTAAATCTGCAATCGCAATAAACCCAAAAAACCCTTATTTTTGGGGTGGTTTAGGAAAACTTTTCCTGGCCAAAAAAGACTTCCCCCAGGCAATAGATACGTTAAACGAAGCATTGAGTATCGAGCCCGACTATTTTGATGCATTTCGAATGATTGGAGAAGCTTATATTGGCCTAAACCAATTAGGAGAAGCCATCGTTGTCTATCAAAATTGTGTTTTACTTGACCCAAATGCCGACGCCCTCATTTTACGACTCGGTTGGCTATACTCTCAAAACAATCAAATTGAACCGGCCATCGAATGCTTTTTAACAGTTGTTCAACGATATCCCGTGCATTTCGACGCATTAATATCGTCTGTTATTCAATCATTTGATGTAAAAGAATGGGAAAAACTTGATAAAACGATTGCAAGAAAAATCAAAAATGCACCCGACGACTTCTATGACTATTTGACCATGGCGATTGTACAGGAAGCGTTAAATAATCAAAAAGTCGCTGTCCACTACTATGCGCGTTGTCTAAAAAAGAACACCACTCATCTTCTTTCTGCCATGCGACTGGTCTTTTTATCTATAAGCCTAAATGATACATCGGTGTCTCTTCCGTTAATCTCTCGATTATACCGTGACCATAGAGAGAATCCCGATGCTATCTATTTAATGGCTCTTCTTAAAGAAAAATGTGGCAAGACTAAGGAAGCCGAAACTCTTTTATCGTTCGCAATTGAAAAAAGACCGACAAACCATCTGTATTACTATCAACGAGGAAATCTATATTTAAAGGAAAAAAACTTTGAAAAAGCGAAAGAAGACTATAAGGCATGTCTGACGTTCAATATAAAATTTAGCCCGTGCTTTTTTAGTCTAAGTCGACTTTATGGATTGAGAAATAGATTTGAAACAGGATTGAAAATGATTAATTTAGCCATAAAATATGATAACCGCGCGGAGCATTATGTTCAAAAAGCTAAGCTCTACCTAGGCCTAGACAACATAACCAAAGCAAAAGAAAATGTAACAAAAGCATTAACCATCGACTCAAATTGTGTCCCAGCTATTCAACTAAAAACATTTCTATTTCCAAAATCATAAGTGCACCCATTTACGGTCTTAGATTGAGTTTGTTAAAATTGACCCCATATTATGATTAAAGACTACTTACTTAAACATATAGACGAGTGCAACCAAAAACGCATCCTAGTAATTGGAGATGTCATGTTAGATGAATTTCATTGGTGTTCGGTCTCCAGAATATCACCAGAAGCGCCTGTCCCAATTTGTAGAGTAGACAAAACCACACTTGTTCCTGGAGGCGCTGGTAACGTTGCTCGAAATATTCAATCTCTTAACGGACGCCCGACTCTCGCTGGAGTTATCGGTCTTGATAGTTCTGGCGATAAATTTATTAACGTCTTGAAAGAGTTCAACATCCCAACATCATGCATTCTTCAAAATAAAGAACGCCCCACTATTTTAAAATCAAGAATAATTGCTCATCAACAACATGTTGCTCGTGTGGATAGAGAAGATCCTGCTCCAATTTCTAGGAAAGTTCAGAATCAACTGCTCAACCGATTTGAATCATCTATTGGAGATCATGACCTAATTTTAATATCCGATTATTTAAAGGGGACACTTCCTGACAATTTCATTCTTAAACTTATTAAACTCGCAAAAATTCAAGGTAAAAAAGTTGTTATCGACCCAAAAGGTGATACCTACCAAAAATATGTTGGGGCTAACGTACTTACTCCAAATTTTAGCGAATTCAAAGCCATTGTAAAAAAATCATTAGACACAGAACGAGACATACATGCTCACGGTTTAAAATTAGTTAGACGATTAAAATTAGATGCGCTTTTGATTACGCGTTCTGAAAAAGGAATGACGATTATCAAGCAATCCGGTGACAAAATTGATATTCCTACCAAAGCAAAAGAAGTGTTTGATATTACGGGTGCTGGTGATACGGTAATTGCTGTATTGAGCCTGGCTCTTGGTGCTGGTTGGGATATCGAAAAAGCCGCCGTTTTGTCGAACTACGCAGCAGGAATTGTTGTTGGTAAAATTGGTACATCTAGTACGACCTTAGACGAAATTCGAACAATTATTCGAAAAGATGTGCCTAAAAAGGGATCCTCTTGAGCCATTCGCCCCAAACAGACGATTCCTCTGACCTACTATCTAAGCATCCTTTTACTTCCAAAATAATGACTCGTTCAGATGCACTTACAAAAAGAGATGCCTGGAAAACTGAAGAGAAAACGGTTGTTTTCACGAATGGGTGCTTTGACCTCCTTCATGCAGGTCACGTAACCTATCTTAGCCAGGCAAAACAACTTGGTGACAAGCTGATAATTGGGCTTAACACGGACGATTCTGTTAAAACAAATAAAGGGCCAAAACGACCGCTTGTTTCTGAAGAACATCGTGCGTTTATTTTAAGTGCTATGGAACTTGTTGACGGCGTTGTTTTTTTTAATGAAAAAACGCCTGAACTATTGATATCTGAGCTTAAGCCTGACATTCATGTTAAGGGCGGGGATTATAAGGCAGAAGACCTTCCTGAGTATAAAATCGTAAAAGAATATGGTGGAGACGTTAAAATTCTTCCGTTTGTTGATGGGTTATCTACGTCTCGTATTATCGCTAAAATTCTTTCTGAATAACTTACCTTAATAGTATCTGTTAACATTTTCTGGATTCCTGCTTTCGCAGGAACGACGCGCTTAGATATTATGGACAACTTATTTTTGGATTCTTGCTTTCTCAGGAACGACTCTCTTAAAAATAATTTTTTAGTATTGGCCATTTTTCAACTTATCGATAGAATAAGATTTCTGTGCGGTTAATTTTTAATTGCATAGAGATTAATTTTTGGGCGCCCGTAGTTCAGCTGGATAGAATATTTGACTACGAATCAAAAGGTCGCATGTTCGAATCATGCCGGGCGCACCATCTAGGCCTACTTAACTAGAACTCTTCTCCATTTGTCGGTAAACTATACTCATCTTTTAAATTTTTTTAAACTAGGATGCCACTCTATGACTGACACATTAAACGAATCCATCGCCTCTAAGGTGAAATCACTACGAAAAAAAAAGGGCTGGACGCAATCCGACTTGGCATCACATGTTGGAACCTCTCAACGTGCGATTGTACGATTGGAAAAAGGTGAAACGGAGCCAAACGTAGCAACGCTCAAGAAAATAGCCTTAGCGTTTGGTCTTAAACTGGCCATCGATTTTCAAGATAAATCCGTTTCCAAACAGCCTCACTGCGAACACGATTTACCAGGGCTACAAGTATCTGTTGATTCCGTAAAAGAAACCATGAAAGAAACTATCGCGATGTTACTAACTAGCTAACATTTCGATTCAAAAATTCAAAATGAAAAAAATACTTATAGGTAGAGGCGATGTTTTAGGGGATGTTATTCTTGCAACCTCTTTAATTATGCCGATCAGAGAAAAATATCCGACGGCTAAAATATATTTTTTAGTTAAAAAAGAATACTTTTCGTTATTTTCGTCTTTTGAATATATTGATGGTTGTATCGAAGATACCCTTCCCTATATCACCACTTTAAAAGATGTAAAATGTTTCTATAAACTTGTGAAAACGATTAAAGAATTAGATATCGACCTATTTATTGGGGCTTGGCGAGCTGAAAAATATGCATGGCTTTCTTATTTTTCAAAAATACCATTACGTATTGGACACGGGACTAGTTTTTGGAATAAACGTCTCTATACATCCGTAACATCGTTTAACTTTTTGGATTTTTTTACTCACCAAATTGGTTGGAATCGTCACCTTTTAGCTTTATTGT
>JABIQV010000112.1 GCA_018699495.1 bacterium | reverse complement strand
GTTTTTGAAGAATTTTCAGGATTAACAGATGAATATTTTAATATCTCAATAACCTCTTCCTGTAACAAATCTGGATATTTAGATAATAACCCTGAAACTAATCCGGTTACAATTGCTGTACTTTGAGAAGATCCAGACTTATAAGCATACCGATTATTTGGAAGAAGACTGTAGATTTTTTCTCCATAAGTTAAAAAATCCAACTGCTCGCCATAGTTTGAAAATGAGGATCTGTTTCCATCTAAATTTGTTGACCCAACCCCTATGGATTCATCATATGCAGCTGGATACTCTAACTTTGTACTTGATCCATTTCCTACCGCGGCAATTACAATAACGCCTCTCTCAAATGCGTATTCGAAAGATTCTCTCATTAACGCCGAATCTGACGTATATCCCCAACTACAATTTATTATCTTAGCTCCCCTATCGACTGCATATTGAATCGCTCGGGCGGCATCTACTTGAGTTCCAAATCCGAAACGATTCAAAAAAGGAACCGCGAGTAGTTTTACGTTTGGATTTATTCCTTTAATACCTACCCCATTTCCAACTTTTGACGCAATAATTCCAGAAATATGAGTACCGTGTCCAAACCCATCAGTTATGGAATTTGAGCCACCTCCTTCAAAATAGCCAGAAAAATTATATCCATAAATATCATCGATTACCCCATTAAAATCATCGTCAATACCATTCAACACTTCGTTTCCATTGATAGCTATCTTCCCATCCAAGTCCTCGTGGTATATGTCTATTCCTGAATCGACAATCGCTACCAAAATCTCGTCTTGGCCAGTGTATTCCATTACGACTGGAATATTTAAGCCCGAATAATAATATTGATTTGAAAACCCAGGGTCACTTGACTGAACCTCGAAATTGCTGCTGGAAAACCCTGTTTTACTGAACCCATCGGGATGGTTTACATCTTTAGGTAAAGAAATTATTTGATTAACTTCTGCATACTCTATCGAAGCATCTTGATTAAATATTTTTAGTACCTTTTCTGCGTCACCCGATGCTATATCAACAATATAATAGTTAGATCCTACCGACTGAGTTGTTAACCCTGACGGGTCCTGAAATAGTTTGATATGGTTATAAGTTGCGTCGACGGTATCTTTCAAAACGGCGTCAAATGTTGTGCCCTGTAATGACCCAGTATTTGCTACACTAAGTGTATGTGTACCTGGACTTCGTAAAACTCTGTTTAAGACATCTCTATTTAATATGTTTTCTTTTTTAAATTTAACAATTATGGATGTCTTCTGTTCTTCATATTTATCAGTTTTTAAATATTGAGCTTTCAAAAAACTACAGAACCCAAACAAAAATATAATGACGATGTATCTTTTTTTAATGTTCAATCGAAACTCCTAATTTATGAATCACTCCGAGGGATTCATGATTTGAAAATGCATAAGAAAGCGTGATTGGTGTAAAATTTGTAGACAGTCCGAACCTAAAATTTCTATTTGAAAATAAATGTCTTATTCCTATGGTGGCTTCCATTTCTGGACTAAGAGAATAAGATACTGCCGAATTAAACGTTAAATTTTGAGATTTAACTGTGTCAACCTCCAATTCCCCATCAAATAAAACCGATATTTTTTCAGAACATTCAATATTAAGCCCCCCATTTATAATAGGAGAGACTTCTTCAGATTTTCCGGTTGACCACTCTACACTCGGTTTATTTAGATTTTGTAACGATGCTCCAACCAACAGATTATTAATCTCAGCCTGAAACCCAACATCAAACCCAAATGAATTTGCAGAATAGTCCCCTATCGTCTGATGATTAACATAAGCTGAAATGCCAAAAGAAAGCGTTTCCATAGAATACGTCAATGCGCTTAACCCCAGAATATGGAAATCCTGGAAGCTTCCAACTTCATGAGCTCTTCCGTTAAGCTCAACTGTTTGTCTAATTCCACTAATTTTCTTAACCGGAATACCAATAGAAAAAATAACCCCTTCTGCCAGCTTTGTAGAATATAGAAACGAAAGAATTTGAATATCCGAATCGTAATACGATGAAACGTTTGTTTGAAAAATTGGAGAGTCTCCAGTTTTAGGCGCGGACGGATTTTTAAAAATGGCATCTAACGACTTTTCAGCAGTTAAGGCATTTCCAAGAGCGAAGCCTTTTACCAGTGCTAAGTCCTCAAAACGTTGGCCAAAACATAAGGTCGTCATTGCTATTAGAAATATTACGATCTTTTGCACTATATATTTTTTCCCCTTTTTACCTGTATTTAATGTTTGGTATTCCCGCTTTTATCTGAATTAAACGTTAAATATTTTAGTTTCTATCTTTGATGAAAGAAATTCGATATGAAAAAAATTATTTGTATCTTATATTTGCGATAAAATAGGAATACGTAATTCTATTAACATTTTAGAAAGCGTCCCATGTTTGACCCCCATTTCCAGTAAAAACCCCTTTCATATTGGAGTTGGTTTTGTTAAACTCTGAAGTCGGAACAATAATGAAAAAAGTACGACTAATATTTGCTGATGGCCGAGTTTTTGAAGGCCGTGTTTTTACAACTTCTTCTAAAGATTGTTTTGGAGAAGTCGTTTTCAACACTGGTATGTCCGGCTATCAAGAAATTTTCACGGATCCTTCCTACTCAGGGCAACTCGTTCTCATGACCTACCCTCTCATTGGAAATTATGGAATTAATATCCAAGACAATGAATCAGGTAAGATACACCTTAACGGACTGATTGTGCGTGAATACTGTGATTTTCCAAGCAATTGGAGAAGCGAAAAGAGCTTAAAGACATTTTTAGACGAACATAATATTTTTGGGGCAGATGATTTTGATACACGGGCAATTACTAAACATGTTCGTAAAACAGGGTCTCAAAAAGCAATATTAACGACGTCTCAAGACCCATTGAATCTTATTTTATCTAAAATAGACGCATCTCCAGACATGATTGGTCAAAACCTCGCAAAAACAGTTACAACATCAAAGGCCTATATCTGGTCAACAAACGACCAGTCTCCAAACTCTGTCTACCTTGACGAACATGACGAAAAAATGGATACATGTTCAGAAATAAAGAGTAGATACAGCATTGCCGTTATAGATTGTGGAATAAAATGGAATATTTTAAGACAACTCGAACGATTAGGTTGTAAATGTACAGTTTTTCCACTTTCAGTTTCTTCAAAAGAATTATTATCAGGGAAATTTGATGGGGTCTTTATATCTAACGGACCTGGTGACCCTGAACCTCTCCATGACTTAATTCAGGTTTTAAGAGACATCATTGGTAAACGTCCAATTTTTGGAATTTGCCTAGGACATCAACTACTTTGTCTTGCTCTTGGAGGCAAATCTTATAAACTTGATTTTGGACATCATGGGATTAATCAACCAGTAAAAGATATGAAAACTGGTAAAGTTGAAATAACATCACAAAACCACGGATTTTGTATCGATAAAAATAGTCTTGACCCCCGTGAAGTCGAGCTTTCACACATTAATTTAAACGACGGTTCTTTAGAAGGGATTCGTCACAAGGTACATCCTCTCCTTGGTATTCAATACCACCCAGAATCTGCACCTGGCCCACATGATTCTCACTATCTATTCAGCGAATTTATTAATATGATGAAGGCTGAAATTACACAGGGCCAACAAACAGTACACAAGGTGGAATAAATGGGATTTAAAGATGAATGTGGCGTTTTTGGAGCTTTTGGTCATAAAAATGCTTCTCACTTATGTTATCTCGGCTTGTATTCGTTACAACACAGGGGGCAAGAAAGCGCCGGAATTGTATCTTTTGACGGAACAGACTTTTACGCGGTTAAAGAAATGGGACTCGTTTCCAAAGTTTTTGACGGCGAGAAAACAGAATATTTAAAAGGGGAAAGTGCAATTGGCCATGTTAGATACTCAACAACAGGCGCATCAAACATCAACAATATCCAACCCCTCTATTCTCAAACATCAAAAGGCAGAATTTCTATTGCTCATAATGGTAACTTAACCAATGCCTTTAGTTTAATTGAAGAACTAGAAAAAATAGGCGCTTTGTTTCAAACGACTATTGATTCTGAAGTTATTTTACATTTATTATCACGATCCTCACACAGCGACTTTTCGGATGCTTTAGGTGAAACGCTTGGAAAAATAGAGGGTGCATTCTCTTTAGTGATGTTAGGCGAAAATTTTTTAGTAGCGGCTCGTGATAGGCATGGATTCAGGCCTCTTGTTCTAGGAAAAAAGGATAATTCTTATTTTGTGAGTTCTGAAACATGTGCTCTCGACCTAATTGGTGCCGAATATATAAGAGAAATAGAACCTGGTGAAATAATCATTATATCCAAAGAAGGAATTATTAGTTTCACTATTCCTTCTGAATCGGTCATTCAACCCGCTCATTGTATTTTTGAGCATGTTTACTTTTCACGTCCTGATAGCCAGGTTTTTGGAGATTCTGTTCATCTTGTACGAAAAGAAATGGGACGACAATTATCTATTGAACATCCAGCGGAAGCTGATATCGTTATGTCTATTCCCGATTCGGGAAATAGCGCTGCTTTGGGCTTCGCTGAGCAAAGCGGGATACCTTTCGAAATTGGAATGACGAGAAACCATTACGTTGGGCGAACGTTTATTCAGCCTGAACAATCGATTCGAGATTTTAGTGTTAAAGTTAAATTGAATCCAATTAAACATGTCCTTAAAGGAAAGCGTGTCGTTGTTGTTGATGATTCATTAGTTAGAGGAACAACTGCAAAAAGACGGGTTTCTGCTATCCTTGAAGCAGGGGCTACAGAAGTTCACTTAAGAATATCATCACCTCCCATTCAGTTTCCATGTCATATGGGAATTGATACGCCTGATAGAGACCAGTTAATAGCTGCAAATAAAACAACTGCTGAAATTATGAGATTTGTCGGAGCGAATAGTCTCGGATTCTTGAGTATCGATGGAATGAAACGATCGACAACAGCTCATAAAAAATCAAATTATTGCTCTGCTTGTTTCTCTGGAAAATATCCATTAGATATTAAAAATAAAGGGAAATATATAAAAGGTCACGGAAAAATAAATTTATACGCAGAAAAAAGATAGATTTATATGTAAAAAGAAGGTAACCGTTGAAAAAAAAATCTGAACTTGGATTAAATAAATTCGATTCTCTTTGTTATATTTCTGCATCCGTCGTTTATAAATTGCTTCCAACTCCAATTTCTATCGATATTGTCGAAAAAGCATTTATAGACTACGCGACTGACCACTCCAAAATGCCTCCTAAACTGTATTTAGACTTACCTCAATTTAATGGAGATTTTAGAGCGATGCCTTCATACATAGAAAATGGATATGCAGGTATAAAATGGGTGAATTCTCACAACAATAGTGGAACATCTCTTCCATCTGTTATGGCTCTATTTCTTCTTAATGACCCAAAAAATGGAAAACCGCTCGCTATATTAGAGGCGACATCACTCACTAATATTAGAACAGGGGCCTCTGGTGGCCTTGCTTCAAAATCGCTTGCAAAACCTAATGCTTCTCATTTAAGCCTAATAGGTGCTGGCAATCAGGCATTTTTCCAATGTAAGGCGATTCTCTGTGCCTGTACTATCACTCATATTTCCATTTTTGATTTAAACGTTAACGTGGCTATCTCTTTAAAAGAAAAACTTACGTGCCTATTCCCAGGAGAGATAACGATTGATACATCCATTCAACATTCCGTTGAATCGGCAGATATTATCGTAACAACAACTCCCTCAAAATCTCCTTTAATAATGAAGGAATGGATAAAACCTGGAACACATATTAATGCTATCGGCGCAGATGCAGAAGGTAAACAAGAACTAGACCCCGAGCTATTGCGGTCAAGTATTGTTGTCGTTGATGACATTCTACAGGCTTCTCATTCTGGAGAAATAAACGTTCCACTAACTAAGCATATCATTACCAAATCAGATATCCGTGGAACTCTTGGCGATATTTTAACTAAAAAAATACAAGGAAGACGAACCTCTTCTGAAATTTCTATTTTTGATTCGACGGGATTGGCTGTACAGGATCTTTCATCGGCAAGTCATGTATTTCTTGAAGTAAAAAAAATTATCGAGGAAACAGGCAAGGTCCCAGATGGCGTTAGCTTACTTCCATTTTGACGCCAACCAATTCTATATATAAGTCTTCATTTTTGCGCTGTCAGCTTTTTTACTTTTCATATATCCCAAAAACATGACTTAACCTTAATAACGTCTTCCATACGACTGGCCATATCCCGTAGTCTAATTACACAAAAGGGCGACTAATTCGAAATTGATTCCTCTTCATCAATCGTCTGAATAGATAGCTCTGCAAGTTGGCTTTGTTTGACAGAATCTGGTGACTGAGTTAACGGACACCCGGCTGCTCTATTTTTAGGAAAGGCGATAACGTCTCTAATACTATTTGTTTCGAGCAAGATCGATACCAACCTATCTAACCCAATTGCTAACCCCCCATGAGGAGGCGCCCCATATTTTAAGGCATTAACAAAGAATCCAAATTTTTCTTCGATTTCATTTTCGGATAACCCTAAAACTTCAAATAGTTTGTTTTGCATTTTTGTATCATGAATTCTAATTGATCCACCACCAATTTCTTCGCCATTCAGAACAAGGTCATACCCTCTAGATTTCACTTTCAAAAAAGCTTCCTTATCATTTATATCAATATCCATAAAACGTTTATCAGGCATAGTAAATGGGTGATGCATCGAACTTAAATTACCATCCTTCATTTCAAACAATGGAAACTCTGTAATCCAGCACAATCCATTTTTAGTTGTGTCGATTAACCCCTGTCTTTCTGCAATAAATAACCTGAATTTTCCTAATACGTCGTTAACTAGATCTGGATTTGTATCTGCTATAAAAATGAGAACATCTCCGTCTTTTCCGTCCAATGAGGAGATCATTTTTTGTTGATAGTCATCATTAAAAAATTGAACAATGTTAGAGTTCAATTTTCCACCCTCAACTTTCATCCAAGTCATACCCTTACCGCCCATTTTTGGTATTAACTTTTTAGCAAATTCATTTTGAAGTAAATTCTTTCCTAAATTCCCAGCTTGCCCGGGAATATTAATCCCTTTTATTCGACCACCGGATTCTACAATTTGGTTAAATATTTTATAGCCAACACCTTTAAATGTTTCGGTCATATCAACCATTTTCATATCAAATCGAATATCCGGTTTGTCGGACCCATAGCTATTCATCGCTTCATCGTACGTTATTCTTGGAAAAGGTCCTGACGCTTTCATTCCTTGTGTTTTAAAGACTTCTGAAATTAAACCTTCTAACAATTCAAAAATAAAAGACTCATCAATAAACGAAGCTTCAATATCTACTTGCGTAAATTCTGGCTGACGATTTGGACGAAGATCTTCATCCCTAAAGCACTTTACGATTTGATAATATCGTTCTAAGCCACTCATCATTATCATCTGTTTATAAAGTTGTGGTGATTGAGGTAATGCATAAAACTTGGTCTTATGAACTCTACTTGGAACTAAATAATCTCTTGCTCCTTCAGGGGTGCTTTTAGTTAACATTGGAGTCTCAATGTTAAAAAATTGTTTAGCATCCAAAAAATTATGAATAGACTTTACAATTTTATGACGCTGAATCATATTATTTTTCATCGACGGTCTACGTAAATCTAAATATCGATATTTAAGTCTTAACTCTTCATCAACCTCATAATTACGTTCGTGCTCTGTTGTAATATCCTTTTCAGATATAGAAAACGGAGGGGTTTCAGATTGACTTAACACATTAATTTCCGTAACTTCAACTTCAAAGCACCCAGTTTCTAGTTGAGGATTTGTACTTTCAGAATCCCGTTTTAAAACGGTTCCTTTAACCTCTACCGTCCACTCAGACCTCAATTTTTTGCCGACATCATAACATGTTTTATTTTTAGTTGGATCGAAAACAAGTTGAACAATTCCCGATATATCTCTTAAATGAATAAAAAATAAATGCCCATGGTCTCTTACCGCATCTACCCACCCATTCAAATGGATTGTCTCATTCAAATTTCCTTCACTCACAGTATTACAGTGTACTCTTGTTTTCCAGTTCATGTTCTTCGGCTCCTCTTTATCCAGTTCAGAATGTCATTATAGACGTTTTTCCGGTCAATTTCATTAATCAATTCGTGCCGGCCCTTATACTCTACGAAGTTAAGCGGCCAACCCCATTTTTTTGCTATACATTTGGCCCATTTTTTTGGCCCTCTCCCATAGCCCCCCATTGGATCATTTAAACTCGACAAAACATAGGTATGTACGTTCATATCGGGAACGAGATTGATAACAGACTGAACACCTTTGAATAACTGATTATAAAATCCAACGGTACACAGCTTGCCGCAGTATTTATCTGAAGAATAATCGTCAACTTTCGTTTTATCTGACGATAACCAAGCAAACGGTGACCCATCACTTTTAAAGCTATTTTCACACAAAAAAAACGTCAGTTTATGAAAAACCCACCCCGATAGTCGGGGACTCACTAACTTTAACATGTCGGTGAGCATCCGCCCTGCCCTAAGCGACACATAGGATGGGTATGTCATTCCAGATAAGACAAGTCCTTTTATAAACGGGTTAGTACTCCCAATCTGCATTGCAAGAAAACTACCCATACTATGTCCAAATAGAAAAATGTTCTTTTCTGAATCCGAAACCGACATCACAACTTCATTTATGCATCCAATCGCGTGTTTCCACCCGTCATCGTCCATATGACCAAAATCTTTGTTAAGATCGCCTGTTTCACCGTGACCGGGGAGATCAAGGATATAGGTCGATATTTTATTATCTTGAAGAAATTTGGCTAATTCAAAGTACCGTTTTCCGTGTTCCATCATTCCATGAACAATTACCAAAATGAGTTCGTCGTCCGGTCTGCACGAACGATACACCCTAAATCGGTAGTCATTGAACGTCATATAATTGGACGTAAAATCTAATAAATTATTTATGGAAGACACGTATTAATTCGTCCTGTAAATTTAATAAAGAAGATGCGTTTTCGTCTTTTTCCGAAAACTGAAGAGGACTCCCTTCCTGTATCGGCCATTCAATTCCAAACTCTTTCTCGTTCCACATAATCCCTCTTTCACTTTCTGGAGAATATTCATGACTACACATATATTGAACAACAGCCTCATCACTCAATACCAAAAAACCATGAGCATAATGCCCAGGAATATATAAACTATGTTTGTTTTCTGCGGATAAGTTGAATTTTTTCCACGTTTTAAATGTTGAAGAAAGAGGATTGATATCAACAACCACGTCCAATATCTCTCCATAGCAAACAGACACTATTTTGGACTGAGAATGAGGTGGTATTTGAAAATGAAGACCTCTCAAGGTTCCTTTCGTAGATCTGCTTTCATTAAATTGAACAATTGGCTCGTTAATACCTAATGATTTAAACGATGATTGTTTATACTTCTCAAAGAAATGCCCTCTATTATCTTTAAATAGTCGTGGTTTGATTAACAATGGAGTTGAAAGATTCATCATTTAAAATAACGCCAGTTGTGCATCTAATTCTTCTTGGGATGACTCATTTTCATACTTTTCTAAACTCAGTTTCGCCTGTTGAATAACTTCATTGGGAAGCCCAGCCATTTCAGCCACGTGAATTCCATAACTTTTATCGGCAGGCCCCTCTATCAACTCATAATTAAAAATAACGTCTCCATCGACTTCAGAAATTTTCATACTATAATTTTTAAGACGAGAACATGAGTCCGCCAACTCATTTAATTCATGATAATGAGTTGCAAACAGGGACCTAGCACGAATACCGTCATGAATGTATTGGCTCACCGCTCCAGCAATACTCATACCGTCAAATGTGGAGGTTCCTCTTCCAATTTCATCTAAAACGATAAAACTATTTAATGTAGCATTATTTAATATTGTCGCTGTCTCAAGCATTTCAACCATAAATGTGCTTTGACCAGAATATAAATTATCCAACGTACCTATGCGAGTAAACAGACGATCAATTGGACTCATAATCACCGATTCAGCAGGCACAAAACTTCCGATTTGAGCCATGACAGCAATCAACGCCATTTGACGCATATACGTTGATTTTCCAGCCATATTAGGTCCAGTAATTAAATAAAAAGAACACTCATCGTTTAACTTAAGTCCGTTAGGGATAAACTGAACATCGTCTTTTTTATCGAGAACAGGATGCCTGCCTTGTTTAACTTCGAAGACAGGAGTTTCTTTTTCCTGAACAAACTCAGGGCGTGAGTACCTAAACTTCTGAGCAACGGTCGCTAATGACTGAATACAATCTAGCCTAGCGATATGTTCTGATAATAATTGAATAAACGGTATGAATTCTTTAATTTCTAAAACAACCTTTTTATAAATTTCTAGTTCAAGTGCTTTCTGCTTTTCTTCCCCATTCAAAAGTATTGTTTCTTTTTCTTTTAATTCGGGAGTTATAAATCGTTCCCCGTTTGTAAGGGTTTGTTTTCTTATATAATGGTCGGGAACTTGGTCTTTGTGTAAATTAGATACTTCAAAGTAATAGCCAAATACTCTGTTAAATCCCAATTTAATTTTTAAGCCTGTTTTTTCTCGTTCAACATTTTCTAATGTTGATATCCATGCCCTAATCTCTAAAAAAGAAGCAGCGAGGTCATCTAGCTCCTGATTGTACCCATTACGAATGACAAACCCATCTCTTAAATTTACAGGTGGATTTTCCTTGATAGACGCATCTATCAATCGGATAATTTTGGAGCAAGGGTTAGTTACGTCGGACAACGTTTCAAAAAATAACGTTGCCTCTTTTAAGAGGTCGTCACTAACATCTGAAAGTTTAATTTCCTGACATTTAGCCAAAGATTCTTTAAGGGCAACCAAATCTCTTGGGTTTTGGTTGTCTCCGGCAATCCGTGTCATTAAGCGTTCTAAGTCATAAACGGCCTTTAAATGATCTCTTATACTCTCTCTGGATTCATAATTGTCTACTAAAGACGCCACAGCATCTAATTGTTTATTTATAGTTACTTGGTCTCTAAATGGGTGAATCAATCGATGCCTTAGGTGACGTCCACCCATACTTGTCTTGGTCTCGTTTAGAACCCAAAATAACGTACCCTCATCAGATTTTCTGTCTAACGCTTTGGTTAGCTCTAAATTTTTAATCGTCTGTTTGTCCATTTGCATAGTGAAATCCATAGAAAATGGATGAATATTTTTAACCTGCGGAACACCATTTTTTTGAGTATCTATCAAATAGTCAAGATATGCCCAAACTGCTGGCAATGAACTATTTAAATCTTCAATTCCAAAGCTTTTCAATGACTGAAGGTTAAAGTGCTCACATAATTTTTTTTCCGATTTTTCACACGAAAGTGATTCAAATCTGTTTATTAACACCGAATCGTCCAAAACCAATTCGCAATTAACATCCAATAAAATCTCTTTTGCTCTCAATCGATAAATAGCATTAATAGCATCTATTTTTTTAGATACCTCATAGGCAAATGTTTCACCAGTACTCGCATCTCCAAAGCATATTCCGTATTTATTATTCAAAAGAGAATATGAAATGGAAACAATAAAATTGTGCTCTGTTTCTTCGATATTTGCAGACTCTGACGCTGTTCCAGGTGTTATAACCCTCACGACATCACGCTTTGTAATTCCCTTTTTTGAATCGGCAGCTTCTACTTGTTCACAAATCGCGACTTTATACCCTTTATTAACCAGTTTCGTTATATAAGAACTGGAGGAATGATGAGGAATGCCGCACATAGGAATTCGATTTTCATCTTTTCCCCTACCGGTTAATGTAAGAGACAGCTCCCTCGAAGCAAGTTTTGCATCATCCAAAAACATCTCGTAAAAATCGCCCAATCGGAAAAATAAAATGGCATCTTGGTAGTTTTTTTTAATAGCAAGATATTGCCGTAACATAGGAGTCTCTATCATGATCTATTGTCATACCTAAATAGATTCACAGAACTATCGAGTCGAAAGATTAAACTCTTTTAAGAGTTTTTCGGATAATTTATCATGTGCTCTATTAACATCTTTGTCCTCTAGCGTTTTTTTATCATTTTGGTATACAAATGCCAGTCCTAAACTTCTGTTTTCTGAACCAATCTTCTCTGATTCAAAAACATCAAAAATAAACGTCTTTTTTAACGTCCTAGGTTTGTTCGATTCAACAAACCGTTCGATCTTTTCAAATGCAAGTGATTTAGGAATTACAAGGGCAATATCACGTCGCGTTGAAGGGAATTTTGAAAATGGTCGATACGTTGCTACTTCAACATTTAGTTTAGCTAGCACAGAAATATTTAGTTTAAAATAAGCGACTTCATCTGAAATATCATAAGTATCTAAAAAGTTAGGATGTAAAATTCCAAATTCGCCAATCACTTTTTTATTAACCGTCAAATAGGTATGTTTACCCGGAATATAAGAGTTCGAATCATCACCTTTGTTTTTTAGACTTGATTCTATAAGCTCCGATTCATCAACATCCTCTTCAGACAAAAACTCTAAGTTAAAGCCAGTCTGTTTAAGGCACGCTAGAAGGAGCCCCTTTATAATAAAATAATCATCACCTTTTATTTTTGAAACATTCTTTTGATACGACTTTCCAAATAAAGCACCGGTACAAATTCCTTCACAAAAAACAGTATCCTTTGGCTGATTATTTACTAATGAAAACCCTTTACCCACTTCAAATAATTTTAAATTTTCCTGCTGTCTTTTCAAATTATGTTCTGTGATTCTCAATAATTCTGGCTGAATATCTACACGCATCACTGACGCTTCTAAAGAAATAGGATTTTTGATAACCAAATCCTGATTCACAGCAACCTTTGGAGAAATCATTGGAAATGAAACCACTTGGTTAAATCCGTTACTAATCATAAAATCTGAAATCAAATCCCGAAGTTCTCTTTTTCTTTCTTTTTTTGAAGGGATCACTGTTTCTAAAGGTAAAACGGATGGCACCCCATCAAATCCGTTTATTCTAAGTACTTCTTCTGCAAGACATGGCCAATCAATACAATCTCTAACCCGCCACGACGGAACAAAAACTCGGTCATTTTCTATTTCAAACCCTAATTTTATTAAAGGATTATCAATATCTTGATTCGATAAATTCAAGCCAATAAGTTGATTAATATCTTTATAAGCAAATTTAATAGAAGATGATGAACTAACGCCTTCTTTTTTATAATCTATAGTCAATGATTCAACGACTGCCCCAGCATATTTTTGATACAAATGAGCGGCTCTCTCCGATGCGCGTTCTACTGCCTCTATATCTGTTCCTTTTTCGAATCGAATCGAACTTTCAGTTCTTAGACCATGCCGTTGCTGAGCCTTTCTAATAGAAACTGGGAAAAAGTTTGCCGCTTCCAAAAATATATCAGCTGTAGATTCGTTTACCGACGACTCATTCCCACCTATAAGCCCGGCTACTGCTTGGGCCTTCCCATTTATTGCAATTACATAATCTTCTGTGGATAATTCATATGTCTTCGAATCTAGCCCTGTTATTTTTTCTTTTGCATTTGCTTTTTTGCACGATACGTCGTGTCCATTAACATGAGACAAATCAAAAGCATGTAATGGCTGCCCCGTTTCAAGTAACACATAATTTGTTATATCAACGACCATATTTATAGATCCTACGCCCATTCCCTGTAAAAAACGTTTTATCTTTAAAGGCGTATCCACTTTTTTAATATTTCGAATTATTCGCCCTGTATAACGATCACAAAACTCTTTACCTTCGTTCGAAAACGATAAAGTTGACGATGAGTCCGTTAAAGTCAACGTTGTCTCTAATTTCTTTAAAGGCGTATTTAAAACAACAGACAACTCGCGAGCAAGACCATAGACGCTTTGACAATCACCTCGGTTTGGCAAGATAGACACATCGAGAATGGTATCTTGGATAGATGCATATGCTATAAAATCGACACCCACTGGTGTTTCTTTGTCTAAAATCCAGATTCCATTAGAGCTTTCTGCAAGCCCCAACTCTGTTTCCGAACATAACATTCCATTAGACGGAACGCCTCTTAATTTAGATGCTTTTATTTTAAACCCTTTATGCAAAACGGCACCAGGAATTGCTACAGGAACAATATCTCCAACATTTATATTATTAGCGCCTGTAACTATTTGATGGTCTGTTGTCCCATCAGAAATTTGGGTAATGACTAATTTATCTGCATCGGGATGTTTCTCAATAGAAATAATTTTACCGGCTATAACATTTTTCAATTCGTGACCTAACTCAATAATTTCCTCAACTTCATGTCCTGCCATTACAAGCTTATTTACAAGCTCTTCAGTCGTAATTGAGATAGTTACATATTCTTTTAACCAATTCAGTGAAAATTTCATATTTTTATACGCTTCCTAAACCTTAAAATTGTTCTAAAAACCGACGATCATTTTCATAAAACAAGCGAATGTCGTTAATCCCATGCATTAACATTGCAATTCGTTCTACACCAACCCCAAATGCAAAGCCTTGGACCTCGTCCGGATTATATCCAACCGATTTAAATACTTCCCGATTTACCATTCCAGCACCTAAAATTTCTAACCATCCAGTATGACCACAAACGTTACAGCCTTTACCTTGGCACATGACACATTGAACATCTATTTCAGAGGATGGTTCAGTAAAAGGAAAATAGCTTGGTCTAAATCGTATTGGCGTCGTTCCAAACAATTCGTTAATGAAAAAAGACAAGGTCCCCTTCAACTCAGCAAAAGAAACTTTTTTATTTACGTATAAGCCCTCGATTTGATGAAACACCGGGGAATGAGTAACATCCGAATCACATCTAAACACCTGTCCCGGTACAATTATCTTAATTGGAGGACTGTTTGATTCCATCTCGTGAATTTGAGCAGGAGATGTGTGTGTTCTAAGAACATGATCTGTATTTAAATAAAATGTATCGTGCATATCTCTGGCTGGATGATCTTCTTTTATATTTAACGCTTCAAAATTATAGAAGTCTGTTTCTATTTCCGTGCCTTCCTTAGTATCAAACCCGATTCTGCCCAAAATTTCAGTTATACGTTCAATTGTTTGTGTAATTGGATGTTTTGTACCGACGGGAAATTCTACCCCTGGCAAACTTGAGTCTATTTTTTGGGTCGCTAAACTCGATTCTCTTTCCGATTTAAGAAGGTCCTTTTGTTTTTTATTTATTAAAATTTCCAGTTCATTTTTTACTGTATTTATAAGTTTACCCATTTCAGGACGCTCTTCTTTAGGTATTGTAGCAAGCATTTTCATCAATCCATTAAAGTCGCTGCTTTTACCTAATGTTCTGGATTTAACTAAATCCAAATCAATCGACGTTTTTGCTCCCAAAATTGAGTCATGTGAAAATTTTTGTATTGATTCTAGCTGTGTTTTCATAAATTGATCCTATAGTTAAATATGTGAAGGCAAAGATTACAATAATCTCGTGACTTTTTCAATTTCAAGACGCCTATTCATTGGAAAAACAAACATTAACTTAACTTTTTTATAAGTTTCTATTGAATTAATCTATTTTTTTTATTATATATTGATTAGGAAATTGAGTTAAAAAATTTATTGAGTAAAATTAGATAATTGGTCAATTTTATGTCTATATTGAACTAATTTAAGTTGAGATATAGTCCATTGATTTAAAATAAATGAAATTTTTATTTTAATACAACGATAAGTAGTTAAGAACGAAAAATAATAATAAAAAAAAGGAGATACTATTATGGATAGAGTAGCAAATAATTCTATAACTTTCACAGCACCAAAACCGATGAGATTTTCACCCGAGAAGCCAGTAGGAGCAGCAGAATCTGAAACATTTATCACTCATGATTTTAAGGGAGCAAAATTTGGAGAAGGTGAAACACTTGTACTAACAACCACTTCTGATCAAAGCATAACCGTTACTAAAACAGCGATGTTAGCCGAATTGAACAAAGGCCGTGCTGAGGAGGTCACTGACGCAGACTTGTTGGATGCGATAGCAGATTCAACCGGGAATTTTTCAACAGTTACCGCTTAATTTTTTAAAACTTACCTTCATTAAAAGCTGCTGATTAACTCAGCAGCTTTTTTTTTGCTTTCTAAACAATTTTCTGAAAATATCATGTTACTGTTATCAAATAAATGGGAAGAATATTTATCAAATGCCACATTCACTTATAAAAAAAAACCAACTTACAGAGAACTTCTTTTCTATTCTCTCTGACAAATCTATTATGTCTTCATTCGAAACACTACATAAATACCTCACTTCAAACAAACTTGCATTATCCAAAACAAATAAACAAAAAATTCAAACTATTGTAAATAATTCAATTTCAGAACAACTCAGAAAAGTCGCCTTTATTCAATATTTTTTGATGGAAAAAACGAACAATTGGGGAAACGGTGGCGAACAGCAATCAAAAATTGGTTTTTGTAGAAACCTACTTAAAATTCCGTTTGAAAAGTCATTATCGACTGACGATGCGACAAAATTTATGACAGTCGTTCGAGATGCCGGCGAAGACTATGACATTCTCGATGCATCTCAATATTCACTTCAACAACTCTATACTAATTTTACAATTAAAATTGGGTCAATGTCCTTTAAAGTATCTGATTCCATTGAAATAAACCGTTTACTCAAATTCATTGAATCAGATATTCATTACTATGCCGCACGAATGGGTTCGGACCATATGTTTATATTTGCAAACTATACAAAAGAAACTTTGGATAGGTACGAAATAATACATCTCAATTCAGAAATCATTCGATCTCCAAAGACAATAATGGCAATGGCCGCTTCAAACAATAGTAATATCATTCATATTCGAAAAGAATCATTAGAAACTATTTTCCATCAAAAATGGATCCAATGTTTTCAATACGGTGAACTAGACCTCCTAAATATTGGCGAAAAAGATGAACGAAATATATCTGAAGGCATCAAACGAAAAGCACTATCATTATACGGTATAAATGAAGAAAGAGATCTTTATAAACAAAAAGATCAGTTTCTCAGTGACATGAAAAATACCATCCTTTTCCATGAGGTTGGACACGGCGTTTCGTTACGCGAAATCATGTCGTTTGAAGTAGGATCCGTTTCTGAAGCGTCAAAACTTTTTGGCGAGAATATTCTATCTAGTCTTTTGGAGTTTTTAGCCGATTTTTGTCCTCAATTTGGTGGACTTAAGGGTGCAATGCAAAATATGATAGATATATCAAAAAATGAACCAACCCGTGCAGAAGGTATGTTTTATATGTATTTTTCTGATACCTGGTTTTTTGATACTGATGACGAGTACATGTACTCATATTCAGAAATGATGGCTTTATTGATGCTCAAATACATTAAAAAAGATGGGTCCGTTAATTGGCATACCGTGCAAAAAGACGTTAGTTACCACCCTATTAAAACAGACGATGACGAACCATCCATGGTTGAACGTGTCATGAATTTATTAACGGTCCAATCAGGTGAGCTAAAAAAAATGATAGGCTCTTCTAAGTTTAAGCTTTCTGGGCCAGACCTAAAATCATTCGAATACGTAAAAACTCTTACGTTAAATAGCCTAAAAAAATCCAGCGTTGTTGATGAAAATGACTACGGATTTATGTGCAAATTTTGGAGCTATTTAATTGAATATTGTAAAAAGCTAAGCCCTGATAAAGGAGCTAATATTCTCTCGTTTTTAAAACAAGAAGAACGAAAAACCCTTCAACGTATGTTTATACTTTCTGCAGGTAGAAAAAAAGCAGAAGCCTATCACTTTAATCACAGAAAATATATCATGGAGCAATGTAAAATACGTGGTATTATCCTTATTAAATAAAGACTATAATGAGTTCCTTAAATGCAGTTAATTGAAAATAACCGGCCATCACAAGAAGTCTTAGCTCATTTATCAGACTCTTCTGCTCTTGAAAATTCAACGTCCTTTCAAGACTTTTTACAAAAAAATAATCATTCCTACAAAAAAATTGATTATGAGAAATTTCTATCTTATGTTGAAAATAGCTTAATTCACGAGTTAGAATACTTTTGTTTTCTACTGTATTTTTTTATGGAACAATCTGATTCATGGGGAGATGCAGGACAACAACAAGTAAAGGTTTCGTTTTGTAGAAATTTACTTAATATTTCCCCTGACGAAGCAATTACATCTGAGCATGGTTCACGTTTCCACAAGACTGTTACTAAAAAAATAAGACACTTTAATATATTTTCTTTAACTGTCGAACAGGCAAAAGAAAAAATTAACAAATTTTCCCTAACTTGGCTTGATAAAGACTTTTCCATTCATGATATGTCTGCAATTTCAGATATTTTAGCTTATATTGGGTCATCACTCTTTCTTCAAGGAGGGTATTATGGCAGCGATATTGAGTTTATATTGGGCCAAGGAACCGTCCGAACATTAGACGCCTATAAAATTGTTGAACTTGAAAACGAGATCCTCAGAACTCCCAACACTATTGTGGCAATGGCCGCTATAATCGGTGATATGGAAATAATTATTCGACATGAGTCCCTGAATACAATTTTTCATCAAAAATGGGCCTCATTTAACTTATCTGATGATGTAGCGTATCCGAGTTTGGATTATAAAATCTCCGATTTGATTAAATTAGAAACAATCAAAAAATATGGTATTTGTAAGTCTCACGAGTTTCCAGCCAAACAAAAACTTTTTGTTCATGATATGAAAGAAACTATTTTATTCCATGAGATTGGTCACGGAATCATTCAATATCACACTATTCCACACGAATCAGGTGCTATTGCTGAGGCTACAAAAGTGATTGGAGAAAATATTCTAACAGCTTTTCTTGAATTTTTGGCTGACTTCGCACCGACGTTTGGATCTGTAAAAGGACCGGTTCAAAATATGATCGATATCTCTAAAACTGATCATGAACGGGCACAGAGACTTTTTTTCATGTATTTATCGGATACTTGGTTTTTTGATACAACGGACACCTATATGTATTTGTATTCGGATATGGTTAGTTTAAGTTTATCTTCAGCCATTACAAAAACTCCAACCGAATCACCTACAAATATATCAAATTATACCGTAAATTTCGGTTTACTAGAGTCTATTGTTGGGAAAGGGATTGACGACAAACACAGCATTGTCACATGGATCGTCTCCAAGGTTCAAACCTGTTCATCGACATTAAAAGAAATTATTGAAAATACGACCTATACACTAGACGGACAGAGATATGCTTACTCTATTATATCGAAAAAAATAGAAACTGAGCTTTTAGAAGACACTAGTTTTGAAAATAATATAACATCTTATAAATATAAGACTGCATATTGGAGTAAATGTTTCGAGTATGTTTTAAACCACAGCAAGTCTGTTGAAAAAATAAACAAAGTTCTAGACCAACAAGAAAATATTCTCTCACGAGAAATGTTCAATAAAGTTTCGAAGAAATTATCTGATAAACATGATAGAGATTTTGTCTTCAATCACCTTTTGACGACACTTTCATAATTAACGAAACGATGAGTTAAAAAACATAACGTCAATCAGACTATTTTGACATCGTAAAATTACGATTTCTCATCATAATTATTGCACTTAATTGCTCTTGCAAAGCACTGTTTTCTAAAATTTCACCGGTCCCTTTTGCTACACATGACAAGGGATCTTCCGCGACTCTACATGGAATATTCGTTTCCCTTGCAATATAGTCAGTTAATCCTTTTAACAAGGCTCCTCCTCCAGACAAAACGATACCAGTAGACGTAATATCTGACGCCAATTCCGGCGGCGTTTTTTCAAGCGCTTTTTTTACCGCCTGAACGATAGTCGCAATCACTTCAGATATCGCATCTCTAATTTCATAAGAAGAAAGACTATAGTTTTTAGGAATTCCCGACATCAGATCGCGTCCCCGAACATCCATACTATATTCTTCGTCTATAGAGACCGTTGTTCCAATTCCAATTTTAATGCGCTCAGCCATTCTCTCACCAATTAATAAATTATAATTTTTTCTGCAATGACTCATAATACATTGATCGATTTGGTCCCCAGCCATTCTCAAACTTTGACAATGAACCATACCCCCTAGCGATATAACGGCAATTTCAGTAGTACCGCCACCAATATCTACAATCATTCTCCCCAAAGGCTTTGAAACGTCCAGACCAGCGCCTACTGCAGCAGCCATTGGTTCATCGATTAATCGCGTATTTACTTGCCCTGCGAGTTTTCCTGCTTCAAATACAGCACGTTTTTCAACCTCTGTGATTCCCCAAGGAATACCGATAAGCGTATTTTTAATTTTTGTTTTAAAATCAGTTCGAATTTTTTTGATAAAGAACTCAATCAAAAGTTGGGTCATGTCAAAATCAGCAATTACACCATCTTTCATAGGACGCACAGCGACGATATTACCAGGTGTTTTACCAACCATTTCATAAGCATCGCGACCAATAGCTAATATTTTTCTAGACTCTTTGTCTAAGGCAACAACGGAAGGTTCTCGAATGACGATTCCTTCCCCTTTCAAAAAAACAACGGTGTTTGCTGTTCCTAAATCTATGCCTACGTCTAATGATTTAAACTTTTTTAATATTTTTTTAATCATGTGAAAATGCCCGCCCTATCCTATCAATTTATAATTCCCTAAATCCTGTTGAAGACGTTCGATTGGAAGCCCAACAACATTATAGAAGCTTCCATCTATTTTATTAATAAATGTTTCTAATACTTCTTGAATATCATATCCCCCTGCTTTATCCAATGGGTTGAATCCCTTACAATACCTAATAATATCCCGTTTGTTTACCGATTTAAATAGAACACTCGTCGTTACTACCCCCGAAATTTTAACTTGAGATATCGTATCGACTAAACAATAAGCAGTCAAAACCTCGTGATGGGTTCCTGAAAGTTTTACTAAGCCTTCTATCGCATGATCTATACTAATTGGTTTGCCCATTACCTGATTATCATGAACCACAATTGTATCAACGCCCAATACTAATCCGTTATAAAACTGTGATGATAAAACTGCTTTTTTACTAGCAATCGCTAAAACACCATCCGCTATTGGTTTTGACACATCAACAGGTGGTTCTTTTTCTAATAAATTTTTTATTATCGTAAAGGGAACCCCATACTTTTCCAGTATAAACGACCGTCTTGGCGATGCAGACGCCAAGTACAGCCTTCTTTTCTTATCTTTGTCTGACACACTTATAGTTAATTTTTTATTATATAAGTCTGAATTTTTTTAGCTTTTAACCGTTTTTCTTGGTTTTTGGCTGATTCATAGTCAAGAAAAGCACCGATTTGTACACGATATAGTGTAAATGATTCACCCTTATCTACCCAAATATAAGAATCTATCCCCATCTTTTTTAAATTACTTTTATATGCCTTTGCATTATTTTTGTTTCTAAATGAACCCGCTACTAATTTATAGGGATGAGCTTTTATTGTCGTAGCCTTAGCTTTTGATAGGCTGCTCTTATTTTTAGATGTTTTCTTTTCTCTAACCTCTAATTTTTCTTTAAGAGCAAGTTTAGACTCTGAAAGAAGGGTGTTTGCTTTGGTGCTTATTTGTTTTTCACTTTCCGAGTAATTGACATCCTCATGCGTCTTTGATTTCTGAGACAACCCTGAGTTTGCTACTTTTTCAGACGATAAAAATCCGACAGACAACTTAAATATTGCTGTTAACGCAATAAAAACACCTATAACTATAGCAATTAAAACAACCGTGGTTTTCGTCCAACTAAACTGCTTAGAAGATTTTTCTTTCAAAAGGTCCCCTAGTCCATCATTAAATTCAAGATCGTCATTTTGATCATTTTCAAGATTCACATTTTACTCCTTATATTTCTAATAATTTTTCGTCTCTGATTTAAGTTTATTATGGTATCATTTTACAAAGATTTGACACAAGAAAAGTTAATTAAAAATGAAAAAAAATAAACTGTCCGATTTTAACGGTCTATCTTTAGATAATCTGATTAACCAACTGTACCCTGAGACACCAACTCAGGCGATTACGGAATATTCAGAAGGACTTCCCCAGCGATTCTTTGACTCTCATAGCCAAGAACAGCAGGCCTATTTTTGTCATTTACTATCAAAAATTGATTCGTCAAATTTATTTTCAATTATTCCTCACTTTAATTCTCGTAAAAACGGAAGCCTCTCCATTTTGACCTATGACTATCCTTATTCTTTATCATTATTTGTTGGAATCATCGCTTCGTTAGATTTTGATATTCAATCTGCCTCTCTTTTTTCATATATAACAAAAGATTCCGTATCAAAGGGGTCTCACGCCTACCGTAAATTAAAAAACGTCTACGGAAAAATCGTTAAGCAAATGACTCGAAAGAAAATTATTTATACCTTTGAGGGAACGATTCCTAAAAATCTTTCCTTAGAAATATGGCAGCAAACCCTCCGTTCTCGCTTGAAAGAAATTATTCAATTATTAGAAGAAAGTTCGAAAGAAACAACGTTACTAGTTGTAAGACAACGCGTGAATCAATGGGTATCAGCAAAAATTTCAAAACTTAGAAAAAAGTCTGCTATAACGATACATCCCACTCTAATTTCAACTTTAGACCACGACGATTGTACAGAATTTCTTATAGAAACCGTGGATACACCTTTTTTCCTTTATGCTTTAACACTTTCATTAAATTACATTCGTCTCGACATCGTATCAATAAACATTAAAACAGAATCAACGACTATCAAGGACAAAATTTATATTGTTGATAGTAAAGGAAAAAAGCTGACAGACCAAACGGACATCGATCGGGTCAAATTAATCATTATTTTATTGAAGCAATTTACATATTTTTCAGCCAATTCGCCGAATCCCTTTCAATCTATTACCCGATTTATCGATTTAATTACGACCGTACTATCTAAAAGCAACCAATCTTTGTGGATTACTATGCTTTCCGAAAATGGGAATATGAAAAAATTAGCTAGAATTCTCGGGGCGAGCGATTTTATTTGGGAAGATTTTATACGGATTCAAACGGAGTCTCTACTCCCAATACTAAATCCACGTACAACATTCGAAATCGAAAAGTTGACGGCAGAATCCTTTCATATTGAGCTAAACATATTACTAAAAAACGCATCAACGTTTGAAGAAAAAATGATTCAAGTAAACAAGTTCAAAAACGACTGGACCACGTATATTGATCTTCATCACATATTAAAACAACTTAATTTTAGACAATTTTCAAAATGTCTATCAAACTTAGCCGACGTTATTATCTCAAAAAGCTGTAAAATTATTGAAAAAAGACTTCGTCATACGTATGGCCATCCTAAAACGTTTGCTGGGTTCAACGCCATTTATACTATTGTCGGATTAGGTAAGTTTGGAGGCACTGCCTTAGGCTATGCATCTGATATAGAGTTAATGCTTATTTATAGCGATGACGGAAGCACCTCTGGTAAGACGTCCATCAGTAATTCTAGATATTTTAATCAGTTTGTAGAAATGCTATCAAAATTCATACAAACCAAACGAGACGGAATATTTAGTATCGACCTTCGTTTACGTCCCTATGGCGTAAATGGTCCAAAAGGAGTCAGTGTTGCGTCGCTATGCACCTATTATTCAAATGATGGCGATGCACATATTTATGAACGATTGTCCTTGGTTAGACTCAGATATATATGTGGATCTGTTACTCTTGGTCAAAAAATCTATCGATTCAGAAACGAATGGGTGTATTCTCATAATGTGCCTAATTTCAAGATGCTTCTTAAATTGAGGGAAAAACAGGTTGCTGAAAAATTAGGTAAAAAAAAGCTTTTAAATGCCAAATATAGTCCAGGTGCGCTTGTTGACATTGAATACACCGTACAGGCATTACAAATGAAACATGGATTCAAATATAAAAAACTTCAAACTCCCAGCGTTCACGACGCTCTTGAACAGCTTGGAAAATCAGGAATAATCTCAACTACAAAAGCATCTCAAATAATAGACGCCTATCAATTTTTCAGACGACTTATTAATGGATTACGCATGCTAAGGGGATCCGCAAAAGACCTTACAATGCCGGAGTTTAAGTCTCATGAGTGCTCCGTCCTTGCAAAACGTATTGGCTACACATTTACATCTATTAAAGAAAACAAACAGCTATCTATAGATTATGAAACTCATAGTTCTATAATTAGAACATTTATAGATACCTATCTAAATGCAAATTTTCAAGCGAATGAAGGTCGGACTGTCGCAGACATTATGCTTGCATCAAATTTAACAGAAACTATAAAATTTAAAATACTGACAAACTATGGATTTAAAAATCCTGAAATAGCTTTAATCAATCTTTACAAAATTACTCAATCGACATCAAACGAAGCTATTACTCTTAAACTATTGGTCTATGCCTTTGATAAACTTTCTCAAACACCAGATCCGGATCGTGCTTTAAATAATTGGGAACGTTTTATGGAAAATTGCGAATCTCCCAGTAATCAATTTCATTCATTTTTTTCTGAATTAAAACAATTGGACGTCTTATTTGATCTTTTTTCAACCTCGCAATTTTTATCTGACACTCTAATAAAAACCCCGGAGATATTTAAATCTATAACTCAGAAAAAATCCATTCACAAACCTCTCCGTAGGGGCCTTATCTATCAGGAAATTCAACTCTTAAAATCAAAAAACTGGATTGACGATGTTCGACTCTTTCGACGTCACGAAATAATGAGAATCGCTATTAAAGATATCTGTTTCGAAGTCTCTCTTGAAACTGTTACTCGAGAACTTTCATACCTAGCAGAAGGCCTTATTCAATCTGCATTAGAACAATCATGGAATAAAATTGAAAAGGAACTGGACATAACAAAACATAAGTATATAAAAGATCTCAAAGATAATTTTTGTATTCTGGCTTTTGGTAAACTGGGCGCAACCGAACTTAATTATAGCTCTGACATTGATTTAGTCGCTATTCACTCTATGCCAACAACACGATTATCTAGCGTTGAAATCATCACCATCTATCAGGACGTTCTTTCGACTTTTCATAAACTTCTAACCCAACATACCGTCGAAGGCTTTATTTACCGTGTGGACTTTAATTTACGGCCATATGGAAAGCTGGGAAACCTTGTAACAGGTACAAAAGAAATTAAAAAATATTATACTGATGAGGCTCGCCTATGGGAGCTTCAAGCTCTTCTAAAATCCAGACCGGTCGCGGGAAACTGGTGGGTAGGTTACGATTTTCTATACGACCTAAGAAAATCCTGTTTTATTTCTTTCAAAAAACAAGATGTTATCACGTCGATTAAAACTAACAGAAAAATACAGCTTAATCAGCTATCTCTCAAAAATACGTTATCAACGGACATTAAAAATGGGGAAAATGGAATTAGAGACATAGAATTTTTGGTTCAAGGGCTTCAACTTATTCATCTATCAAAACATCAGACATTATTTCAAGCCAAAACTTTAATTGGTCTAAAAAGACTTAGACACCATAAACTCATAGGAATCGAAACACACGACTCTCTGAAAAATGCGTACATTCTGTTTCGACGCGTTGAACATTTTTTACAGATTCTAGAAGATAGGCAAACACACGTCATTCCTAAGGATAATGACGAATTGAAAATATTGGCAAAAAAAACGTTAGGACAAAAAGCCACTTTTGAGGATTTAAATTTAAGCCTAGACATTTACAAACAAAAAGTTGATAAAATTATATCAAAATATTTCAATGCTTAAACTAATACTTTTTTGAGAAAAAAAAACATCGTACTATATTTAAAAGATAGCGTTTGGCATTTACCGTTGGAGACTATCCATGATCGACTTAAATAAACTGAAACGTTAAATAGAAGGAGAATGAAAAAAATGGAAAAATCAGACATGCCCTTATCCATACAAACATCGGCTACATCGATTCCAAATACTGTATTTAAAGCAAAAAACGCTACAGTCATCGGCGATGTTAGACTCGGTAGCAACTCTAGTATTTGGTACAATGCAGTGCTTCGAGGAGATATCAATTACATAAAAATTGGAGAACGAACAAATATTCAAGACGGTTCTATTCTCCACCTTGAGAATGATAGAGCTTGTATCATAGGTAATGACGTTACAATTGGACATGGGGCAATTGTTCACGGATGTACGGTAAACGATGGGGTCCTTGTTGGAATGGGTGCAATCGTATTAAATGGCGCTGTAATAGGAACGGGCTCCATAATTGGTGCTGGAGCTGTAATAAAAGAAGATACTATAATCCCTGACTATTCATTAGTCGTAGGGGTTCCTGGAAAAATTGTCAGAAAACTAGAAGAAAAATCGTATAGTGATAACGTAAAATGGGCAAAAAAATATGTTAGTCTTTCAAAAGAACATATGAAAGCTGAATCAAGTTGACCATAGTAAAGATATGAAAAAAGGACCTTT
>JABIQV010000111.1 GCA_018699495.1 bacterium | reverse complement strand
CTTTTCTTCTGCTTTTTTGTCTCATAACAACTTCATGTAACTATCAACTTCAATTTCGTGATGAAGTTAAAGGTCCATTCAATCGGATCGTTCATATAGTATCTCACCCTAAAGAAACGTATCAGAATATGCAGGTTGCACTCAATGATATGAAAGTTCATTGGATTTCCAAGAGAAAAGTTAAACTGGTCATTCCGATGGTTGGAGGTAAAATTCCGGATGGGTCTAAGGTTGAACATAAATTTTTGGGTATTAATGGGCCATTTGTTTTTGTTGTTTCCGAAAATGTTAAGGTTTATCATAAACCTAGCGAAAAGGCCGTTAACGTTTTAGATTTGCCGATTTCATCCAGAGTACGTCCTATCTATATTGAAAAAAATGAAATCGTTTTGTTTGGAGAGCCTTGGAAATGGGCGTTTGTTCAATCTGAAACTGGACAGAAAAATGTTGGGTGGGTGAATTTGTATGGGTTGTCGTTTACCAATGATTACTTACCTGTTGAAGAGTGGTATTACGAAAGTCTATCTTTTTGTAGAGATGATTATTGCGCAAATTATAACTTCAATGAAAATGCATGGTTTCTTAATAAATGGAGGGCTGAAGGAAGTGGGATTAAACTTGCAGGAAAGTCTAGAGGGCGTTTATATCGGCATTTAAATTTACTATGGGCGAAGAAGCGGCAGTCGGACGAATGGATTGATGTCTTTGTAATAAACTCAAATGATGATATATTCCCTGAAATTAAATTTAAGGGTATATCGATGACTTACGACTAGAGTAGTGATTGAAAGGGAAGATGAAATGATTAAAATAGAAGCGATTAAAGGCAGGCAAATTTTAGATTCTAGAGGGAATCCTACTATTGAGGTTGACGTTTTTACGTCTACTGGGCATATCGGCCGTTCAATCGTGCCCTCAGGGGCCTCTACTGGGTCGAGAGAAGCTTTAGAATTAAGGGATACTCATTCGAGTTCGTATGGGGGAAAAGGTGTTTTAACTGCTGTGAAAAATATAAATGAGGTTTTACAGAAAGCGTTAATTGGTATGGATGTAACGGATCAGTTAGCTATTGATGCTTGTATGTTGGAAATAGATGGCACTTCGGCGAAAGAAAAAATTGGTGCGAATGCCATATTAGGCGTTTCTATGGCGGCATCAAAGGCGGCGGCGGCATCGTTAAACCTTCCGTTATATAAATATTTAGGAGGCGTTTTTACGCAGGTTTTACCTGTTCCTATGATGAATATTTTAAATGGTGGAGAGCATGCTGATAATACGGTTGATTTTCAGGAATTTATGATTATGCCTGTAGGTGCCAAAACGTTTTCTGAAGCTCTCCAAATGGGGTCTGAAATTTTTCATGCGTTAAAGAATGTGTTACTTCAACAAGGATTTAGTACCAGTGTCGGTGACGAAGGTGGTTTTGCCCCTTCTTTACAAAATAATGAACAAGCTATTCAAGTTATTTTACAGGCGATTGTTCAGGCTGGATATAGGCCTGGAGATGATATCTTATTGGCTTTAGATGTAGCTGCGTCAGAATTATACCAAGACGGAAAGTATCATTTAAAGGGTGAAGGTGTTGTGAAAACAACAGAAGAAATGGTTGATTTGTATGAGACTCTTTGTGAAAAATATCCGATTGTTTCGATAGAAGATGGGTTGGATGAAAGCGATTGGAATGGATGGTCTATGTTAACTAAGAGATTGGGAGAGAACGTTCAGCTTGTTGGGGACGATTTATTTGTAACAAATTCGGAAATATTAAAAGAAGGTATCGAAAAGGGAGTCGCTAATTCTATTTTGATTAAAGTGAACCAAATTGGAACAGTTACAGAAACATTACAAGCGATAGAATTAGCAAAAGTTTCTGGCTATACCTGTGTTATTTCTCATCGGTCGGGAGAAAGTGAAGATACGTTTATAGCAGATTTAGCGGTAGCTACAAATGCAGGACAAATCAAAACGGGGTCATTGTGTCGAACAGATAGGGTCGCAAAATACAATCAATTATTGAGAATTGAGGAACAGTTGGGGAAGAATAATCGGTATAGGGGATTAGAAACTTTTCATTATCTAAAAAAAAAGGGAATAAAAAGTTCTGATTTTGTTCCTGCGTGAAAATTAAGGATTATTTAAGATTAGGTGGCGGTTTGTGCTTAGTAATCTACGTTTTTTATGTTGGAATAAAAAGTTACTTTAGATATAATGAAGTTAAATTAGATTATGTAAGTAAGAAACATGAAATTTTAAGAGAAAATAGACAACATGAGACTCTCAAACAACAAATTGTTTTGTTAGAATTATCAGACACATGGGAATATTTGGCTAAAAGTAGACTTGGTTTTGTAAAACCAGGTGAACATGTTTATAAAATAGTAAAAAAAGGAAATTAAATTTATGCAAGATGAAGTATCAGAAAATGAATCGGTTGATGAAGCTAAACCAGAAGAAGCTACGGTTATAGAAGACTTAAAAGTTGGAGATATTGTAGAGGGGGAAGTTACAAATATTACAAAATTTGGTGCATTTATTAAGTTAAATGACAAATTTGAAGGTCTTTGTCATATTTCTGAAATCGCTAATGAATTTGTCAGTGATATTGGTGAATTTATAAGTGTTGGAGATGTTATTCCCGTTAAGGTTTTGAATACTACAAAAAAAGATAAGCTCGAATTATCTGTTAAAAAAGCAAAGGCTAAAGAAGAGCCAGCTATGTTCTTGAAAAAGAAAACAAAAGATACAGGATTTGAAGATAAATTAACTGGGTTTTTGAAGAAATCGGAAGAAAAGCAAATTGATATTCGCCGAAATTTGAAAAGTAAGCAGGGCATAACCAAAAAAAGACGATAGTTTTTTGGGCAAGATATGGGTGAAAACCTATGTTTTTATAATTTTTATTTTTGGTTCTTCTTTATTTTCTTCAGACACGTTTCATCTCGCACATCCAAAAAGTGTCCATTCTCTTTTCTATAAAAATAAGATTTTTTACATCTCTGATCAAAAAATACTTTCAAAAATTGACAGGTTTGGGCGTGAGGAATGGGTTGTAAACGTTGACGTTTCTGGACCATTTCAAATTCTATTTAATCGAATCTATTTAAAAACTGGAGAAGGACAGCTCGCGTGTTATTCAGCTGAATATGGCATGCAACTATGGGCGTCCTATGGTAAGGGATTCGACAGTTTTTCGGCTGGTAATTCTACTATTTATGCTGTGAGCGACCAAGGCAATGTTCGTGCGTTGGATATGGATACGGGTGGAATAAGGTGGGAATCTAAGGATATGGAGTTTAGGTCCGTACGATTTGTAGGACGATATAATGGATTAGTGGCAGAGTCTGTGGATGGACTCATCTATAAATTAGATTTAAGTACAGGCCATGCTACTTTGTTGAACGCCCTGTCACTTGTTAATACTCAACGGGTTGTTATGACACGGTTGGGGAATAAACTATTAATAGTGGATAGGAACTATAATTATGAAGTCGTTGATTTTTCAGATACTGCGGATATGTATTTTTTAGAGGGAGATCTTTTTTTAAAGGAAAAATCGGTGGCAGACCTTTTGGCGTGGGTAGGTAAAAATTCAGAATTTGATTCAAAATGGGTCGTTTTGAATGACTTTTTAATAAAACAGAATGAAGTATCTTCTTTTTTTGTATATAATAAAGATAATTATTCCTTAATAAGTAAATTTAATTTGGATAGTGCAAAAGGAAAAATTCAATTATTTTTCGAAGTTGAGACCAAATATGGCGTACTCACCGAAGAATTTTTGTCTTATTTAAAGAAGAATGACTATGTTTCAAAAGAATAAATCTATAAAATCAAAATATAAATTAGAATCTGTTATTTCCGAGGATTTGGTTTCGCATTGTTATCAGGGGACATCCCACAATGGGAATGTTTTAGCTTGGAAAGTTAAGCGTGAATTTTTAAACACAGATTCTGTAAAGAATTGTATTTCATCCGCTGAAAGGTTGATGGAGATTAGGCATCCTAATATTTTGCCTGTATTAGATTATTTTTATGATGGGAAAGATTTTTTTCTAGTTCAAGAATTAACCGATGATTTTGTTACATTTGATGTTTTTTTGAGAGATAAAAAACATTGGAACTCTAAGTTATTATGGAAAATTGTGGTTCAGATATTAGCCGGTTTGATCGAGATCGAATCAAAGGGGTTGGTCTACGGGGCGTTAAATTTAAATAATATATATGTTAACTCAAAATTTCAGGTTCGCTTAACGAATATTCAGCTGCCAATTGATCTACTCAAGCCAATTATTACTCAGGTTGATGTTTATGAAGAGTGTATTTTTTATGCGCCAGAGTTTATTCAGAGAGGGGACTATTTTGTGTCTTCCGATATTTATTCGTTTGGGATGCTTTTGTATTATTTGTTTGCTAAGAAATGGCCATATAAAAATTCTTCAAGTCTTTCAGTATTAAAGGAATCGTTAACTAAGAATCCACGTCCTTTAAATCTTGCAGAGGGACGTGTTCCTAAGAAATTGGAAGTAATGATCATGACCTGTATTGCAAAGGATCCTGAGAAACGGTTTAATTCGTTTGAGGGATTGATTCGAAATTATAAAAAAAATATCGTGAATACGACGAGCGCAGATTTAGAGTTTGGCGTCGACGGGCATGGCGAGGGGACAGTTATGATAGAAAAAGAAATTGAAGATTCGCTAAATATTAGACGACTAAAGGGACAAAATAGTGTTTTAAAAATGCTGTTGGTTTTAGTGTTTTCTGCACTTTTTTTTGGATCATTGTATGTTGGGTATCAGCTGTATGCGGTTGCCATTCCTGTAAAAAATGTTCCAAGTATTCGAGGGTTGGCTGTGGATGATGCTTTAGCTGTTTTGAAGTCACATCAATTGGATGGGGAAGTTATTTCTCAGCGTACGAGTGCGTGGTACCCTAAGGGGTTCGTTTTGGAGCAGGCACCTCGTTATGGACGAAAAGTGAAAGAAAATCGTGTGATTAAGCTTTACGTATCAGATGGGGTTAAGAAAGTATTAGTTCCAGATATTATTGGAAAAAAATTAAGTGAAGTCGAATCTGTTATTTCTTTGCAAGATACAGAAATAAAAATTGTAGGACAACAATTTTCACAATCGTTTCCGGAAGGGGCTGTTATTGAACAATATCCTACACCTAATAATTTTATCAATCATAATGAGTCCGTCTCTATTGTTGTTTCACAAGGATACCCAGTTGGTATGAAGGTAGAAGCGGTAGCGTCTAGTTTGTTTTTTAATTATGAAGGGTTTGGACAGTGCTCAATTTCGTTTTCGTTATTAAGTGATTGGAAACCTCAGGACGTTTCAATTTATTTTATAGATGCAGATAAAAAGAAGGATAAGCTTTATTCAGACGTTCACTTTCCAAATGATAAACTTACTTTGGAATTTCGTTTAAAAATAGGAGGAAGGATTCAAGTCTTTTTTAATGATGATTTAGCCCTTGATAGGATTGTCAAACTTACACCTAAACCAGTTATTCAACTGGAAAATACGCTATTAGATAGCGAGTCATCCGATTTGAATGATGAGGATCTTTTGTCAGGAGATGAGGATACGCTGGATGGCGGAACAGGTAAATTAAATTCTTCTTCTATCAATTCTTTTTTTTGAGTCAGACTTACAATGAATCAAATAAAAACTGAACCTTTAAATTATTCTAAAAAACATATAGCGACTGTCTTAAGAGAAGCAAAGAAATATAAAGGATTAACTGGAGTTAATCCGGTAACGGCCTGTTTAATTGAAAAGAATGGACATATTGTAGCATTAGGGTTTCATCAGGGAGAAGGGAGTCCTCATGCTGAAGTAGACGCGTTATTGAAAGCCGGAAAATTGGCTGTCGGGGCAACCTTATATGTTAATTTGGAGCCGTGTACCCATTTTGGTAAAACGCCTCCTTGTACGGCGTCTATTATTCGGGCGGGGATAAAAAAAGTTGTTTATGCAGTGAATGATCCCAATCCATGTGTTGTAGCTTCTCCTGCTAGGCCTATTTTGGAAAAAGCGGGAATTGAAGTGGTGGGGCCTGTTTCCACTCTAGAGGGGTGTCTGGTTAACGATGTTTTTTTTAAGAATATGTCGTGTCATAAACCTTTTGTCATATTGAAGGCAGGAATGAGTTTGGATGCTCGAATTGCCTTGGGGAATAAGGTTAGTCAATTTATTACGGGCGAAAAGGCTAGACGTGAAGACCATAAAATCAGGAGAGAAGTGGGGGCTATTCTTGTTGGAAAAGGAACGGTACATGACGATGACCCGATGCTTAATGTTAGATATGGCTTTCTTAAAAAAGGGTACAAAAACCCTGATTTAATAATTTTGGATACCAATGCGACGTTGCCCGAGACTATTCGCCTTATTAGTGACACTTCCAGAAATATTTATTTTGTTGGGGATGTTTGTCCAAGCTTTATTGCCATTTACCCTCATTTACATTTTTTTAAAATATCTCGACATCGGGTTGATTTTTGGGAAACATTATTGGCCAAGCTTTATGATATTGGAATCAAGTCGATATTGATTGAAGGGGGCGCTGGTATTTATACGTCGGCGTTAGAAGCTAATATTGTTGATAAATGTATATTTTACATAGCGCCTAAACTATTTGGTGGTAAAAACGATGTTCATGTTTTCTCGGCCTCTGATAAAGTTAGTTTGGATGATATTTATCAGTTGAATCATTTGAAGGTTAGGTTGTGTAAGCCTGATATTGAAGTTTCTGGTTATTTTTCTAACTTTGAAACTGGCGAAAAATCAGGAACATGATTTTCGAAATTTTACCGTTTTTTTAGAGAACTTACTATTTTTGGACGCACTCCATTTTTGAGTTTACGTTGCATGCTCAAGTTATGTTTAATGATGTTATCCCTGCAAGTAAGCAAGCTGTAACAAAGCCTGTCAGGAGAATAACTTCTGAGTATCCAAGACTATCCCAAAACTTTATTAACCATTTAGTAATCATAATGGAAATAGCCTTTTAACTTGTATTTGTGGTACCGAGAGCCGGAATTGAACCGGCACGACCGTATAAGGGCCAACGGATTTTAAGTCCGTCGTGTCTACCAAATTTCACCACCTCGGCAGTTGATAAGCAGAGCCTAAGAACACAGCGTACTATACAAAACTATGAAAAATAAATCAAGTTTCTACCTTCATGGGTGAGTCGGAAATTATTTTCAAATTTAATTTGGTTAAATGACATATGTTTTATTAGTTAATGTCTAGGGAAGGTCAATGTACATTGAGGCTTTCTTATACGCTCAGTTAATCAAATAGGGAGGTTTAGCTATTTCACATCCTCGGGAGTCATTGTGGATTTTATCTGAATTAATATTTAAGGAATTTAATGGGCGAGTTGAAAATTTTAATATAGGTGCATCAAGAAATGTAGCATCGTATGTGTCAAAATCTTTAGATTGGCCTCATTATATGTCCTGTCGAGGGGTTTTGGCCGTTTCTGAAATACATGATTTAGTTTTCCAATATTTAGAGTATATGGCGGTTAGAGGTTCCCCTGTTGATGGGTTGGTGAGCGAGCTTATTGTTAATAATAGGATGTGTGTAGGCAGTCGATGGGCTAAACAATTAGAACAACAGTTTCCTGATTTATCGTCCTTAAGGTCTAATGGTATTTTTGATAGATTGAGAGACCCTATGTTTTTACATTCTTTAAGACAGCCAGATACTTTTCAATCTTATATTAGCAAGGACTTTAAACGGGATCTTAATTTTATGTATTATTTTTATAATATTTGGTTTGCTCACCATTATTTAATTGATTCGAAAAAAAATGTAAGTTTTCAGTATTTGAAATTTTTGAATGAACTTAAGCCTTATTCTGATTTTACCTATGAGCGGATTGTGTCCTTGAAAAGGACTATTAATCATAAGGATACGAAAAAAACAACTCAGATTGCTACTGTTTTGGATAGGGAACTTCGCAGTTATTTTGGTCCTGAAAATCCGTTAAATTGTATGATAGGAATTGGTGAGTTAGAGAATAAAAAATTAATGATAAGCGTATCGGGATCCTTAATGGAAAGTTATCGTATACTTGAAAAACTTCGTCACTTTTTAGTGTCTTTAGGCGATATTGATTCAGATATCGATGTGGATTCTATTTACCTTGGACCTCCAGTGGCAGATACAACGGGGTTTAATAGGTTTGTTCGGTTTAAAGATTCTGGGATATCTGTCCATAATGGCTTTGAATGTGTAGAACCAAAACTGATTTCTGGAGCTCGGTTGTTAAATTTGAATTTGATAGGGGTTAGTGTTTTTTGGATGGGAAATATGGCTAAACGATATACAAAGGTGCCTCACGATGGACCTTTCTTTTCTTACCCGTGTCCTTCATGTGTAATGAATTTGTCTGACATTTCTGTTGATAGATTTCATAAGGGGAGTAAGTGAAAATAACGGTGTTGTGTGGTAGATTGATTGTATGAAATTTATATTTCGTTCGATTATGATTTATCTTAAAGTTCCGGGGTTTCTTTTATTTTTATTGGTTTCTATCTTTCCGGGATCTAATATTTTTTCAAGGCAAGATTCGGACGTAAATCCTAGCGGCATTGTATATCCCCCCGGTGTTATGTGGTCCCGGGACGGAATGTGGCATTATCAAAAAGTAATTACGTTAGGATTATTGAAGGATTCTAATTTGAGTGTGCCAGGAGCTGTTGATGTAGACGCATATGCTCAGGATTTGGGCAATGGGTTAGAGACGTTTGTTATGTATCGGTGGAGAGGTTCTGAGATAGCTGAATCTAAAAATCAATTGGATTTTTTTTGTGAATCGATGAGTCGAGGCTTTTTTATGCTTAAGACACCGTATGGGGTTGGGTATACGAGAGATGGTCGGTTTAAACGGGATGAAAATTTCCGTCTTGTCTCTGTAGCCGGTAATTTTCCTGTTATTGGGTACGCGGGGGATATTTATGTTCCTTGGGGATATGTTGCCGGTATTCCAAATGGGACTCTTTATGTGGACGGAGATAAGGTTGGGCGGATAAGAATAGCTGTTTTTAAAAATAGAGAGACGTTGTGGACCATTAATGGGTCTGTTTTTTTTAATGACGGGGAACCAGAGTTAATTGAAGGCGAAAAGCATTATAAAGTGAGGCAATATTTTGTCGAAGCCTCAAGTACGATCAAGGGACTAAAAGGGGAACATGATTCAGCTATGAAAGCGTATGAAGGAAGTGCGAAAGCTGTAAAAACAAACTTAAAAGTAATGAAATCAGCTATTCGGATAAGTGAATAAAAGAGTTACTCTGCTAGTCGTTCAGATACACATTTAAAATGAGCATCAAGGCCTTCCATTTCAGTAAGGATGGTTAAGTCCTTTTCTGCTTTTTTTAGTGCTTCTTTTGAATATTGAAGGACAGATGAAAATTTCATAAAATCCATGACGCCGAGAGGGGATGAAAAACGTGACGTTCCGCTTGTAGGAAGCACGTGATTTGGACCAGCATAAAAATCCCCTAAAGTAACTGGCGTATATGGGCCCATAAAAATACTACCAGCATGTCTTATATCGTTTAAATATTTTTCCGGTGTATCTGACAATAGTACGAGATGCTCTGGAGCAAAATGGTTTGTAATTGTCATGCAATCGTCATTCGATTTTGCTAGCAGAAGTTTCCCGTTTTTGATGGACTTAGCTAGGATATCTTGTCGTTTACAAGTTGGAAGGTAAAAGGCGATAGCATCGTTAATTGCTATTAAAGTATCTTTGTCGGTTGAAACAGCCAGTGCTATAGCAAGAGGGTCATGTTCTAGCTGCGCTAGCATTTCGAGGGCTGCATATTTTGCGTATTTAATATTATCAATGAAAACTTGAACTTCTGAAGGGCCAGCCAGTTTGTCGATTCCTACTTCTCCAAAAACCATTTTTTTTGCGCCGGTAACGTAGATATTTCCTGGGCCAACAATTTTGTCAATTTTTGGAATTGTTTCTGTTCCATAGGCCATTCCAAAAATTGCTTGTGCACCGCCTACTTTAAAAATGTCCGAAATACCGCAGCATTTGGCGGCCACTAATGTTTGAGGAGAAATTTTTCCATTTGCTTGTGGAGGGGTTGTCATTATAAGCTTTTCTACACCTGCAACTTTTGCTGGGATTGCATTCATTAAGATTGTTGAGGGAAGGGGTGCCCGTCCACCAGGAACATACAGTCCTGCCGAGTCTATTGGGAGGTATCGAATGGATTGTTTTATGTCAGTGGTTGCGTTTGCTAAGTAATTGCTTAGATCTTTGGGTGAAAAATGTGGTAACTGCGGTTTGTGGAAGGTTGTTATGTTCTTAATTGATTTTTTTAGAGCAACAACGAAGGAATCCGGAACATGATAGAATGCGTTTCTTAATTCTTCTTCGGAGACTTTTAAGTCATACTCGACATTTACCTTGTCAAATTTTTTGGAAAAAGCTTGTATCGCAGCATCTCCATTTAATTTGACTTCTTTCTGTATGGTTGTGAGTGTTTCTTTAACTTCTTCAGAATTTCCTGAATTTGAACTATGAAGCTCGTTAATCGTTTTTTTATAGTCTTCTGAAATATTTAACATAATGTATATGCATTTAATTTAGTCATGACTAAGTAACTTCTTTTCTATTTCTATATATTTTTCAGATGTTTTTTCTATAATCGAATGAGGCAGCCTTGGTACAGGGGGTTGTTTGTCCCATTCTGAATTTTCTAAATGATTTCGAATAATTTGTTTATCATAACTTGGAGGAGATACCCCTTCTACATAGTCATCTGCAGGCCAGAACCGGGAAGAGTCAGGTGTGAAAATCTCGTCTATTAATACAATTTTTCCATCAAGTAGTCCAAATTCAAATTTAGTATCTGCTAAAATAATGCCCTTTTTTTCGCAATGAGCGGATACTTTAGTAAATAGTTTAAAACTGATAGTTTTTAGTTGTTGAGTAAGGTCTGCTCCTATAATGGACTCCATTTTTTCAATGGAAATGTTTTCATCATGACCGTCATGTGATTTTGATGCGGGAGTGAATAATAATTCAGGTAATTTGGAGGCTCGTTTTAATCCTTTTGGAAGGGGTTGTTGGCAAACTGTTTGTGATTGTTGATATTCTTTCCATCCAGATCCTTCTAGATACGCTCTGACAACACATTCTATTTCAATTAATTTTGTTTTTTTTACGTACATTGAACGGCCTTCTAACATAGAAGAAAATGGTTTTAGGTTGTCTGGAAATTCAGTTACGTCCGTAGAGATAATATGATTTTGAACGATGTCTTTTGTATAATCGAACCAATATGAAGACAATTGGGTTAATACACGACCCTTATGAGGAATTCCATCAGGCAATACATAGTCAAAAGCAGAGACTCTATCAGATGTTACGATGAGTAACTTTTCGTCTAAATCGTATACATTTCTTACCTTGCCTTTTCTGTGTAAGGTTAGGCCTGGGATTTCTATTTCGGTAAGAACATTAGGTTTAATAGCCATAATTTTTGATTCCTCTTTCTGGGAAAATAATTTCATAGTCATTATTTAACCATGAGATGCGCTTTTATTCTACTAGTAGGTTGGTTGTTTTGTTTTCAAAGAATATATTAATAGCAACTAATTGGTCTAAAATAGTAAGAATAAAACAGACACATCAAGAAATATAGATTTGTATTAAGGAGGGGGCTCGATTAGAATAATTCGTCGATTAGCACCCTGTGATAGAGAGTGCTAAAAGATAAATTAAAGGAGGCGTCGTTTAAGATGAGTAAACCAAATTTTCAACCTTTAGGGGATCGCGTATTGGTACGGCCAGAAGAAGCAGAACAAACTACAAAATCAGGGATCGTATTACCTGGGTCAGCGCAAGAAAAACCACAAAGTGGAAAAGTAGTAGCTGTAGGAGCTGGACGAGTAACAGATGATGGAAAAACTATTCCATTAAATGTTAAAGAAGGTGACACTGTAATTTATGCAAAATATGGTGGAACAGAATTGAAATATGAAGGTATAGAATATTTAATCGTTAACGAACGAGATATTTTAGGTTTAAAAAATTAAGGAGGACTATGAATGTCTGCTAAAGAATTAAAGTATTCAGATGAAGCG
>JABIQV010000110.1 GCA_018699495.1 bacterium | reverse complement strand
TCACTATATTAAAGAAGACCAGGACTACGCCTATTACGTGCTTTTTTGTCACGATACTGTTCTAAAACACCTTGAATCTCTACCTGAAGAGTCTAATCTTAAACCTTTTTTTAACGTTATAGTCAATTTACTTAATTCAGATCCATATCAACGTGGTCCTTTAGAACCATTACTTATGGATTTTATTGAAGGGACGTCATAAGCTAGCACGAAGCATATGCCATTTCCCCGGAGGACCGGGTAGCCTCTTAACATAAAAACCAGCGCTTTTTAACGCTTGCTTAACAATTCCTTTAGAACAATAGGTTACGAGCACACTATCGCTATGAAGCTTGTTTTTTAATACTGTAAAAAACTCTGGCTTCCAAAGGTCGGGTGCTGTGTCTGGAGAAAAGGCGTCAAAATAGACAAGATCAAATAGTCTATCAAATTTAGATTGTTCTAATATTTTCTTAGTTTTAAGAAGTGTGAATAAAGGTGTGATTTCAACATCTTTTTCCCAAGGGGACGTGTGTAGTTTTGAGAATAATCCCTTTTTTACAGTAAGTTGTTGCTCGTAATTTAAGCGCGACCAAATGGATTTCTCAATTGGGAAGGGTTCAATACTCGTGTAATGAATAGGGTGTGTGAGTTGCGATTCGTGAAGGCTTAAGAATGCATTTAACCCGGTGCCAAATCCTATCTCTAAAATATTAATTTTATTAAGAGACCTATTAGAGACAAATTTTAGTCCTGCATTGATAAAGACATGATTGGATTCCTGAATTGCCCCGTGCTTAGAGTGATAACATTCTGATGAATTGAGCAGTGAAAGGGTATGCGAGCCGTCGTCCGTCATTTTAAGTTCCATCGTTAAAATCGTATAAGGTATTTGGGATTAATTAAAGTGTCCGGACGATAGGACCTAACGGAGGAGAACGTAAAAAGAACATAAATACGGATACGTCTTAAATAATTAATACACATACAGGGTTTCATTTAGTGAAACACAACAGAAGGCATATCAAATGATGGTGAGCGACATATAGGTAGAGTGATGCACGTATTTAATCAACCGGCGACGTTTGCTTTACACTTTCTCGAGTAGAAAATTCAAGGTCCCAATTACTTAGCTCTGGAAGCGTCTCTCGCCACTTCCATTCAGGAAATCTAAGAGAGACATAACCTAATGCAGAAATAAGAGCGATAGTTGCCGGAGATAGTTCAGTTCCAAACTCAGGAAGCATTTTATTAATATGAATTAATGACGCCTCAATCGTTGTTTGAAACTTTTTCTTTAAGCCATTGGACTGCTTTTGTTCGGGTCTTAGTGTTTCTTTAAAATGGTCTACAGCTAAATTAGTGATACCATCGGATAATCCGCACAAATTACGAATTTTAAGTTGAGAGTCATTATCTAGTGGCATTAGTTTTGGTTCGGTAAGCGAGTCAAGATAATCGCATATGATACTGCTTTCGTAATAACAACCCCCAGTCTCTGTTACTAAGGTGGGGATCTTTCCAAGTGGATTAAACTGTTGGAGTTCGGGTGGCTTGTTTCTTAGATCAACCTGTATACATGTAATTTTGTTTAGGAGTCCTTTTTCTATTGCTGTGATAAGGACTTTTCTTGCGTAGGGTGACCGGCGCATCATGTATAGTTTCATTATTATATAATACATGGTTGGTTAGGAAAATTAAAACATACACTAAAACAGGTACGGATATAGCCCCTTTCGACCCATCGCCTAAGCCGTCAGTCACTATAACTACGGCTGCTGTTAAATTGATGCCAACGACTAGTCTTTCTTAAGATCTATTTTTGTAATGTCCATCAACTCCAAAAATAAGAAGAGCCTATAGAGATACTATATGGACCAACTGTCCTTACGAGGGTTTCCTCTGGTCGTCTTTTTGGGTAGGTAACTCCATTTTTTACCTTAAAATTGGATCCTGAAAGATGAGTTCTTACCATGCTAGTCAAGCGTTGGGTGTCGTCAACGTTTCCATTTAATACGGATTGAACGATGTCAGGAACTTCCAAATTTTCTTGATCTGGAGGAGTCTCTAGGCCATACGACGAACCGAACGTTGTTTTGATCTCAATCATATGTCTTTGGCGATTTGTTTTGGACCTGTTGGTTGGGTCCGTTTAATTCGCTTTTTCTCTTGTGAGGGTTTAACGTAATTATTTCCTGTTCTTCAGAGCTAGGAGCAGATGGCTGAGGTTCTTTTCCTATGTCACTAGTCAAACCATCAGGAGTGTCCTTTTTATATGGATGAAATGCAGAATGTTTTGATACTTGGAATATAGAACTAGGAGAGGAGCTACTACCTGGATATACATGAGGACCTAAGACTCCCGTAGATGCATTGGTGGCTGGCACTTCAGGTGAACTGCTGAGTTGTAAGGTAGGTAACCTACGGGGTGGTAAGTCTGGACTGATGGGTTGCACGGCAGGCGAACTACTGGATTGTAAGGCATAAGACCTAGTACACGTTTGTATAGATGGTTCTTTAAAAAGTGATGCTCCGTTCATTTGTTCCTCCAAAAATAGATATTAACACCTAAGAGACTACATGGAATTTAAGGTAATACATTATGTATCGTATTGCCGAAAGGTGTTAACTCCAATGTAAAATACTTTGTAGTTATTGGTGAAAACTCTAGTTAAGTCATACACCCTACATATCAGTTGTCGAGAGGCTGTAATAGAAAATTTCATTTTTTATTACATTTATTACAGAGAGTCATTCAATCTATCGTATTTATAACAAATATAGGTCCTTATTAATTTATATTTTTAATGAAATAATAGTTAGATGAAATATATAAAAAATGGTTTATTTGCCATTATAGTTACCCTTTCTGTTGTTGTTGTCGTTCAAGTATCATTGGATATTTTTGGAGGGAATGCGACACAACTTGTTCCAGCCCCTATAAGATCGTTTTTAAGTTCAACATTTCATCCTACGTTGAATGGCTCAAATGATTTTCTAAATAAATCCAAATTTCAAAAATCGTCCTCGAAAATTGAAGTTGGAACCGTTTCCCCAAATGAGAAAGGTGTAATCAATCATTCTAGCGTGCAAACGCCTTATAAAAAGATGACTGTCAAAACTCAACAAAAAGAAATCTGAGAAAACCAGGATAAATCAGGTGGTTTTTTAGGCGACAAGCCTAGAACATCAATTAAATGGTCTCTAAAAAACAAGGATTAGATAAAATTTCTGTATATAAAAAGAACAGACCCATCGAATTTGGATTGGGCTTTCAAATAAGTGAGTAAAAGGGTGTAAATCATGGCAACCCAAATATGAGAAAGATCAGCGTTTTTGGACTTGCCTAAAAAAGACTTAGTTTTCAAGTTTTGTTTAATCGATTTACAAAACAAGGCAGCTTGCCAACGGGCTTTATAAATTTGAGCAATTGTACTTGCCGAAAATCAAAATTATTGGTCAAAATAATCAATAAGTAGTAACGTCCCAGGGTATTATTTTTTCGTTGAATTGGATTTTTAATTTGCACAACATGGTCAAATTGAAGACCTTTTTTTTTCGGAATG
>JABIQV010000109.1 GCA_018699495.1 bacterium | reverse complement strand
AGAATGGTGTCGGCAAGGGCCCAAATGCCAAATCCTCCTAATGTAACGAGCATTAGCATGGCTGTGCCTGTTTTTCCGACATAAAATCGATGAATTCCTAAGGCGCCCAAAAAGAAGCAGAGGAGTAGCGTCGGTATATAGCCTTTATTGCTTATTATTTCTTCTGTTGGTGTAAGATCATTATTTATCATTTTTTGGTTTCCTTGACTCCATTTTACCCGTAATAGGGTTGTATACCAACTGTATCGACGTATATCTTTATATGATTATTCTCGAGAGTGGGTTGAATCAAGTAATTTATATTAATGAAAAACTTTGGGAATGGATAACTGTTTTTAGTGGATATTAATTTCTGGACAATCCGTTAAGTGATTACGGGTGATAGTGGAAATCAGGTTAAACTAATTTAAAGAAAAGAGTGAGGTAATTAATGATTCAAATAAGAAAGTCAGAAGATAGAGGGCGACTAAAAATTGATTGGTTGGAGGCGAGGCACACCTTTTCATTTGGGAATTATTACGACCCAAAACATAATCATTTTGAGCATTTAAGAGTCCTTAACGAAGATAAAATTTCTGCGGGAGGTGGATTCGATACACACCCTCACGAGAACATGGAAATCTTTACCTTCATCATATCTGGTGAACTTAAACATCAAGATTCTATGGGAAATGGCGCTGTGATCAAAGCTGGAGATATTCAGTATATGGCGGCGGGGTCTGGGGTTTATCATAGTGAGTTTAACCCGTCGTCTAACGAGACCTGTCATTTACTTCAAATGTGGGTGATTCCTAATAAAAAAGACGTTGCCCCACGGTACGAACAGACTCGGTATTCATTAGAAGAAAAACGAGGGAAATTTATTTGTTTTGCTTCCGATGATGGGCGTAATGGGTCTTTTAAAATTAATCGAAATGCGACTATTTCTGTTTCTTATTTAACGGATAAGGATATATGTGTTTATCGACTTGAGGGAAAAGCTATTTGGGTTCAGGTAGCAAGTGGGTCTGTCGTCCTTAATGGCCAAATGCTAAATCAGGGGGATGGCGCATCGGCAAAGGATTGTTCAGAAGTTGTTTTTGAACAAGCGAAAGAGGCAGACTTGATTTTATTTGATTTTAAATGAAGGTCAACTTATTTGGATACAACGTGGGGGCTCTGATAGAGAGTGTGACTATTTTTTAAACTTGGATGGTGTGGTTGGCGGAATTAATCTAATACAAACTCTTCTCGCCAAACTGATTTATCATCCCATGATGGTTGCTCTGATTTTATAAATACACAGTTATTAATGACAAGGATATCCATTTCTGTTCGCATGAAACATCGATATGCGTCTTCTGGTGTACATACAATCGGTTCGCCTCGAACATTAAAACTCGTGTTAATGAGAATTGGGCATCCCGTCTTAGCCTTAAATGCTTCTAGTAGTTCTGAAAACTTGGGATTTGTTTCTTTATGAACAGTTTGGATTCTCGCTGAATTATCAACATGTGTGATGGACTGTATTTCCGATCGTGTTTGATATAAGCGCTCATATAATGACAATTTTTGATAATTAGCTGGACGTGGTGTTAGTCTTTTTTTGTGAACGGGCGCTACGAGTAACATATATGGAGATTCTTGGTCTATATCAAAATACTCGTTTAGGTCGGTTGCTAATATTGCGGGTGCAAACGGGCGAAACCCTTCTCTATATTTGATTTTCAGGTTTAATTTTTTCTGCATGTCTGCGTTTCTAGGGTCCGCTAAAATGCTTCGTCCGCCTAGTGCTCGAGGCCCAAATTCTAGTCGTCCTTGGAACCAACCGACGACCTGCCCAGATTCTAAATAGTCAGCAATTGTTTTGCATAATGTGTTGAAATTATTGTCTCGTGAAAGAGGTGCTTGGAGTCGGTTGGCCATTTTCTCAACAATTTCATTGGAGAAGGAAGGACCTAGATAACTTCCTTTCATGGAATCTATATAGGTAGTGGAATTTACAGTCGGCGATGATGGACTATTTGTTTCTTTGATAGGTTTTTCAGAAACAGTCATTTTTCTCGGGTTATTTAAAGATATATGCCAAACCGCTTGTGCAGCACCTAACGCGCCACCGGCATCTCCTGCGGCTGGTTGGATCCAAATGGATTTGAAAGTTTTTTCGTTTAATAATTTTCCGTTTGCAACGCAGTTTAGCGCAACCCCTCCAGCTAAAACGAGATGCTCACAACCAGTTATTTTTTTTGTTGTTTTTGCTAGTTTAATAACAATTTCTTCGGTTACTTGTTGAATAGCTAAGGCTAAATTCATGTAGTCCTGAGATAGGTCGCTTTCTGGTTGTCGTTTAGGTAGGTTGAAAAGTTTGGTCCATTTGTTATTTTTTGTCATTGTTAACCCAGTCGTGTAGTTGAAATAGGGCATGTTCAATAAAAAAGATCCATCGTCTCTGATATCGATTAGTGTGGTTTCAATTTTTCGTTTGAATGTTTTTGTTTGTTCGGACCTTGGGTCTCCGTAAGGAGCAAGTCCCATTAACTTGTATTCGCCGCTATTTACTTTAAACCCGCAATAATAGGTGAACGCTGAATATAGAAGCCCTAATGAGTGAGGAAAGTGAATTTCTTTTAAAATAGAGAGACTATTGTTTTCTCCTTTTCCAATGGTTGTTGTTGCCCATTCACCAACTCCGTCTAGGGTAAGAATTCCCGCGGTTTCGAAAGGGGATGGATAAAACGCACTCGCGGCATGAGATAAATGATGTTCTGGAAAATATAAGGTTCCGGTAAACGCGCCGATTTTCTTTAGCTCGTCTTTGATTAATTTTTTTAAAAATAGTTTTTCTTTAATCCAAACTGGAATTGCCGATAAAAAGCTGGTTAGACCTAGTGGCGAAAAAATATGATAGGTTTCTAATAGGCGTTCAAATTTTAGTAGAGGTTTATCATAAAAAGACACGGCAGTTACATCGCTTAATAAGAAGCCTGATTCTTCTAAAACATACTGTATGGACTGTGAAGGAAATGACGGGTCGTGTTTTTTTCGGGTGAATCGCTCTTCTTGTGCCGCGGCAATTATTTCCCCGTCAACTAATAGAGCGGCGGCACTATCATGGTAAAAAGCAGATATTCCTAATATTACGATTGGTTTTGACATAGTTTCCCTTTGTTTCTGTTTTTTAAAATGGATGTTTTAAATCGTCAGGGGTAAAGCGATGATTTTTATTTGTGAATACGGATTGGGGTGATGATTTAAATTGTTTGATTTTTAGAGGATCCTTTTTTACTAATTTTAATAAAAAACCCATTGGACAAAGGACACTGTAAAACACGATGGTGAGTATCACTTTTGACATGAAAGACCCTAATAGAAGCGAAAAATTTAACCATATAAATGCAAAGGGCTTAATTAAAGAGGGAAGAGTCATAAGTAAAAGGACTAAAAATGTTGCTGCAATCGTCAGATTATCTTTCGCAAGTGTATTTGTTTTACAAAAGATAGTTGCTGCGAGCAGGCATATAAATAATAGTGCGAGTCCGGAGTCTGATACTTGCGACTTTGTTATATCTTTATAATTAAGCATTGTTTTTGAAACCTTTTAAACATTTTCTAATGGACATGATATGAAAAAATAGGGCAGT
>JABIQV010000005.1 GCA_018699495.1 bacterium | reverse complement strand
TTTTCTAAAAAACAAATTGATCAATTTCATCTTGCTAATCTATATATATTTATGTGGAAAAACTTAACCTACCCCCCTTTCTTACTATCACATATAATCACTGTGCTATTAAAAATAGTAACGATTCAACTGCGAGACATAAAAGCCATTCTTAGAGCTTCAAAAAAAATACCTTATATAATCAAATACAGAGCATCTAATTCTGCATCTTTATCAGACCCAACTATTCTAAACAAATGGTCTTCCCATTATAATAAATAAGAGACTAAAAACGAGACGCCTACCCTAATTATATTCGACGACGTTTGTATAACTAGAAAAATATTACTAAAATTAAATAAAGTAATAAAAAATTAATAGTTCAAGTAAAAGGAATTAGCCTACGCATTCAATCATTATGATAAATATAGACATAAGCAAAAAAGAATATCCATCTTTTGAAACACTAAAAAAAACACTAATCGACAATAACTACGAACGCGTTACAATGCTCATGAAACCTGGAGAGTTCTGCGTACGTGGGGGAATCATAGATATTTTTAGCTATGACCATAGCCTTCCTTTGAGACTCGAATATTTTGGAAATGAATTAGACAGAGTCTGTTCTTTTTCTATTGCTACTCAACGGTCTGTAACGTCTCTAACATCAACAACAATACATAAAGAACCATCTACATCAATGCCATTTTTCGAATTTATCGATGTCCCAAAAAATGAAAACCTGTTTAACCAATTACAACATGGAGATTTCGTTGTCCACGAAACATTTGGAATCGGAATTTACAAAGGACTAAAACATCTAACAGTCTGCGGACGGGACGGAGACTTCATCCATATTCAATATCAAGGTGAAGACAAAGTTTACGTCCCTTTTGAACAAATGAACCTCGTCCATAAATATACAAATGCTGATTCGCCAAAAATTGGCAAATTACATGATGGATCATGGAAAAAGAATATCCAAAAAGCCGAAAAACAAATTATACAACTAGCAAAAGAAGTGGTAATGACGTTCAAAATCCGCCAATCTAAACCAGGGTTCCCTTTTCAAGAAGACACCGAAAACCAAATCGACTTCGAACAAGAGTTTGAATTCAAAGAAACGAGAGATCAACTACTATCAATTGATCAAGTCAAAAAAGACATGGAATCAACCGCACCAATGGAACGATTAATTTGTGGCGATGTTGGTTATGGAAAAACAGAAATCGTGTTACGCGCGGCATTTAAAGCAGTAGAAAACAATAAACAAGTAGCCATTATTGCGCCCACTACTCTACTCGTCGACCAACATTATCAAACATTCAAAAAACGATTTATCAATTTCCCGTATAAAATTGGAATTTTATCTAGGATGCAACCTAAAAAAAATCAAAAAATTACCATCGAAAAACTAAAAGAGGACAAAATTAACATCATTATTGGAACCCACCGCCTATTACAAAAAGACATAGAGTTTTCGAATTTAGGGCTACTAGTCATTGACGAAGAACAACGATTTGGTGTGACTCATAAAGAAAAAATAAAGTACAAACATCCTCTTGTAGACTTTTTATCCATCAGTGCCACTCCAATACCAAGAACCCTTTATATGGCACTATCAGGAGCAAGAGACTTATCTCTCATCAAAACACCTCCGACAAACAGAAAGCCTGTTCTCACGTACGTCGCTCCCTATAAAAACGACATTGTTAAACAAGCTGTAAAAAAGGAACTCGAAAGAAATGGGCAAATCTTTTACCTTTATAACAATGTTCAAACAATGGATGCAAAACTTGTAAAACTAAAACATACGTTCCCTGACCTATCAATTCAAATGGCGCACGGACAAATGAATGAAAAAGATCTAAAACAAATATTTACTGATTTTAAAACCGGAAAAACAAACATACTTCTTTGTTCTACAATCATAGAATCAGGTATTGATTTACCTAACGCAAATACAATCATCGTAGAAAAAACAGAGTACCTTGGTCTTTCTCAAATACATCAACTTAGAGGACGAGTCGGTAGATCAAACAGACAAAGCTTTGCATATTTACTTTTCAACCCAGAAAAAATTACAGATAAAGGAAAAAATAGGTTAACTGCGATTCAAGCTTATGCTGCACTAGGATCAGGTTATCAATTAGCACTTAAAGATTTAGAAATACGTGGTTCAGGAACACTGTTAGGAAATAAACAACATGGTCATATGACTTCAATTGGATTCGAACTTTATTGCAAGCTATTAGAAACCGCTGTTGAAAATATTACACATTCAAAAAAAGAAGTGAAGAAAAGACCCGTTCGATTTGCTGCAGATATTATGACCTATTTTCCTACAAATTATATTCCATGCGAAAACGAGCGTTTATCCATTTACCAGCGGCTATTATCATTTAAATACAGAGATGAAATTGAAGATTTATTTAATGAAATGGAGGATAGATTTGGAAGGCTTCCGGAGCTAATATTATCATTTCTTCGCTGCATTCAGTCACAACTCCAAAAAAGATAATTATCTTTTTTTCTTTTTCTTTTTTTGGCGTTCTTCTACTTTCTTAAACGCTTCCATGAGATCTTCAGTAATATCTTCTGCAAAACTTTCTTCATCATTAGTTTCCCCAAGGTCTTTCATAATCTTTGCCAAGCCTCTCGCCATTTCCTTAACCCCGCCTTTTTCAACTCTAACCTTTTTCTTATTAAAGTTTAATAAAACAGAACCAACTTCACCGGCATTATGTAAAGGTCCACTACTGTTGTTAGCTAAAGGCTGTCCTAAATTTTGGATTGACATAAATTTATCTTAACCTACCATATCTTTTTTCACAATCATTTCGACTTAAGTTTAGTATACACCGAAGGAGCTAATGCTAAACATCCAAGAAGTGAAAACGCAATCAACAATTGAACTGAGACAAAGTCATTAAATGACGATATAGAACTCAACTGTTTCCCTGCATTACAAAAAACAAAAGAGCCAGGAAACATTCCAATGGCGCTCCCTAAAAAAAATGTTCTCAATCTCATACGAGTTAAGCCCATAACCAAATTAATAAGAAAAAAGGGAAAAGCTGGAACTAGTCTTAAAAAAAGTAAATACTGAAAATCGTTATCTTTTAATTTTTCATTAAATGTATATAAAGTAGATTTATATTTTTCTTCTAAAAAATCCCTAAAAATAAACCGTGCACTTAAAAAAGCCAAGGACGCACCAACTGTCGCACTAAATATAACAATAACTGAGCCAAGTAGTGCGCCAAACAATGCCCCTCCTAACAAACTAAGAACAGTAGCTCCAGGCAAGGATAACGCTGCCGACATAATATAAACCATCATATAAACAAAAATAAATAGAAACTGATGGTCAGTATAAAAAGAACTCAACTGAGATTGATTTGCTTTTATAGAATCAAGTGAAAGATGAGACACCCATCCCATTTTTAAAACTAAACCAACAACCAAAACTAAAAAAAAAATTAGCCCAAACTTAAGAAATTTTCTCATATTTCCCCTACCTTTAAATTAATGAAACGCCCACCTTTTTAAGGCATCAAAAAAGTGTTCCTCCATTTAACACGGTAAGTTAAATTGCACTACACTTTATCAACAACTTAAAAACAACGCGCTTTCCTAAATATGAATAGACCTATTAGATGTAGCTCCCAACCCAGCTTCTTTTAACGCCTCAGAAAACGTAGGGTGCGCATGAACAATACTTCCAAGATCTTCGGCTGACGCTCGATATTCAATAGCCAAAACTCCTTCTCCAATCATATCGGAAACTCTAGGCCCTATCATATGAACACCTAAAACTTCATCGGTTTCCTTATCTGCTAAAACCTTTACAAAACCTTCTGATTCTTCAGCTGCTCTAGCCCGTCCACTTGCTTTAAAAGGAAAACTACCCTTCTTAAACGCAATTTTCTTCTCTACCAACTGTTCTTCTGTATAGCCAACCGATGCAACCTCTGGCCATGTATAAACCACTCCAGGAATTGTGTGATAATTTAAATGAGGCTTCTGCCCAGCAATTTTTTCAATACAGACAGCCGCTTCCTCTGACGCTTTATGCGCTAACATGGGTCCTTCAATAACATCCCCAATCGCATAAACACCCGCAGTCGTTGTTTGATAATTAGAATCAACAGGAACGCGTCCTCTTTCATCTAGGGAAACAGAAATTTTGTCTAATCCAAGTCCTGCTGTAAATGGACGACGCCCTATAGACACTAAAACCAAATCACTTTTAATAGAAACAGATTCACCTTTTTTATTTTCTGCATTTAGTTCAACAGAAGATTTTGTCTTCTTAACCCCAGTGACTTTAGTTTTAAAATGAAACGTCATACCATATTTTTTAAGAGACCGTTCTAACGTTTTACCAAGCTGTTTATCCATAGTTGGAATTAATCTATCCATAAATTCAACAATAGTAACTTTCGTGCCTAATCTGGCAAAAATCGACCCCATTTCAACACCAATCACACCACCACCTACGATAGACATAGACTTAGGAATTTTAGATAAAGAGAGTGCTTCATCGGATGAAATAATTTGCGTCCCATCAAAAGGAACTGGAGGAAGAGGCGTCGTTTCTGACCCAGTAGCTATCACTATCGATTTGCCCTTTATCGTTTCAATCGATTTGCCCTCTTTCACTTGAATAGTTGTACTATCCACAAAAGACCCTTCCCCATAAAACCGTTGAATTTTATTTTTCTTCATTAAAAAATCAATTCCACCAGTAGTCTGCGTAACAACATCATTTTTACGTTGAATCATCTGCTTAAAATCTATGCTTAATCCTTTGATATTAAGGCCGTGTACCTTAAAATCATTTTTCGCCTGAAAATAATGTTCGCTAGAATCTAATAAAGCCTTTGATGGGATACATCCCACATTAAGGCACGTTCCACCCAATGTTTTCCTTTTTTCAACAATAGCAACCGACTGCCCCAATTGAGCACCTCGAATTGCGCCAACGTAGCCACCAGGCCCGCCACCTATTACAATCAAATCAAATTCTTTACTCATAAGAAGATCCTCCAAAAAAAACATGTTTTAACAATTAACGTACTGGGTATTCATATTGTAATAGCAACTTTGACTACTTGCATAAAATCAATCTAAAAGGACCATAAATTGAACCCAAATGACACAAATTATTTAGCAATAAATATTAACATTTTTAAAACAAAAGAGCTACAAAAAGGTCTTCTAACAAATTCCACCAATTCGACACACTTATCACCCCTAATAAAAGATATTTTTAACGATTCGTTTGGTAGAAAAGTAGATAAATTGTTCATAACACAAGAAGAAAAAAATCATGCTATAAATTTTAATATGATGATCTCGAGAAACGACGTGAGACTAAGCGTCGACACGGCAAAAGCAAAACACATATTTTTATACAATTTTAAAACAGACAAACTAACACTTGATGGCGTATCATCGAACGATACCTATAACCTTCTATTTATTCACTACATAATCCAGATATTTAACGATTTAGAAAAAAATAAATTACGTATGTATTGCCATAGACCCATTAGCTTTAAATTCAATCGTTCAACACAAACAGAACAAAAAGAGATTCATTTATACAAAAAATAAAAATTTAACATATAGAAAAGTAACTAGGGATAAAAAAGGGGTGCCTCAATGATTAAAAAGAACTTACTATCAAAAAATAAATTATTTAAAAAACCGAACCAATCAGGACATATATATAGTCATGAACCTTCGGCTGCGAGCTTAATATTAGGCGAATTAATTTCACATCTTTCTTCAAAAACCGAAGATAAAGACTTCCAAACTATATTCTATAAACACTTCAATAGAAATCATTAGAAATAACGTGACTACTGCCGTATGATTCAGACCTAACGTTCAAAAAAATACTTGAAAAGTTTAATATTGAAAAATAAACTTAACAAATGACTAAACTTATTGTCTTCCTAAAATACCCCACTATCGGAGACGTCAAATCTAGACTGGGAAACGAAACGTCGATGACATTTTCATCGTCAATCTACAAAAAATTCACCTCCGATATTTTAAATACGTTAACAATAAATAAAATTGAGCCAATCATCTATGCAAAAAAAAACAAATCGTTAAATGACTACAAAGAATGGCTAGGTACTTCTTTCAAAATTAAATTCCAATGCGCCGGTAATCTTGGTGACAAACTCATCCATGCCTGTAAACAAGAATTTAAAAATGGCTATTCTAAACTAATAGTTATTGGAACAGACTGTCCGCAAATTTCTGGCTCTTTAATTCATAAAGCAATGGACTATCTAACGAGGAGTGATACGGTCATTGGCCCCGCTTTTGATGGTGGCTACTATTTAATAGGACTTAACAAAAAGGCATTTTTTGATGACATGTTTAACGACATAAATTGGAGTACTGAATCCGTTTTCAATGAAACGAAAAAAAAAATTCTTTCCCATAACAGAACCCTTCACATACTCCCCAAATTATCTGACATCGATACATTGCAGGACTTAAGCAACCTAATTTCGACACAAAAAAACAACCTCCCAAACCTATCACCCCCTGACACGATATATCCATTACTCACTTTAAATTTTTTAAAAAAGGACCCCTCTTTTACACATTTATTTGACGACAAATAATACGCTTGATAAGGTGTAATCTATGCTAAATAAAATTGTAGAAAAAATACTAAGATCCTACGTATATGAGATCATTACAGAAACACCTCTTCAAAAACTATCTCTAGCTTCTTCACATACAAACAACACTGTTTATTTAAAAAGAGAAGACCTTCAACCCGTATTTTCGTTCAAAATAAGAGGCGCCTACAACAAGATTTCATCTATTTTAAAAACTAAAAAAATTGAAGAAGTCGTAACCGCTTCTGCCGGAAATCATGCGCAAGGGGTTGCTCTATCTGCAAAGACATTAAATTTAAAAGCAACAATTATCATGCCAAAAACAACACCGTCAATTAAAGTGTCAGCAGTTAAAGAATTAGGCTCGACTGTAATTCTACACGGAGACAGCTATGACGAGTCTTTTGAATTTGCTTCGAACTATGCAAAAACAAAAAATATTACATTTATTCACCCCTATGACGACGAAGAGGTAATCGCCGGGCAAGGCACAATAGGAATGGAAATTATGCGCCAAAAAAAAGAAAAAATTGATGCAGTTTTTATCCCAGTCGGAGGGGGTGGGTTAATAGCTGGAATCAGTGCCTACCTAAAGTTTGTTGATCCTTCTATCAAAATTATTGGCGTCGAACCTGAAGATTCGCCAGCACTCTACAATTCATTAAAATCAGGAAAAAGAGAGATTCTTGAACATGTAGGAATATTTGCAGATGGCGTCGCTGTAAAACAAATTGGGAAAGAACCTTACAAAATAATAACCCAAACCGTTGATGACGTAATTCTAGTCACAACTGACGAAATATGTGCCTCAATAAAGGATATATTTGATGATACACGTTCAATTGCAGAGCCATCAGGGGCCTTAGCCCTAGCTGGCTTAAAAAAATATGCCCATTCTAAAAAAAACCAGACATACGTAGCTATCAATTCCGGAGCCAACATAAATTTTGATCGACTCCGACATGTCTCTGAACGAACCGAAATTGGAGAAAACAAAGAAGCTTTATTCGCGGTAACAATTCCTGAAAAAGCAGGTAGTTTTAACAAATTTTGCAAGTCTCTTGGAAACCGGTCAATAACTGAATTTAATTACAGATATTCAGATTCTGAAAATGCCCATATTTTTGTAGGTATTGAACTTACAAATGGACCATCCGAACGTGCAGAATTGATAAAACTGTTTGATTCATTAAATTTTAAAGCACAAGACTTATCTGATAATGAATTAGCAAAAATTCATATCAGGCATATGGTTGGTGGTAAAACAAGCAATTTGACGGACGAACAAATTTATCGATTTCAATTTCCTGAACGACCAGGTGCACTTTTAACATTTTTAAAAAAATTAGGAGATAATTGGAATATCAGTCTTTTTCATTACAGAAACCATGGGGCTGCTTATGGAAGGGTATTGGCTGGTATTCAGGTTCCGAACATCGATTCTGAAAGGTTCGACATATTTCTTAAATCAACCGGGTTCTTCACAAAAAACGAATCAAAAAATCCAGCCTATCAGTTATTTTTATAATATCAACTATGAAAAACAATTTTTCTCCATATTTTGACAATTCTGAAATAAATAAAATAACACAAAACGTACACTCATATAGTTCGTATAAAAACTTCGAAAAAATATATCAAACGTTTCAAACAAAACTTCCAAAATTTTTAAAAAAAATGACCCTGAAAAAGCAATCAAAAGGGACAAAGTTAACATTTTCTTTACTCTATTTACACTACCTGTTTAACCCGGCGTCCAAAATAGAGTGGTCAAAAATAAACCCCTTAAACAAATCAGATGAAATAAATTATAACGATTTAAAAAAACCAACATCTCCAACGTCTATTCTTAAAAAAATAGCAGTGCTTAAACTAAATGGTGGTTTAGGCACATCTATGGGGTGTATAGGACCAAAATCATTGGTTCCCATATTCAAAAATAAAAACTTCTTAAATATCATTCAGGAGCAACTCTCATTTTTCGAATCAACCTATAAAATAAATATGCCACTCATCTTATTAAATAGCTTCAATACACATTCTCAAACCGAACATTTTTTTAAAAAAGAAAACAAACCATTCAATGCCATCATCCAAAACCAATTTCCAAAAATAGATACCCTATCCAACGACCCATTTATATCAACCGTTAACCCAGAACAAGAATGGAATCCTCCAGGTCATGGCGACGTATTTTTAGCCTTACATGAATCTGGATGGATTGATCACCTGATAAACGATGACAAAGACTATATTTTCATCTCTAACTCCGACAATATAGGCGCGACTATAGATATATCTATCCCAAATTACATGGCTGAAAACAATATAGATTTTCTTATGGAAACAACGAAAAAAACAAAATTAGATGTCAAAGGAGGAACATTGGTTAGACTTAACAATAAATTAACCCTCCTTGAACGAGCACAAGTGGAAACTAACCACCTTCCAGAGTTTGAAAATATTCAAAAATTCAAAATTTTTAATACAAATAATATATGGATAAATCTAAAGAAATTAAAAAATAAAATGAAAGAAAACCCTTTTCTTCTCCCTTTAATTGCAAACCCGAAAACAGTAAACAACCGCAACATTGTTCAACTTGAAACAGCTATGGGCGCGGCTATAAATTTATTTGATACCGCAATAACTTGTGTCGTGCCTAGAACACGGTTTTTACCAGTAAAAAAGACATCCGATTTAATGCTTCTTCGATCTGATTTTTTAATTAAAGAAAACAATTCTTACACATTTTCAAAATATGTTGATGTAAATAACCTGCCTTCGATATCACTTGGAAAAGAATTTGAAACAATTGAAAAGTTAGATAACAGAGTATTAGAAACACCTTCTCTAAAACATGTAAAAAGCCTTAAAATTGAAGGCGACGTGTACATCGAAAAAAATGTCAGGTTTAATGGAAATGTTTCAATCATTCGAAATAACCAAGAACCACTACACCTAAAGAATAAAACAATCAACGAAACATCTTCTTTCTAAAGAAACAAAAAAAATATCATGCATTAAGAATTTGAAAAATTATTAGTAAAAAAAAGAACCATCGTAAAAATATCGTATCCCGTTTTAATCTTTTTTTGTATTTTTATTCCTAACTTTGCTTCGTAATCATTAACCAACGTTAGCAACCCCAATCCAGATAAATTGTGACTCTGAACCAAGGCATTTTTCTCTATCTGTGCGAAAAAAAAATCCTCCGGAGATGATTCTTTTAGCTTAGTAATATACGATTCCAAATTTAAAGCATGTTTCTCATCCGTATTATTTACAGCTTCAACTGACAGAAAACTTCCAAAATGCTTAATCGTGATATTAACTATTTTATTTTTATCCGTAGAAAATTTAACCGCATTTTCTAAAAGTTCGTTTATGACCGTCGACAATACTTGTGTTGCCAATTCCTGATCATCAAATGTAAAAGCTTCATATCGAGCTAAGTAATCGGATATTAATCCACACCGTTCCCATTCAGACATTAGCTCAAGAGGAATCACAAAATCCATTGTTATCTCAGAATTTCCAACCCCAACTTTATCTAATTCATTATATAATCCGTATACTACTTCTTCCATTTAAACCATCCAGTACCTGTCTATTAAACAAGCTCCACAATCATTTCTTTCCATAAACGAGCCAATGACCTTGATATGCTTTTTTCATGCCAAGGAACACCTTTCTTTCCTTTCAAAGTTAAAGGAATAGTGTGTTCTCTACAATAGATTATCAACTGTGCCAAAGCTGTTAATCCTGCGCTATTTAAAAAAACGAGATCTGTTACATCTAAAACAAAAGTGGAAAACTCCTCGCTTTGAATTTTTTTATATATCGGTGCAAAAGGAGCATCATAAGCACCTGGTGAGGGCAACCTTAAAACACCGGTTAAACAAATAACACCATTACTTGCATCCACTATCTGATAATCTTTATTAAACATCAAAACTCTCCATCTTCCCTAAATTTTAAATAGTATTTTTATATCCACTGAAAACGTTTTATCTTCAACAGAATCAGAACAAATTTTTATTCCAAACGTAACATCACTATCATTAATAATAGAGAGAATCCCCAACCCAGATACATCTCCATCCGACGTTGCACTCTTTTCGATTCGCTTAACTATGGTTTCTTCTATATCCGTTAAGTCAATTTCCTCCAAAAATTTTACAAATTTTTTGACTGAGTCGTAGTCAGCTACATTCTCTATTCTGACTAACACAGCAGTCCCCGTTTGATACATGGAGACTAATATTGATTCCGACTTATCAAATGAAAACTTGACTGCATTTTCTATCAATTCATTAATTACTGTAGCCGCAACATTTTCGACCTCACTACCTTTTTCTGAATTCAATGCTATATATTTTGATAGATATTCGGCAGTCAACCCACATCTAGACCATTTGGATATCAAATGAAGTGGCAAAAATTTTAAATGACATTCAGAAAATATTATTTCATCTTCTTCTAATGTAATATAATTGCCAAAAAACCAAGATTGTTGAGAATCCGAAAATAAATGTTCAGAGCTTAACTGATTAATTTTAAATACACTGGTATCCATCTTTAAATAATTTTACCCAATTTTTTAGAATCTAAACGTGCAATTACAAACGTAATATCATCAAAATATTTTCCAGAGGTATAATCATCCAATGTTTCTAACAATGATTTTTTCATTTCATCAACAGTTTTTTCGCAGTTTTCTTTTAACCATTTTTCTAAAAGATCTTCACCAAACATTCCCAAATTAACATCCCCATGCTTCGCCGCTTCTGTAATACCATCCGTACCCAAAAATAAAATATCGCCATCTTCCAAACTTAATAATTCATTTTTAATGTCAGATTTATCAAATATATCTGTAAACCCCAACCCCATCGGGAACTGATAAAGAGCTAATTTTTCTATCAATTTAGTTTTATAGCGATATACAAAAATGAGATCATGATTACCACTAAGAGATACTGAATTCTCCTTTCCGAAACACAACGATATTAATGCCATGGGGCGTTTTTCATTCAGTCGCTCCAAATTGTTAAACAATATTTGATTGAACAAAAGATTCAATTCCATAGGTGTTATCGCCGGGTTAGTTTCTAAAATAGACGTAATAATACTTTGAGCCATAAACATAACAAGTCCAGACCCAAGTCCATGCCCGGTAACATCGCCTAGAAACAACCACGTCTTGTCATCTACAGAATATATATCGTAATAATCGCCGCCCACTTCATCCGCAGGTCTCATAAAACAAGTAAGATCCATTCCTGGAACATGCGGATCTTTAGGCAAAATTTCGGTCTGAATTTTCTTCGCAACATCAATTTCCGCGACAATCCGAGTTTGTCGTTTTGCAAGAATTTCTATTACCATTGCAGGCGCAAAAATAGAAAAACCAAACACAATGAGAATAGCAATTAAAAAACCAAGAGTAGCTGCCGATTCAACCTTTCGAAGAAACGGAAAATCTAAAATATGAATAGAGAACATTACAGCTACCCATATATACCCTTTTCCGGGAAAAGTAAGGTCATTCCACTGTTTAAAAAAACCATGGTAAGCCGTAACAAGTAACGGTAAAGCTATACTAAATGATAAGGGAAGAACAGCATAAACAAATTCAACGCCATTTATCAAAAGGAAAAGCGTTGTTCCATAAGACAATACGAAAAAGCCGACTAACCTCTTGATAGGCACTCGAAAGGAATAAATATCCTGAAATAAAAAAACTAACGAAAAAACAGTAAATAGGGTAAATGAAAACCCCGAAACAATCGCAAGATCATTTTGCTGTAATATTCCTTGAAAAACAAACGCGACAACGCTTGAAAACCAAATATAAAACATAATTTTATAAAAACTTGTTTTAGATTTATCATTTATCCAAAGGAAAATTGAAATAATAGTATTTATTAATAAAATACCACCATACAGCATCAAAAGATTTGTAATTGTATTCATATGTTATATTTTTATTGCTAATAAGAAACTTGGTATCAAATCTAATTATACTGCATTCCAATTTCAGAAACCATATAAATTTATTCCTGCTAACACATTTTTAAAACACTTGATTTAATCTAAATAAAGTTTATAATCTTAGTAAGGCGTTCCCTTAAAATTAAAAATATAATTAAGTTTTATTCAATTACAAAATTTTATAATGCTCCCTATTAATTTAGTTGCATTATAAATCAAAATTTGAAATATCTTTCAAATAATAAAATAAGGCAAATTTACGAATGGAAAGACACACATTTCAAGTAGACATATTGGACCCTCTTAATCCAACAAACGCTAATAAACTCGCTCTTTTAAAAACCGCCCCTAACATTCAAATATTTGATGAAATTGATAGTCAATTAGTCGAATACACAAAACTTCTCATTCCAAACGAAACATCCGATAAAATTATTCAAAACTCCATAAAAAACTATTTTGACATCTCCAATAAAAATAATATTGGCGTTTGGGTGTTTTATCCGTGGAACAATCACCTCGTACATCTTCTAGACGAAAATAAATTTGTTAAATTGAGAACCGCGAGAAATATGTACAAAATTTCAGAAGAAGAACAACTCGAGTTAAAAGCTAAAAAAATAGGGATTATAGGACTTTCCGTAGGGCATGCAATCGCATTAACCATCGCTCAAGAACGAATTTGCGGTGAAATCAGACTCGCTGACTTCGATTCAATTGAACTCTCAAATTTAAATAGAATTAGAACAAACGTAAAAAATATCGGTATGAATAAAGCTGTGTTAACGGCCCGAGAAATACTTGAAATTGACCCATTTTTAAAACTAACCATTTTCGACAAAGGGGTAGATAGCCAAAACTACTCCAAATTTCTTACAAAAACATCTCAACTAGACCTACTCATAGAAGAATGTGACTGTTTTGAAACAAAAATAGAAATTAGAAAAAAATGTAAAGCCTTAAATATTCCAGTAATTATGCATACAACAGACAGAGAACTTTTAGATATCGAACGATTCGACTTAGAGCCCCACCGACCCTTATTTCACGGGCTTACTAACTTAGAAACTAAAACCAATTTAAAAAACCTAAGCAATGAAGAAAAAATCCCCTTAGTTTTAGATATTCTTGGAATCAATGACGCTTCTGACCGATTAAAATCAAGTATGCTAGAAATTGAACAAAGCATAAATTCTTGGCCTCAACTTGCATCTTCGGTTTCTAATGGAGCGGGAATTACTACCCACGTATCAAGAAGACTTCTATTATCTACACCTACTCCATCTGGGCGTTATTATTTTGATATAGATAAAGAATTAGACAAAAACCAGCCCCGTTTAACAGAAAAATCATTTACCCCACCAATCAAGTCTAATCCATCTGAAGATAACCTAACTGATAAACCTGAACTCGAATATGCGAAAAATATAATAATTGAGCAAAAAATATCAACAACCGTTCCAATTATAAAATCAAAAATATCAGACTGTATTAATTGTGCAAACCAAGCCCCCTCTGGAGGGAATATTCAGCCATGGAAATGGATCATTCACGATAACTTAGTTTTTCTTTTTATTGATAAATCTAGAGCGGGTATATTTTTAGACGTTAATTACTTAGCCTCTCATCTCGCACTTGGTGCCGCCTCCGAAAACTTTCTAATAGCTGCAAGAAAAAATGAAATGACCTTTGAAACAATTTATCCAGATGCATTTCCATGTGTCGCCATTTTCAAGCAAACGAAAAAATTAGACTTAACGCCTGAAATGCCAGATTTATTTGAAGAAATATTTAAACGAAAAACAAATCGTAAAAAAGCGTTAAATCAGAAAATACAAACAGCTACATTTTCAAAGCTTGCATCCGCCTGTGACCATCTACCTGGTACAAATATAATATTTAAAACCTCATCGTCAGATATTTCTGACCTTTCAACTATTTTTGCTAAATCAGAAAAATGCAGATTCTTTCACAAACAATGTCACGAAGAAATGTACAACGAAATTAGATGGAATGAAGAAGAAGTTGGTAAATCGAGAGATGGCATAGATATCGAGACTCTCTATTTATCAAACTTAGATTTGGCCGGGTTAAAATTATCGAAAAACTGGTCCGTCGTCGAACTTCTAAAAAAAGTTAACGGTGGAAAAGGAATTGAAAACTTTTCCTTAAAACAAATCGAAAAAAGCCCGGCCATCGGATGTATACTAACTGACAAAAATAACCCGTTAAGTTTCTTTCATGGTGGGCAAGCTCTTGAAAAACTATGGTTAACGGCAAGTAAAGAAGGTCTTAGTTTACAGCCGATGACAAGTATCTGCTATTTATTAACTCGCCTTTACCTGAAACCGGAAACACTACCTAACTGGCTTAAAAAAGAGTTAATTTTACTACAAAAAAAATTCACATCTATTATTCCACATTCGCCCGATAACGGACTCATTCTATTGTTTCGACTATTTTATTCAGAGACAGAACCCATTGCATCCCTAAAACGACCTGTTGAGAAAGTTTGTCAGTTTTTATGATTAGCAAAACATTAATTAAAAAATTAAACGATACAAATACCAAGTTTGCGTCTAGCCATACGCTAGAAATTGTTAAAAATGACTCAGAAAGAAAACGCTGCCAAGAGTTAATGGCTTCCATTTATTATAAAAAATATGGAGTGACGTTAATAAACCAACTTCCGATTTCAAAGGATCCCATCGAACGGTTCCCAGACAACCTTTTGATGGCAAAATCAAATGGACAAGTTATTGGGTCTATTGGCGCTTACCTAGAAAATAGCTATGCCTTAGAATACGGAAATATAAGTTTTGAAGAAATCAACCAAAAAATCGACCTCACCTCTAATTTCGAAATCAGAGAGTTAACAAAACTTGTGGTAAACGAAAGCTTTATTAATTCTCGACAAATAGGACTTAACTTAGTTAAATCGACCTTAAATAGTCAATTTTTAAAATTTAAGAAAACAGATTCAAAAAAAATTGTATTGATTTGTAGCAAACGATCCGTTTTAAAGGCCTTTTTTCATTCATCAGGAATAAAAACACATTTTTTAAAACACTTTCCTTACTATTTTTGTCACAGTAAATACGTATCCAAAAAATTTCCCATGGAAATACATTATATTGATTACGATAAAGATATCCCATCTAAAATTAAAGACACAACCTTGCCATGTATCATATGTTAAAAAAATTGACTAAAAGGAGTACCAATGTTTAATTTATTCGAACTGCTTGAATACGCAAATTTATCGCCATCCTATTACAATACGCAACCATGGAAATTAGCCTTTCACGACAATACAATTTTAATAAGTGCAGACACTAAATTAGATTTAAATGATCTTGACCCAAGCAATTCTTTTCAATTAATAAGCATCGGGTGCTTTATACAAAACGTCATACTGCTGCTAACAAGCTGCAAACGATTCATAACGATAGAGTATCAAAATCAGTACCCAAACATTGCAAAAATAACGGTAAATCTGGATTCACAACACGTCACAAATGAACACAGCTATAACAAATTGATTCAACTTATGAAAAAAAGACAAAATTATAGAAATAAATATTTACCACAAGTCATTGAGAAACCCATATTAAGTACTGAAAAAATAATTTTTGGAAGAAAAATTGACTCAGAAATTAAAATTTTAAAAGAAAAATCATCATTTAAACTTATTGAAAAACACGCAAAAAAAGGAATGAATACAAGTTCTAATGAAAAACTGTTCAAAAAAACATTAAATAAAATGTTCCCATCTATTCTTTCATCAGCCAAAAAAGGAGTTCCAATTTCAGCACTAAATATCCCCGTTTTTACATCAAATTTGATTCCTATCCTTTCGTCGAATCAATCAATAGGAAAACTAATTGCAAAAACAAAATACCCGGACATTTTAACGGCTGACGGTATTATCATATTATCTTCTAAATCAGATATAAAAAGCTTAGTTCAAACGGGGCAAGACCTACAAAGTATATTACTTCATTTGTCGGATCAAAACATAGCTACCTGCCTTTATGGTGCTCCATTACTTAACAAAGACTCATCCACCGACATACAAACAAAATTTTCATTAACAAACACACCTCAAATACTGTTCACATACGGAATACGAAAAAAATCAATGATAATCGAAAAAATTGAAAGAGAAAGCATCCAAAGTAAAATAATTCCTTACCTTTCATTAGAAAAAGTTCAAACATCCCACCCAATTAAAGATGAAATATTAGTTTAACTTATACAAACCGTTTATTGATTCTAAATTCTCGAGCTTTAATATTTACCAAAGTAGCTATAAAATAGGTGTGTTACATAAACTAAAAAAAGTAACCGCGTAAATCCACACCTCTACTCTATTATTATTGGGTTATCGCTAAATGAGGAGACCAACAATGGCTATCGTTGAACTTAAAAATATAAACAAAGACTATTATTTAGGTACAACTGTTGTTCATGCTCTAAAAAACATTAACTTAACCATCGAAAAAGGGTCCTTTTCTGCAATTGTTGGTCCTTCAGGAAGTGGGAAAACGACACTACTAAATATAATAGGGTGTATCGACAAATCAAATTCAGGATCGGTTCAAATACACGGTAATCAAATAGATTCCTTAACAGACAATCAACTAACCGAACTTCGCCTTTTTAACATTGGATTCATATTTCAATCCTTTCACTTAATTCCTGTTTTAAACGTTTTAGAAAACATAGAATTTCCACTGCTCTTAATGAATAAGTACTCCAAAAAAGAAATTAGAATGAAAGCATTGGATATGATGGAAGCAGTCCAAATAACAGACCAAAAAAATCATCGTCCTCCTGAACTTTCTGGAGGTCAACGTCAAAGAGTAGCAATAGCCCGAGCCTTAGTAACTAACCCAGAAATTGTTCTTGCAGACGAGCCAACCGCAAATTTAGACTCAGAAACAGGATCTGTCATTCTAACACTGATGAAAAATTTAAATAAAACTAGAAAAACAACGTTCTTATTCTCTACACACGATCCAGAAATCCTTAAATATGCCGATTCGTCCATCACGATACGAGACGGCCAAATTGATGCCAATTGAACTAAAAATCGCATGGAGAAACCTATTTAGGCATAAAGGAAAATCCTTGGTTATTGGATTAATATTATGTTTAGGCACCTTCATCATGACAATAGGAAATGGCGTCATAAATGGACTGAACACAGGCCTGCAAGAAAACATAGTCAACAACTTTTCAGGAGATCTTGTTCTCGTTTCAGATAAACAAATAGAAAAAACAGTTCTAGCGAGTATGACCGGACATACATTAAAACCAATTACTAACTATTCCGAATTAAAACCCAAAATCCTAACCATCTCTTCAATAGACAAAATTTTACCTGCTGGAGCAGGCTACGTTTGGGTCCTTAACGAAAACGGTAATCCATTAGACCAATATTTGTTAGGCGTCGACATTGAATCATATTCGAAATTTTTTAATAATAATTTAATCATTGAAAAAGGGTCCTTACTTAAGAAAGATCAACGGGGGGTTCTTGTCTCAACACGAATGAGAGACTGGTATTTTGACTTTACAGATTCATGGACCGTTCCCATAAATACGCCTTTTGACATAACAACTGCCCCCGAAAAAGTACAAAAAAATGGAACCTCCTTACAAATTAAAAACTCGATTGTATATATGGGGCTCAGCAGTAAAAATGCGAGCCTAGATATCTTAACGGACGTCATAGGAATCGTAAAATTTAAAGAATTAAATAGTATCCTGGGCTTTTATTGTATTGTAGATATGAGTTCATTTAGAGAATGTATGGGCTATTTTGAATCATCCAATAATACCGTTTATATAAGCAAAAAAAATAAAAACTTAATGACTTCTGATTTAGAATCTATAGACACATTATTTAACGATTCATTTGAAACAATTAATGAATCTACTACAGAAATTAAAAACGATTTAACAAAAATAAAAAACATCGCCCCTTCACCACTGACAGAAGAATTAGGAACGTATAATATTATCTTTGTAAAACTAAAAAAAGACTTAAATTTACATAAAACAATTACTAAAATAAACACGTTACTTAAAGAGAAAAAAATCCCATTACAAGCCATTTCATGGAATGAAGCAATCGGAATGTTCGGTCAAATTGCGATGCTTATGAAAGGCGCACTTTTTTTATTTGTACTTTTCATCTTCATCGTCGCCATTATCATAATAATGAACACGTTAAGTATGGCAACAATGGAACGAATCCCTGAAATTGGAATGATGCGAGCAATCGGCACAAAAAAAAGATTCATACAAACGATGTTTTTAGCAGAAACGGGACTCCTTTCCTTTGTTTTCGGTGGATTAGGAATTCTTATAGGTTCCATCACAATCATTGGATGTAGACTTCTAAATTTATCGACAACCCATGAAATGCTACAAATTCTATATGGTGGCGACACATTCTCCCCCAGTCTAGATTTAATAAGCGTTAGTCTTTGCGTACTTCAATTAGGCCTAATCGTATGCCTTTCATCTATATATCCAATTTATTTGGCAAGAAAAATATCGCCTCTCGATTCAGTATTAAGGAGCTAATATGTTTACTATTTTGAAAATTAGCTTTAGAAATTTTTTACGCCAAAAAAGAAGAAACCTAATGATCGGTGGGTCTATAAGTTTTGGTATAGCAATTATGATGTTAGCGAATGCATTCTCAAATGGCATCTCCGATAATATTTTAAACAAAATGGTGATATACATGACCGGCCATGTAAAAGTCCAAGGAATTGAAAATGGCCGAATCATTTCTCCCATATTTAGAGACAAAGACAGAATCAAATCCATAATTCTAGAAAGCGACCCAAACATTCAATCGATATTAGAAGACATAGGAAGCCTTGTAAGAGTCGTTGGAAATGGAAAAGGTGATTATGCCTGGATAACAAATACAAATTTACATCCTGATTTTAAACAACTATATAAACCATTAAAGGGAAGTTATGACCTCTTTGAATCTATAAAAAACCCGATTATGCTTTCCGAGAAAAAAGCAGAAACCCTGAATATATCTATCGGTGATTCGGTTAATATACGAACAACAAACGTAAATGGGCAAACAAATACAGGAACATTTATTCTCTCTATCATAACAAAAAATAAAAATATGTTTATGGATTATGCAATCTTTTCAAAAACATCGACATTAAAAACACTATTAGGCTATAAAAACCAAGAATCTGGAGCCTTCAAATTACTTCTAAAAAACCCAAAAAAGGCAAAAGAAACCGCAGATAACATTCATAAACAGTTGTCTCCCGGAAAATTTGGAGTTCAAGCAAAATTAGGAAATAAAAATGTAATAGTCGTACCCATCGGTATAATTCCTACACAAAACAAGTTACAAGAGTTCTTAGGAATCAATCGCAAAGATGTAACCATAACTCAAAAACACAACCAATTACTAAACGTCCCTATCATGTCAAATTCATTGCAAACGACGTCTTCACATATAACGTTCAAAAAAATAGAGTCAAAAACAAACACCGATTTAATTTTAAAAAATGCAGTCAAAAGCGCATATTCTAATATCCCTAAAAACCTCATATTTGTGCCAAGCAGACTTTTCTTTAAAACATTCCAAACGAACTATCCTGAGAACAGAATTAACCTAACAAAATATTTCACTGCCAATAATTTAAATACAAATATTCTAAAACTAATAGATACAGAATGGACACTAACAAATCGAACGGAAAACACAATATCGTTCAATAAAAAATTAAAGTCACTCATGAAAAATAAACGAGCTCAGCCAACTTTGGACGTATCGTCAATGTATGAAACAGCGAAAGATGTCATTCAATTCGAACAAATGTTTAATTTAGTCGTGCTTTCTGTATCAATCATTCTTTTCTTTATTATTATGATAGGAGTCCTAAACTCATTAAGAATGACCATACAAGAACGATATAGAGAAATTGGAACCTTACGAGCAATAGGTCTTAAAAAAATACACCTACAATGGATTTTTCTTTTAGAAATGTTAATCCTGGCAACCGTAAGTTCACTAATTGGTATCGTCATTTCTTTCGGTGTTATGAAAGGTCTTTCATTATTAAAATTCACTACAGACAATGCCTTAAATATGATACTTGTAGATAACAGTATTTATTTTTTACCGACACTATCCCATATTATTAAAAATTTATTGCTAGTTCTAGGCTTCACACTCATTACAGTTTATTTCCCTTGTAGAAATGCGGCAAAACTAAGCCCATCAGAAGCACTAAGACGTTAAGAAAGGACAATTTCATGAATTATAAAACAACCCGCTCAATACAAAACAATCGAACAACTGCGTTAACTATATTTTTAATGGGGTTATTAATAACCTCTTCACTGTCAGCCTCTTCTATTAAACAAAAACCTTCTATAACCGAAATCCTAAAACAAATAGATACTCAACAAACGATAGAAAAAGATGTCACAGCAAAAGTTGCAATTCTTCAACAAGATATAGAGCAAGGAATTAAACAAATGGAATCGATTTATTTTGCAAAAAATTCCACAGACAAATTTTTAATCGTAATGACTGCTCCAGAATCAGAAAAAGGAAATGGATACCTAAAATCTGATGAGCATTTTTGGATGTACAGAAGAAATACTCGAACATTTCAACACATAAGTAGAGATGAAAGCATTGCCGGTTCAGATGCCAATACAAGCGATTTTGAAACGCCAAAATACGAATTGCAATACAAAGGAAAAAAAGATGCCAATGATAATGATATTATCCAAATAATAAATTTAGGCAATATTCCAGCATACAAAATTGATGTTGTCTCCGACCTCCCGAATGTTGCTTACCCAAACTTAACAATATGGGTCAGACAAGACAATTTACTCCCTCTAAAAATTCAAAACAAGTCATATTCAAATTCTCTTATTTCTACTCAATATTTCCTTAAATATTCGAAAATTAATGATAAATTCATTGCCATAAAACAAATGGTGATGGATAATTTTGAAAAAGGAAACAAAACAGTTTGGGAAATTACAGACATAACGTTTCGTCCTATCGACGACCACATATTTACAAAAGCTTACCTAGAAAATTTATCTAACTAAGACAACAATGAAATCATTAAAAAAATTTTTTACACTATCTCTTCTTGTAGCCACTCTAACCCTTTCGCCAATATTTTCTTACGAAAATATAGTAAACGAACCATTTTTTGATTTCAAAGGATCTCTTTTTGAAAATGACTCTATAGATACAACCATAGACGTAATTAAACCTTCAAAAACATCATTAATAGATAAAACTAATACAGTGAATTTTACTGGAATAATTAATATGTACGGTCTCTACGAAATAAATAAAAATTCTAATCTATATGAACGTACCGTATCAAATAACCAACTTCAGTTATATTCGGACGCTGATTTTTTCTTAGACCTTCGCTTCCAAAAAGGAATTAAAGGATATATTGATATCTATTTAGGTCAAATAAATGATCCAGACATTCCAACAGCTCAATCACTTATTGTTAATATTAAAGAATATTTCATCGATTTCAATTTAGATTACACATCCTATTTTAGAGTTGGAAAACAATATCTAAAATGGGGACAAGGATATTTTTGGAATCCAATTGATTTTGTGAATGTCGACAAAAAAGACTTTTTGAATCTAAACCAAGCGCTAGAAGGTGTGTATGGGCTAAAAGTTCATATTCCAAATGGAACTAAACGTAATCTTTACTTCTTTTTAAATTCACAGGAATCAGATGATATAAATGACATCAGTCTTGTCTCAAAATATGAAGTCGCTTTAAAAAATATTGAAGTGGGCGTATCCTCGTTACTAAAATATAATCAACCAAGTCGATTTGGATTAGAAGCGTCGACTTATATATTTGGATTCGATTTATTAACCGAATTAAGTATATTCAATGGAAAAGAACCCTATATCAGCGAATCAACTATTCAATATAAACCTGAATCTAGGCAATATCAATGGATGGGGCAATTAAGCAAAACAATCAATTGGGAACGAGCAAATAGGGTTCGACTTACATACGAACACTATTATCAAACAAATGGATTTGAAACACTAAACTGGACGGATGCGTCCTTAATGGACACCATAATTAAAGCTAATCTTTACGTTCCAAATCAATTAGCTAAACACTATCATTCAGCCTTTATTACACTTTCGGAATTCCCCAACCATTCCAGTACTACATTTACAAATGTTCTTCAAAACATTACCGATGGATCCGGGTTAATAAATATTGGATGGAGCTATACGTTGATTAACGAACTCGTTTTTAATACTTCACTAATTCATTATTTTGGGGACTCAAATTCAGAATATAAAGGAACTGGGAAATCACTGGATATAAGGTCTCAAATGAGTTTAAAATTTTAATGTGTTATTTTCAGAGGTTAAGAAACCAACGTATATCATTTGAACGTATTTTTTTATAGAGAGTACCACTCTAAAGAAATGAGACTTGAAAAAGTGTAAGTTCATACGCTTTAATAAGTTAATCATTTTACCCGTCACTTGCCCCATATATGACCAACTTTGTTAATCTCATGCCTATAGTATTTAAACGAACGAATACAATTTCATAATTTAAAATGAAACATCTTAATCAGTATAAACTTAGATCCCTTAAACTCAGAATTAACGGACTGAACCAAATAAGGTTCAAATTGCCACGTTTGAACCATTTCTATAGAAGCCTGCACAAACCCTTGCCTCAAATCTCCTTCAAGTACTTCCCAAGACTCTACATATCCATTTTCATTAATATCCAATTTCAGAACAACCTGGCCTTCAATTTTCTGAATATATTCAAATTCAGGATAATGAGTTACGACTCCCTTTAATAAGTTAGGTACGTCCCCATTACGTCCCGATACTTTTCTTAAATCAAATATAGGGGTTGAATGACTTGTTGAATTCAAAATATGGTTAACATTTTCACGTTCATCTAAAGACTTAAACCTACGATAAGTTTTTTGAATATGACCATACCCGGATCCCGACTCCTTAAGGCCACCTTTAGGTTCTTCCAAATTAAAGTCAGAGATAGTCCGTTCTTCTGCTTCTGCTTCTGCTTCTGCTTCTGCTTCCAAATTATAGAAAGTCTCCTCAGACCGATCACGTTCAAGTTCATTGCTAGTTTCATCCAAAGAAACATGAACAGATAAATCCATGCTATTTCCATTTTGTGAACTATACGACTGACTTACATCCATAAACGATGAATATAAACCAAAAAATAATACCAAAAAAAATCCTGTCCCAATGATAATAGATAACAAGAAAGAAAAAAATTTATTCAAGATATTTCTTGATATTTGCTTAGGAAATTCAGTATCAAAAATATGATAATCGTCTATAATATTTTTCAGCTGACCGATAATTCCTTTATTTTTTTCCAACATACTAAATTGATGGTATAGGAATTCTATTTTTTTTCAAATTCTTTTCAAAAATACCTATAGATAGTCCTAGTCAAACGATGCATTTTTAAACTTGAATGCGATGTATATTTATACCAAAATAAAAACATGAAAATGGACATTTTAATTTTAGGTAGCTATATTAATACCCTATGTATAAATCAAACATTGCAAAAGGGATTTGTCTACTCACTGAAAAAATAACAACCCTTTACATTCCAAGAATCCTAAGACCATTCATCCTAAACACATTTTCAAAAATATTTGGTGTCAATCTTAATGAAGTAGAAAATCCAATATCCACCTATACAAGCATTAATAAATTCTTTACCCGAGGGCTAAAAAAAGACTGCCGAACAATAGATCCTTTAGACACATCATTAACCAGCCCTGTTGACGGCAAAACTCTTATTTTTGATAACTTTAAAAACAACACGCTAATCCAAGCAAAAGGAATCAATTTTTCTGTAAACGATTTGCTTAGCCACGATCTTTCCTCCCATTTTCAAGACGGCCAATTTATAACAGTCTATTTATCGCCCAAAGATTGTCATAGAATTTTTAGTCCTTGCGATGGCGAAATTATAGGGTATTCTTACGTACCTGGCGCCCTATATCCCGTAAGGTCTCCTTATATTGAAAATCTAGACGGTCTTTACATTAAAAATGAACGAGTAACAACCTTTATTCAAACACCTTTTGGAAAAATAGCTTTAGTTAAAGTTGCAGCGATGAACGTATCCAGTATTTCCTTAGAATATGATAAAACCTTTAACCAATCCTCAGATAAACAAACATCTCCAAATAAAACATTTTCGGCTCCTATATCCATTAAAAAAGGGGAATGGATAAGCACGTTCAATCTAGGATCTACTATTGTTTTACTATTAGAAAAATCTATGAAAACAAACTTCATTATAGAACAAAAATCGCACCTTAATTACGGTCAAAAAATAGCGACACTAACCCAAATAATAAAAGATCACACTATCGATCGTAGCAACAATTAATTTTGAACATACCTTCACAAATTTTAAAAAACAATATCATTGAATACGCGACCAAAACTCTAACGTTTGACGAATGCAAATTTACATCACCTTTTCTAAACGACAAACTCAATGAATATAGAGATTGGATTCAAAATGATAAAATAGAAGATATGTCCTATCTAAAGCGACACCTACCCTTTAAAGAAAATCCCACCCTTCTTCTAAAAAATGCAAAAACGGCAATTGTTTTAATTAAAAACTATAAAAATACGTCAAAAAAATTTTTAGATACACCTTACAAAATTTCCAGATACGCTGTTGGAACAGACTATCACTACGTCATTATGGACAAACTTAAAAAACTAGACGAATTCGTAAAATCGAAACGAAAAATAAATACCTATTACGGCGTAGATAGCCGTCCAATTGCAGATAGAAGCTTAGCAATTCAAGCGGGAATCGGTTTTAGAGGAAAAAATACGATGATAATACGACCAAAGCTAGGTTCATATTTCTTCATAGCTATTATGTTTATAGATATCGACCTTACAGTGGACACTCCACTTAAAGGCAGCTGCGGATCCTGCACAAAATGCATTGATCAATGCCCGACAAATGCATTAACGTCAGACGGGAAAATGATTGTCAAAAACTGTATCAGTTACAAAACAATCGAACATAAAACTCCATTAAAAAATGAAGAATTCAAAACATATAATGGTTGGGTTTTTGGTTGTGATATATGCCAAGAAGTCTGTCCATTCAATCACGCATCTATACCTTTAACAAATTGGGACTCTCTAAAACCCGCGTCAGGGGTTGGATTTGATTTTATTGAACGCCTCAAAACAGAAACACCACCACCCTCCATACCAAAAAACTCTCCACTCTATCGTTCAAAAAAAAGACTCCTCGAAAACATTAAACTTGAGCCATAAACTACTCAAAAACCTAGTCCAAACATAAAAACTAAGCTACTATTTAAAAAAGAATTCAAGATAAAAAAATATAGAAACGAGAATAAGAGACTATCACTTAAAAACGTTGGTATCATGCTAAGCAATAATTTTTTAAGGTAAGTCGCTCACCATTGTTCCCAAATATTTTGAATGTATATAAGATTGTTCAACTATCACTTATGTAAGAAAGGTTTTCAAAAAATATGAATGACCAAATAAATGATACTCCATATAAAATTGCAATTATCGGAGCAGGCCCTAGCGGGTTTTATGTTGTTGATGCCCTTCTTAAACTTAATATCCCTCTAGAAATATTTATGTTCGAAAAACTACCTACCCCTTATGGTCTATTAAGAGGTGGCGTTGCACCTGACCATTTCAAAATGAAAAATCTAGAATCCTATTTTGAAAAAATCGCGTACAAGTCACAATCATTCCATTTTATTGGCAACTGTGAAATAGAAAAAGATGTCAAAATCGGTGCCATCAGACGTTATGTAGATGCAACATTTATTACTACCGGCGCTAACCATAGTAGAGATTTAAATATTCCCGGCGAAAATTTAAAAAATAGCCACACGGCTGCGTCGTTTGTCGCTTGGTATAACGGTCATCCAGACTTCGTAAACGAATCCTTCGATCTATCTGGGAAATCCGCCGTCATCATTGGTCAAGGAAACGTTGCCTTAGATATCGCTAGAATTCTAGCAAAAACACCCGACGAACTTTCGAATTCGGAAATACCAGAATCTATTCTAAACAAACTAAAGAAAAGTAACATCCAAACCATCCATATTGTAGGAAGAAGAGGTCCCGCTCAATCTAAATTTACTCCAAACGAGTTCAATGAATTTTCACACCTTAAAAATGCAAAAGTAATCGTGGATCCAAATGATTTAAATATTGAAAAAAGCGTTATTGATTATCTTACTACTTCAAATACAAAAAAAAACCTGAAAAACATCGAACTTTTAAAGAATTATTCCCTAGAAATAAATAATAAAACCTCCCCCAAAACAAAAACCATAAATATCCATTTTCATTTAAGCCCAATAGAATTCAAAGGAATAGAAAAAATTGACTCGATTGAGTTTTCGGTCAACCAAATGACAGGTCCTGCAAGTGACAGAAAAGCCGTTTTAACTTCAAAAAAAGAAACCATCTCAACAAACATCGTATTTAGAAGCATCGGTTATCTAGGTAGTAAAATTGATACCATCCCCTTTGATGAAAAAAAAGGAATAATACCAAATACATTAGGAAGAGTGACGAATAGCCACAACAAAGCTGAAAAGGGTCTATACGTGGCAGGATGGATTAAACGAGGTCCATCGGGTGTAATAGGCTCTAATAAACGATGTGCATCTGAGTCCGTCAACGCATTTTCAGAGGATCTAAACAAATTGACTCGATCTAAAAACAGGGGACTCGAACAGTTCATTGCCTCAACAATTAAACAAAAAGTCACTTTTAATGACTGGAAAAAACTAGATTTACACGAAAAACGTGAAGGTTCAAAAAAAGGCAAGCCAAGAGAAAAATTTATTTCAGTACAAAATATGTTAAAATTTCTTGAAATAATATAATTTTTTTAAAAAAGAATACATAGGAGCTCAGAAAATGGCATTAGTAGAATCAATAGACATTAAAATAAACACACGAATGCCAGACTTTAATCTTGATGACCCCGATGGAAAAATGTTTACATCTAAAGCCCTTCTACAATCTAAGGGACTCGCTGTATTTTTCACCTGTAATCACTGCCCGTATGCAAAAGCAATATGGCCAAGAATTATTCGATCATATTTAGAACTTTATAAAAACGGAATTGGTTTTGTTGCAATAAATTCAAATATTAATCCTTTGTACCCAGATGATTCAGCTGAAAAAATGAAAGAAAAAGTCCAGGAATGGGAGATTCCATTTCCATATTTAATCGATAAATCTCAAAACACAGCGAAGCAATACCAAGCCCAATGTACACCAGATATATTTTTATTGGACGACACGATGAATCTTGTTTACCACGGCCGATTTGATGACAATTGGAAAGACGAAAAAAACGTACACCAACAAGACTTTAAAATTGCCGCTTTAAACTTAATTGAAGGTGAAAGCATCGCATTAAAACAATACCCTTCATTGGGTTGTTCAATTAAATGGATTTAAAAAAAACGTCGCTAGTAATTTTTCTCATACTAGTAGCAATAGGACTGTTTGTAATTTACCCTTCTGAAATAAAAACACCATTCACTACACTTATAAATAAAACACAAATCCAGAATAAAATAAAAATAGAAATTACGCCTTCTATAAAAAAAATAAAATCAACCCATATAATAAAATTTGAAATAGACATCGAATCATTCGAAAACACGGAAATAATCGACCAAGATTTATCAGAAACAAGCTTTGGAATAATTAACTCAGACCTTATTAAACCGACAAAGTGGAAACCCTACCAACAGTCAAAGTACCACGTAAAAGGAACTCTTTTTTTTAGTCCAATACCACCCACTTTTGAAACAGATTCCCAATCATCCGTATCTCCAAACGTATTGAAATTACTAATATTTGACCCTGAAGAACGGGAATATACATGGACATATTAAGGATCTTCTATAAGGCCACGTCACTCGATACCTCAACTAAATTTCCGTACCTAATTTTTGTTTTCGCATTTTATCTATTAATGACGCCGCTTAATGCACAACAAAAAACTACGTTAATTTTCGAAAACAAGGCAGAAGCAATAGAATATTTGCCAAAAAATTTCTCTCCGGAAAAAAAATATCCCTTAATTATCGCCCTCCATGGAATGGCTCAAACGTCAAATTCTGCATTTGAAAAATGGAAACCCGTAGCAGACGATTTAAATGCAATCCTACTTTGTCCAAAAGGAAGTGATTTCAACCAAGGCTACACGAGAACACCAATAGACGACCGTAAAATATTCGTTGATCTTTTTAATACAATGAAAAAAAAATATAAAATAGACGAATCAAAAAGTGTACTTGCAGGGTTTTCTAGAGGTGGAAACTTTGCAATTGAAACAGGTATTCTCTATCCAGAAACATTTAAAAACATAATTTGTATATTTGGTTTTTTCAATAAAGGAATCGAAAATGAAATAGACAATAGCAATTATGATTTATCTAACTTCTATTTTATAACAGGAAATAACGACTTGACTCAAAAATCACTAATCTACGGAAAAAAACAACTTGATCAAAATGGTATAAGAACTTATTTAAAAACATCTTCAACCATTATCCATGCCTACCCACCAAATTTTGTACCTACAATTAAAGACATAACGGAATGGTTTCATGAAAAATAAATTACCTCCAATACACCTTCTAAAAATGACGCTATTTTCCAAAGACAAGCCATTACTCCTAGAATGTGGAAAAACGTTGGGTCCGATTGAAATTGCGTATGAGACCTATGGAACATTAAACGAAAAAAAATCAAATACCATACTAATTTGTCATGCGTTATCCGGAGATTCCCATGCTGCAGGACTCTATAAAGATGATCCCGAAAACGTAGGATGGTGGAATTGGCTCATCGGTCCAAACAAAGCCATTGATACAAACAAATATTTTGTAATCTGTAGTAACGTTCTTGGTGGCTGTAAGGGATCTACAGGGCCTAGTTCGATTAATCCAAAAACAAATAAACCCTACGGACTCGATTTTCCTATTCTTACCATTAGTGACATGGTTAACGCTCAAAAAGAATTAATTTCCTCGTTAGAAATAAAAAAACTTAAAATGATTATTGGTGGGTCAATGGGTGGAATGCAAGCAATGGAATGGGCCATTCAATTTCCAGAGATGGTAGAGTCATGTATCCCAATTGCCTCCACACACCAACTGTCTCCTCAAGCCATTGCATTTGATGCCGTAGGACGTCATGCCATACTAAAAGACGAAAAGAATGGACTTCCAATCGCTCGAATGATCGGACATATCACATATGTATCGACTGACTCTATGAATAAAAAATTTGGCAGACGCCTACAAAAAAAGACTGACTATGGATACGACTTTGACACCGATTTTCAAATAGAGAGTTACTTAAAATATCAAGGAGACAAATTTGCAACCAGATTTGATGCACACACATATTTATATATAACCAAAGCACTAAGCTACTTTGACCTTTCAAAAAAGCATGGCTCTCTTTTAAAAGCCTTTGAATCCGTATCTGCAAAATTTTTAGTCATAGCCATCGACTCAGACTGGCTTTATCCAAGTGCTCAAAGTAAAGCAATCGTTAAAACACTAATTAAACTGAATAAAGAAGTAACCTATTGCGAACTGAATTCAAAATTTGGGCATGACGCCTTTTTACTAGAAAACCAAGATCTTAAAGATATAGTGTCTAACTACCTTGAACAAAATAAAATTGGAAAAAACTCATGAATCAAATGTCAAACGATTTTAAACATATCTCTAACCACATAAGACCAAACTCGCGCGTGTTAGATCTTGGTTGTGGCACAGGAAGTTTACTAAATATGTTAAAAAAGAAAAAAAATATCCAAGGCTATGGAATCGAAATCGAATTCAAACATATCTTATCATGCATAGAAAAAGGTATCTCTGTTTTTCAAGCAGACATAAACGAAGGCCTAGCTGACATCGCAGACAAGGCATACGACTATGTCATCCTTAGCCAAACCATTCAACAAGTCAAAAATCCCAAACTAGTTTTATCTGAAATGCTAAGAGTAGGAAAGCAAGGAATCGTCCTGTTTCCAAATTTTGCATACTGGAAAATTCGATGCCAACTTTTATTTGGACAAACGCCAAAAACAAAAACACTTCCCTATAGCTGGGACGACACACCAAATATTAGAGTCGTTACAGTTGTTGAATTTAAAAAGCTCTGCGAAAATTTAAATATTTCAATTGTAAAGGAATTAAACCCTGATTCAAGTATAATACCTAATTCTTTTCTCCCAAATTTATTCTATAAAAAAGGCATGTACGTAATTGAAAAAAGACAATGAAACCTAAACAATTAAAAATTATCCAATTTGAACTTGGTCCGATGGATAATTTTGCATATATCATCCAATGCGAAGAAACAAATGATTGTATGATCGTAGACCCAGCTTGGGATTCTGAGAAATATACACGAACAATTGAGAAATATAATTTAAATCTATCTGGAATATTAGTAACACATGGCCATCACGATCATACAAATGCCCTAGAACCAATTTTAAACTACAAAAATTGTCCAGTATATTGCTCAACAGGCCAAATAAAATTTGACTACCCTTCATCGTCTACCATTATCCAAGTAAACGCCACCGATACTATCAAACTAGGAAATCAAACCATAAACGTTCTATCGACTCCTGGACATTCTTCCGACCATATAGCGTATTACTCACGTCCACACCTCATTTCCGGAGATGCTCTATTTATAGATGGATGTGGTCAATGTGACTTACCCAGTAGTAATATAAATGCCATGTATAATACGCTTTTTAATGTTCTACTTCGTCTCCCAGAATCAACAATTATATATCCTGGCCACAACTACTCCACAAAAAAAACAGATACTCTGAAAAATCAAAAAACAACAAACAGGTTTCTCACCTCCAAAAATGAAAAAGAATTTATTCGGAAACGAAATGGGTTCTAATTCATACCTAAAAAAATAAAAATATATTTTCCATTTTGAGTTCAAATTATATTTTGCTACAATCTATGTAGATGCTCAATCTTAATAATCTGACCTTGTCTTTATTTTCCAATTTAAAATATGGAGAATTCAGTCGATATTACGTAATTACAAATTGTAAGGAATCAAATACGCCTACACTTAAATTTTATTGTCTGAAAATTCATAGAGACTATATTGAATTCTACGAAGAAACAGAAACAGAGAAAAATACCTACACATTTATAGACAACGCATGGTCAAAAAACCATTCCATATTATCTGAAAATTTAATAAATAAAATAGACCAAAAAATTAAAAACGTTGGTTCCGACTTGGAATCAAAAAATGCAATTATTTATGAAAAAACTAGTGGATTGATACATAACATTATACACACCGATCATGGTTCCACCGACGAATGGAATAACAATGATATAACACAGTTTGACTACGAGGAACTTCAACACGTTTCTGGATACTTATCAAACGAACATTTAGAAGATGCATACACAATTGAAAACGCACCAAAAAACAACGTACTTTCTCTCTTAGAGTCCAAAGGAATTATTGATAACGCAGATACATTCAAACTCGCTTCTGCATCTTATATTTCAAACATTAAAAAACATTTCAATTCTGACTTCTTGTAAAAAAAATTTAAATTTCACATTCCCAATTCATCAAAGCCAACAAAGTATTACAGTATAATCCCCATAAACCACAAAAGCCTGTCTTCAATGACAGGCTTTCATTATATTTAATAGACAACAAATAAAAAATTTATATCCAGCATAAATCGAAATGACTACTTTCAGATTGCTATTCCGTGTATAGATATACAAATCTGAAAGCAGTCATTTTAAATTAGGCTAACTATAAAGCAGGCCCAGATTTAGAGAGTTGCTTTCCTCTATCATTATTTTCAAATTTCTTAAAATTCTTAACAAACTGACCTGCAAGATTGGCAGACGTTTTATCATAATCTTCTTTATCTTTCCACGTGTTACGTGGGTCCAATATAGCAGAATCAACACCTTCAATTTCAGTAGGAATATCAAATCCAAAAAGTGGCATGGATTTAGACTCACAGTTTTCAATAGACCCGTCCAAAATAGCATCAATAATAGCCCGCGTATATTTCAACTTAATACGACTTCCTTCTCCGTAACGTCCACCACTCCATCCAGTATTAACTAAATAAGCTTGAGACCCATGTTCACGCATCTTCTCTCCCAAAATATCAGCATACTGAGTTGGGTGAAGCGTCAAAAACGGTTGTCCAAAACAAGCCGAAAAAGTAGCGGTTGGCTCTGTCACACCTAACTCAGTCCCCGCTACTTTCGCAGTATATCCACTTAAGTATTGGTACATAGCTTGCTCATTATCCAATTTAGAAACAGGAGGAAGAACACCGTAGGCATCACATGTTAAAAAGATCACTTTATTCGGATGACTTCCTTTTGAACTAGGCTTAACAATATTATCAATATGATAAATAGGATATGAAACGCGCGTATTTTCAGTTTTTTTGTCTGATTCAAAATCTAAAACTCCAGATTCAGAAACTTCAACATTTTCTAATAATGCATCCTTGCGAATTGCATCATAGATATCAGGCTCTTTTTCTTTTGTTAAATCAATAGTTTTCGCATAACAACCACCTTCAAAATTAAAAACACCGTCATTATCCCAACCATGTTCGTCGTCCCCTATCAACATACGCTTAGGGTCCGCTGATAATGTTGTTTTGCCAGTTCCAGACAATCCAAAAAACAAAGCTGTCTCACCATTTTTCGCCATATTAGCTGAACAATGAAGAGCTCCAATACCTTTTAAAGGTAAAAAGTAATTCATAATAGAAAAAATACCTTTTTTAATCTCTCCTCCATACCACGTGTTACCAATCACCGTCTGCTTTTCAGTAATATTGAAGGCCACATAGGTTTCAGAACGAAGTCCCAATTCCTTAAAGTTTTCACATGATGTTTTACATGCATTATAAATCGTCCAATCAGGCGTAAAACTTTTCAAGTCTTCCTCAGAAGGACGAATAAACATATTCTTAAAAAAGTGAGCTTGCCATGCTACTTCCGTAACAAGCCTAACGCTCATTCGTGTATTTTCATTTGCTCCACAAAACCCATCAATAACATAAAGTTTTTCAGCTTGGTTTAACCGAGTAATCGACAACCCTTTTAAGGTTTCCCAAGAACTTTGAGATAAAGCTTTACTATCAGACCCATCATCAGACCACCAAACGGTCGACTCAGACCTTGCGTCTTTTACAATATATTTATCTTTCGCAGAGCGCCCAGTAAATTTACCTGTATCTACATTAATAGCACCAAGCTCTGTTATTTGACCGCGCTCATACCCTTCTAAACTGGGATCTGTTTCGTGTTTATATAATTCGTCATAACTCAAGTTATAATGAACTTTATTTTTATTTGATAATCCTAAACTATCAATAAGCGATTTATTGTTAATATTTGTGTCGATTAAAGCCATAAAAAGCACCTCTTAATTTTTTTTCAAACCTAATTATTATATCACCGTTTTTTGCAGTAGTCACTGAAGCGATTTAATTAAGTCTCCTACATTCTTATAGTTAGGAGGAACCCTCCTCAAATAATGCTGAAAAGAAGTATAGTTTCCAGTTTGAAAATAACAAAAGCTCATTAAATAGTTTAATTCATAATCATAAGGAAACGACGTTTCAGCCTCTATAAGAAGATCTATGGCCAATTGATAGTGCCCCTGCCTTATATAAATCGATGCCAAATTCGTGTATGACAATTTATAGAGACCATGCTTAATTCCCAATTTATAATAATGAATAGCTTCATCTATATTTCCAAAATATTCGTTAACTCCTCCCAAATTATTAAGAGCAATTGCATACGCTTTATTTGGTGATGTATCTACTGATTTTTGAAATGCATCTTTTGCTAATTCAAATTGCAAATCCCGATAATATTCAACGCCTAGATTATTCCAAAGAACAAAAGAATTTGGTTCATACTTCAGATCATGGCTAAATAATCGTTTTGCTGATTCCCAATCTTTATTTCGAAGTACCGTAAAAAATGAAAAATATGCAATCAATACGACACAACCAATAGTAAGAAAATCTATTTCTCGATTAAAAACCCTCCTTCTAAACATTCTAATATTTAAAATTTCCCTGTCGAAAAGGTTGTGAAGAAGCAATGCTATTAAACAAAACAATCCCAACGCAGGAAACGTAATCCAATGTTCTCTTAACGTAGAAGCCATCGGAGTTACTAAACTTAAGGTAGGCAATAAGCCTACAAAAAACCAAGCCAAGCAAAAGCATATAAAAGGAATTGAATTAAGACTAAACTTAGCAAGTTTTGTTAAAACAGCTAAAAATATCAACACAATAATGGGAAACCAAATCAAAACGTAACTATTAAAAAAGGATTTAACTACATACAAGTATTCCATATGCAACGGATAAGGAAAAAATAAAAGTTTAAAATAGGTAGTAAACGAATAAGTAAGTGTTAAGCATTTTTGATAGAAATTCAACTCAGCAATTGGTGACAACATGACAGAATTCCCATTAGCGACTGAATACACTCGGAACATCCCATATATGGCCGAGACTAAAACCAAAATAAGTAAAACAACGATTCCAGGCTTATCTAATATAGTCATCTCGCCAATAGAGCCTTTCCCACCAAATACGTCATCATCAGATTGACCCTTACTCGAAGGGTTTCTCTTTTTCTTTAATTTTACAATTACCCAATTAGAACATTCGTAAGCCAATATGATAAAAGGAACTAAAACAGAATTCTCCTTAGAAAGGATCGCAAAACTAAAACTAATAATTGCAACACTATAAAACCATTTATTTTTTAATCTCCCTAAAAAATAAGATAAAAGAAACAACAACGAAAAAAACAAATACAAACAATCTCCACGTCCTGAAATATAGGTTACTGATTCAACATGCATTGGATGAACAGCGTAAATCAGACTCAACCAATCACCTGTTTTACCAAATCTAAAGAGTCGAAATAACAAGAAAACAAAAAACGATGAAAAAATATGTAAAA
>JABIQV010000108.1 GCA_018699495.1 bacterium | reverse complement strand
TACGGCAGTCAAAATGTCTAATCAAGATATTGGGGCCAAAACGATAGAAGTTAATCGTTCAGAATATATTATCCGCGGGATAGGCTTTATTAAGACGATAAAAGATATTGAAAACGCCGTCATTAAAACGATTGATAATACACCTATTTATGTAAAACAAGTTGCAACTGTTCAAGAAGGACCTGCTTTAAGACGAGGTGTATTGGATAAAGAAGGGGCTGAAGCTGTAGGTGGCGTGGTCATTGCCAGGTATGGTGCTAATCCACTTGAAACCATCGAAAATTTAAAACAAAAAATAAAAGAAATTGAGCCAGGGTTACCAGAAAAAACATTAAGAGATGGGACTAAATCAAAGTTAAGAATTGTTCCTTTTTATGATAGGTCCGGACTAATTAACGAAACATTAGGAACCCTAAGTAAAGCATTATCAGAAGAAATTTTGATCACGATTATTGTCGTTCTACTTTTAATTATGAATATTCGTTCGTCACTGTTAATTTCTGCGATGTTACCGTTCACTGTTCTTATGGTTTTCATTGCCATGAAACAGTTTGGGGTGGATGCCAATATAGTTGCTTTGTCTGGAATCGCCATCGCTATTGGAACCATCGTAGACATGGGTATTGTTATGACAGAAAATATTATGAAGCGATTAGGGGAAGCTGGCCCTGAAGAATCAACGTTAGTTGTTATTTATGAAGCTGCTAATGAAGTTGGGTCTGCGATTGCAACGGCAGTAGCAACTACAATTATTAGTTTTATTCCTGTTTTTACAATGGTAGGTGCCGAAGGAAAGCTGTTTAAACCTTTGGCTTTTACAAAGACGTTTGCACTATTGAGTTCAATCATTATTGCCGTGTTGGTTTTACCCCCTATGGCGCACGTACTTTTTGGGTCCAAAAATTTTGGGTCCAAATTCAAACTAAAAAAATATCCTTTATTTGAAAAAATAGGCTCTTATTCGACATGGATAAATCGTTTTTTAGTTGGCATCGTTGTCATACTTTTAGCTAGAACATGGTTACCCTTGGGTCCCGAAAAGGGCGTAATCTTAAATGTTTGTTTTGTTGCTTTAATGATAGGCAGTGTTTTAGGCAGTATATTGGTATTTCAACACTATTATTCACGTCTATTAATGTGGTGTTTAGACAATAAGAAAAAATTTCTAGCTATTCCTATAAGTATAATTATTTTAGGGGTACTGGCATGGTCAAGCTTGGGTAAAGAGTTTATGCCATCACTTGATGAAGGATCTTTTCTCTATATGCCAACGACAATGACGCATGCGTCGATTACCGAAACTACAGATGTCCTTCAAAAACAGGATATGGCATTTGCCGGAATTCCTGAAGTCGACTCTGCTGTAGGAAAATTAGGACGCGTGGATTCTGCTTTAGATCCAGCACCTATTTCTATGATTGAGACTATTATCAATTATAAATCAGAATATATTGTAGACGAACAAGGAACCCGACTAAGGTTCAGTTATACAAAAAAAGAAAATGACTATTTTAGAAATCGTAACGGTGATTCTATTTTGGCTCCAGATGGAAAGCCTTATCTGGTAAAAGGAACATTTGGGCGAGATAAAAATAATGAGCTAATTTCCGATAAACGTGGAAAACCATTTCGGCAATGGCGACCTGAACTGGATGTAAAATTAAATCCTGAGAGAGCGTATTGGCCAGGTATAAAATCACCTAATGATATTTGGGATGTAATACAAAAAGCAGGCCAGGTTCCTGGCACAACGTCTGCACCAAAACTACAACCTATTGAAGCACGACTTATTATGCTGCAAAGTGGTGTTAGATCGCCAATGGCCATCAAAGTTAAAGGTCCCGATCTTCAGACAATTGAGGCATTTGGAATGGAGCTAGAAAAAGCTATTAAAGAAGCATCTTTTGTTGAAGCATCGGCGGTATTTGCAGATAGAGTTGTTGGGAAACCATATTACGAAATTCATATTGATCGAGAAAAGGTAGCGAGGTATGGCATTATGCTTAACAACGTCCAAACTGCTATTTCAATGGCAGTTGGGGGCCGAATTATTACCCATACAATAGAAGGAAGAGAACGTTATCCAATTCGAATTCGGTACCAAAGAGAATTAAGGGATAATTTGGAGTCCTTAGGTCAAATACTGATTGATTCACGACAAGGTGTTCAAATTCCATTAACGCAATTGGCAGAAATTAAATTTGTAAAAGGACCTCAAGTCATTAAGAGCGAAGATACATTTTTAACATCGTATGTTCTTTTTGACAAAAAATCAAATGTGGCAGAAATGGATACGATTAACCAGGTCCAAGAGTTGCTTAACGAAAAAATAGAGTCAGGTGAACTCCGTGTTCCAAATGGGGTCAGTTATGCGTTTACTGGCAACTATGAAAATCTGATTAGAAGTGAGCGAACGCTTAAAATTGTGCTTCCGGTAGCCTTGTTTTTAATTTTTATGGTTTTGTATCTACACTTTAAGTCGATTGCTTTAACCAGTCTTGTATTCTCAGGTATATTTTTAGCTTGGTCGGGTGGTTTTATAATGATTTGGTTGTATGGGCAATCATGGTTCTTGAACGTGCCATTCTTTGGCGATTTTTTAAGAAATCTATTTCAAATCCATCAAATTAATTTGAGTGTTGCTGTATGGGTAGGTTTCTTAGCTCTTTTCGGGATTGCATCTGATGATGGGGTCATTATGGGAACTTTCTTAAAGGAATCGTTTCGAAGGCATAAGCCAAAAACAATTAAAGATATACGAGAGGCGGCTATAGAGGCAGGTAATCGAAGGGTTCGGCCGTGTTTAATGACCACCGCAACAACGATACTCGCACTACTACCAATTTTAACGTCGTCGGGGCGCGGGGCTGATATTATGATTCCTATGGCAATTCCTTCGTTTGGAGGTATGTTTGTGGCTATTCTTACGTTGTTAATGGTTCCTGTTATTTATAGTTGGATCGAGGAAAGAAAGCTTTAGTCAGCAAGTCTTTTCTCAACATTAAATGGAGCAATATTTTTGAGGTAACCGGGTAAAAACGGTTACCTCAGAATAACTATCCTGAGATATTTAGAAAATAAGGACATCCCTTTTTAGTTTTGGTTATTTTTCCAGTAATATCCCTTTTTTTAATGTATACTTCCATATTATGCATATTTTAGACTCAGTTTCTTTAAAATCAGCACTTAAACGAAACCTTCTACTCTTATTTATGGTGGCAGGATTCTTATTATCTATTTTTCACTTTCATATTGAGGAGGGCCTCAATCAGCACAGCACCTGTTCTGTTTGTCATCACCAAGGAACAATAGCTTCGTTTACTACGGCTATTTCATTCACGCCCGATAGTATCCTTTACTCATCTATTTATAGTTTCGATGAGAAAATAACTCAAACCGATTCTAAACTTAGTAACGATTCTAGAGCGCCTCCCTTAATCCTCGTATAACGTTTCATAAAAATTTAAAAAAACAACATAACAAAACGCATCTCAATTTTCGATGTGCATTTTGTTCTATACAGGAGAATAATCATGAAAAAAAGTATTATGGCATTTTTAATGCTATCCATTTCATTTGGGTCAGTTCAAGCGCAAACAAAACAAACGGCAACAGACCTACCTAATATTTCGGTAATAGGAAATTTTCTAGGGACTCATACCAAAAATGAAACAAGCTTTGATGTAAAAGAGATCGAGTTTTCATTTCAACATTACCTTTACCCTTCCGTTAAAGCGGACATCTTCGCCGCCCTTCACAAAGAAGACAGTGGTGAAAGACACTTTGAACTAGAAGAAGGGTATATTACGTTTTCAGATTTGTTAGGCGTAATCATTCCAGATAGCGACCTCAACCTTGGAATTGGGGCCTTAGTAGGTAAGAAATTACTAAATGTCGGTAAAATAAACCCTCTCCATCCAGAACAACGAGACTTTGTTAATAGGCCAATCGTTATTCGACAATTTTTAGGCGAAGAGGAAGGTCTTTCTCCAGAAGGAGCCCAATTATCATACCTATTGCCCTTTGATTTTTTTTCACAACTAGAAATGGGGTATTGGACGGCGAGTTCTCATGAAGAGGAAATCGGTGAAGAACATGAAGAATCTAGTATCGAGTATTCAAACCGTATCTTTAATACTCGTCTTTGGAACAGTTTTACAATTGATAATTCAAAAGAACTCGAAGTAGGATTTAGTTATGTAATAGGAAATGTGGGCGCCGCAATAGACACCGATAAACAAACAATTTATGGAATGGATATTACGTACACCCATGAACTTAGTACAAATCAAGAACTAAAATTTCAATCAGAATTATATCAAGCACTATATGGTGATGACGGAGAGGAAAGAGCCTCTCAATCTGGTGGGTTTTTAAGTGGATTCATGAAGCTCAATGACTATTATCAAACAGGTATTCGATATGGGTTCTTAGGAAAGCATGGCGACGAAGGCTTAGTTACAAACCAATGGTCTATATTACTAACGAGACAACTTACGGATACATCTAAATTCAAAATTCAATATAATACAGGCGAAAATGTTGATAATACGCTTTCTGCCCAATTTATTTTTGGAATGGGCCCTCATTCACATGTATTACAATAAATTTAAACACTTCCTAAGTGTCCTATTTATTTTGACCTGTTTAATAGCGAATCTCTACGCCTCTCCTTTAAAAGTTGTAGCCATTACCGAAGACTTTGCTTCTATAGCAAAGTCTATTGGCGGGGACAAAGTTGAGATTAAGTCTTTGGTAAAAGGAAGTCGCAATTTACACCACATTACTCCAAAACCCTCGATGGTAATGATGATGCGAAAAGCTGATTTATTGATTCGATTAGGCATGGATCAAGACTCTTGGATAGATGGGCTTATTCAGGTGGCTAGAAATAATAAGATTTTCTTTGGTAAAAAAGGATATTTAGATTGTTCCCATGAAATCAAAAAACGCGAAATTCCAACGACCCACATTAATGGAAGCATGGGAGATGTTCACAAGTCCGGTAACCCTCATTACTGGCTGAATCCTAATAATGGCAAAATCATTGCAAGAGAAATAAAAGACCGATTGGTAATTATGGACCCTCAAAATGAGCAGTTTTATTCGGATAATTATATTTCTTTTTCAAGAAAAATTGACCTCAAGCTTAAAGAATGGAAAGAAAAAATAGCCCCTTATAAAGATTTTCAAATAGTCACATACCATAAAGTATGGTCGTATTTTTTCGACGTTTTTGGGCTGCGCTCTATTGGGGAATTAGAGCCGCTTCCAGGAATCCCGCCAACATCAAGACATTTAATGAATTTGGAAACAACGTTAAAGAAAATACAGTCACCTAAGCTAGTATTAGCCGCCAGTTTTTATCCAAAGCAGGTTGGTGAATCCTTTTCTAAAAAAATTGATGCAAAATATGTTTCTGTTCCAATAAATGTAGGCTCTTTAGGAATCAAGTCGTATATAGGTCTTTTTGACTATTTAGTAGAGGAAATAAGCAAATGATATCCCTACTTTTATTACCCTTAATCGCGTGTGCAGTTCTCGTATTTATTCATGTTTATTTCGGAGCATTTGTATTAAAACGCGGAATCTTATTCATTGATCTTGCATTAGCTCAATGGGCAGCACTTGGTTACTTAGTTGGCCATTTTTTCGATATTCAAAACCCCTACCAATTATTTTTGGTGGGGTTTGGATTTACAGTAATAGCGGCGTTTATCTTATCTATTGTTAAACCTCTGTTTAAAGAATCCAATTTGCAAGAAGCCGTCATTGGTGTGATGTATATTTTTGCAGCCTCTGGAGCAACGGCATTAATTTCAAGTACTGGAATGGAAGGGCATAATTTTAAATCGATGTTATCTGGACATTTGTTATTTATTCAGACACAAGATTTAATATTGGCTATTAGTTTATATTCCGTGATTGGAATAATACTTTTTATGTTCAATTCCAAGCTTCTTAACGGACGGTCAACGCTTTCTGATTTTGCATTTTACACGTTATTCGGATGTGTTGTTACATCATCAGTAAAAATGGTTGGTATTTTATTGGTGTTTTCGTTCTTAGTATTGCCTATTTTAAGTATTATCTTATTTGTTAAATCAATAAAAAAACAAATAATGATTGGATGGGGAGTTGGTATATTTGGATCCATTATCGGGCTAGGTTGCTCATTGATTTTGGATATACCACCAAGTCTCAGTATCGTTTTGGTATTATGCTGTAATTTTGCTGTCGGGGTTTTGGCTTACGCCTTCGTTCATGCGGTCAAAAGGGTAAATACTCAAAAATTGTCACTAGAATAATAACCTAAGATAGTCAAAATTAAGAGAAAAATTTCTATGATATTCAAGTAAAAATATCATCTTTTTAATATAAATGAATCTGTTTTTCTTATTTATGTTTTTTTGCACCATTATCGTTTTTTTTAATAATCGGATTTAATAAAAGATAGATTAAGCATATTCCAATAATTATCAGAGGAAACCCATTATTTTCATAATATTGTATTGTTAGTCCGATTAATAATGCCCCTGCAATTCCACCCGAACTACCGACAAGAAGTAAGGCTGAGTTGGCGGATATCAACGACTTTTTTGGGAATTGGTTGTTAAGCAACGACGTCAATGAAATATGCATCAGTCCAACGCAAACTCCTAAAACAAAATAAGTGGCTAATACAATTTGTAAATTAGTTGCTTGGAAAAAGAGAATTATGGCACCCACCAGTGTTCCTATCACACCAATAGAGACGAGTTTGTACTTATCATATCGGTCTGCTAGATAGCCTATGACAAGATCTAGAATCGCACTTCCTGCAAATAGTGAGAGCGCGAAACCTGCCTGTTTTAGCGAATGGTCATGATGAATTAAAAACACTACAGATAATGTTAAAATTCCGCTAACGATAAACTCCTGTGTAAATTTCGCCATAAACACGACCGGGGAATGTTTAATAAAATATAATAATTTAATATGCCTATGTTCGGGGATTTCATATTTATTCTTTAAAAGAATAAAGGGAGGTATCGCGCTTAATAATGCAAAAGCTCCGGATATAAAAAAACTTTTATAATGCAGCGGGTCACCATATCCAGCGATTAGTGGACCAATACTAAGTCCTGTACAAATGGCGATTGTCATTAATGATAAGTACCACCCTCTTTTTTGATTACTGAGACATTGGTTGTAAAGAGAGTTTGTAATCGTCATGCTACCAAATAAGTTAATTCCTAGCACAAATATTAGGATTAACCATGTGATAAAATTTATGTAAAAAGGTAATAGTATGATAGATAGCGCATAAACAAGTGTCATGGCTATAAGGGTGTGAATGACCTTGAATTTTTTAGTTACATGAGGAATGTAAAATGAAATAACGATACTTGCAATTAATTCGACAGAAAATGAAAATCCGATCATCGATTCGCTAATTCCATAATGCATTAACCGAGCAGGAAATAAAACAACATTCATTCCTATGGAACAAAATAAGAGTGCGTTACAGATAAGTAAAAGCACTATTTCAGCTAAATGCGAATTTGTTTTCGTGGGTAGTCTACGATTGTCGGAGGAAACGGACTTAAAAATTTAATGTACCTCCGAGTGGGTTAAAATTTTTATTTGAGTTGTTGGGTGTATTGTATTTAGTGTGATTTCAGTAAACGATTTTGATTCTTTGGTGATATAAACGTCTAGTTTTGGATGCTTAAAACCTTCAGATACGGTGGTCCTTTTTTTATATTTGATGCTTAATGTGTTGGCTAGTTCAATCGCGGGGTTTATCCATTTCACGGGATGCTTACTTGCATTGTAAGTCCATATTTTTTCTAAATGACGGTTTAAAAAAGGGTAATGACTACATCCATAAATGATAGCTTCAGTTTCCCAGTTAATGGCATG
>JABIQV010000107.1 GCA_018699495.1 bacterium | reverse complement strand
GTGGCGGTGGCGGTGGCGGTGGCGGTGGCGATTTCAGTGGCGTAAGTAGGGATAATTTTCTTCCTTTTCATGAAAATACAGTCAATCTTCAAGGACTGTTTATTAAAAAAATTGGAGATAGATCTATTCCTGAGGAGAAAGTTAGAGCTCTTGCAAGGTTAATTATAAAAATAGTTAATAACGCGCCTAAAGGGGAACCTAAAGATAAACAAGCAATCAAGCAGCAAACTGAAGAATTAGCGCAGTATGTAGTCAATAATAGATACGACGCAGATAAACTTAGCCTAATTTTTCCTGAGGATCGAGGGGAGTATACGATAAGGTCACTAATAAATGATACTTATCAAAAAATGAAACTGGCAGAATCTTCTACAGTAGGTACCTCCGCAGCCGAGCCTGAAGAAGTCCAAGGGCCTCCCTTGGCACCTCCTCCTCCGTCAAAAGGAGTAGTTCCTGCAGTATTCCCCTCCGGATCAGCAGAGAACCCTCTTCAAGCATACAACGTTAAGGTAGTGGAAACATCACCGCATCAGCGCCTTAAAGCCACAATTGTTCCGCCAATAAAAAAAACTTCTCCCTCGGGTTCTCCGCTAAAAGCAGAAGGGGGGGGCGCCGCAGCCGAGCCTGAAGAAGTCTCAAGAAATCCCTCTGCTCCTGCAGCAGGCGGAGGAGGAGAAGACCAAGGTTTAGCTACGGCAATTGCTGCGTCCATGGAAAGAGGGAACGCAGGACGTTCTGAAGCAGCAGCAGAGCACGACCCAGATTTAGCTGAGGGGATAGCGGCCTCCATGGAGGCAGGACACGAAGGACGTCCTGAAGAAGCAGCAGAGGACGACCGAGTTTTAGCTGCAGGACTGGCTGAGTCCTTGAAGCCAGAGTACCAAGGAGGTCAGTTAACGACGCTTCAGCAGGCGCTTCTGGAGGCCAGACCTCTAAAGCCCCCAAAATCCTAATATAAATAATGAGTAACAGATGTTCGGTCGGGTAGTTTTATAAGCAGGGAAATATTAAGAGCTCTCTGTTAATACAGGAGCAGGTACTTCTACCTGCTCCTGTGGATTCTATAAGGCCTTTTTTAACACGACCAATGAGCCCCACATTTAGAAGTGCCTCTCTCTTCTCCTACCGCAGAAGTAGTAGCCGCAGATTTAAAAGAGGCGCTAGCGGCCCAAGCAGAGGATGACGCTTCAGGCTTAAAAGCCGCTATAGCGATGTCCGAATCGAGACGTGTACAACGACAAAAGGAGTCAGCCCAATCTGTGGGACCCCCCTACAGCTGAATAAACAAATTAGTCTACGCCATATCTCACTCTAAAAAATATACGAAAAATTAAAAGATAGCCCCTATAGTTTTGAGGTTATCTTAATAACGATAGCGGACCACGTTTTAAAAATATGAGATTTTTTTGAAAAATAATCGATATTTAAGTAATATGGATATGATGAAAAAAACAGTAAGTCTTCCAAAACACTTAAATGATGCACCAGAAAAAGTCTTAAATCCTGAATTGGATGATTTGAAGAATCAAAGACTGATTTTTAATGCTGCACAAAATGGCGATGCTAACGCAATAGCCGCCTTTGCTGATATGGGGTATTCTTTGGATCAGAAAGATACTCAAGGATGGACTCCTCTTTTGATTGCTGCACAAAATGGCCATACTAAGGCAATAATCGCCTTAGCTACTAGGGGTTGTAATATGAATGCGCAAAGTAAAAAAGGATCGACCGCTCTTTTTTTTGCTGCACAAAATGGCCATACTAAGGCAATAATCGCCTTAGTTGCTAGGGGGGCTACTTTGGATAAGCAAAATAATAAAGGAGAAACCCCTATTTTTATTGCTGCACAATATGGTCATACTAAGGTAGTACAGTTTTTAGCTGTTAGTCGGGCTGATTTGGATAAGCAAAATAATAGAGGAGAAACCCCTATTTTTATTGCTGCACTAAAAGGCCATACTAAGGTAATAGAGATTTTAGTTAACAATGGAGCTGATGCGGCTATGGCAAATAAGAAAGAACAAACCCCTGCTTTTATTGCTGAAACAATGGGCCATAAAGATACACTTAAATTTTTAACCAGCGTTGACCCCTGCGCTATCTCTTAATTTATCAAAGCTCAAGAATTAAAAGATATAAATAAGGTAGTGGTGCAAAAACTGTCACTTTAGAATAATATCCTGAAATATTCATAAATAAGGGAGAAAATTCTATTCGTCTTAGACGAAAACCTCATCCACGACTAGTCAAATGGCGACACTTTGAACCTGAAATAATTTTACTTTGCATCAGATGGTATTTAAGTTATCGATTAAGCTATAGAGATCTAGTTGAAATCATGGATGAACGTGGTTTGAAAATTGCTCATACAACCATTCTAAGATGGGTTTTTCGTTTTTCCAATGAACTAAAACATAAAGTTCGTCCTCATTTAAGAAAGACCCTAACATCATGGCGACTTGATGAAACCTATATTAAGCTAAAAGGCAAATGGACTTACCTATATAGGGCCGTTGATAGAGAAGGTAAAACGATTGATTTTTATTTAAGCAGTAAACGTGATTCTAAAGCGGCTTTATCCTTCTTTAAAAAAATTATCCGCCTCAATTCACCTCAAACGCCTCATGTTATAAATGTAGATAAGAATCCCGCATATACCCATGCAAAACAAATACATGAACACTATAATTGAACAGGGTCATAGAAACGTTAAATGGAAGATGAATCATGCCATGGGTTATCACACGATGTGGCATGCTTCTACGACAATTACAGGTGTTGAAACGATGCATATGCTTCGAAAAGGACAAGTACCATTTTATAACAAGAAAAACGCACAATCTTTACGGGATTTTATTCATCGTCTCTTTGATATTACTGGGTCCATTTTCCTATGTATTCTAATCGAAAAATGGCTTTTTAATTTAATGGATAGTTGGTTTTTTAGGCTTATTTTTTATTTTGGCTATTCTTGCACCACTACCATGGAAAGCAATTCCCTATATTAGGAGACTATCTGCCAGAAATTTCACACGTTGGATTCAAGGTTTTAAAATACTCTAACCCTTCATCTGTGATGTTACGACAACCATATAAATCAATAGACGTGGCCTGTGATAAATTCTCTAACCCTGAATCTGTGATTAGAGAACAATTAGATAAATTAATATCCTTGGCCTCTTTTAAATGAGCTAACCCTGCATTTGTGATTTGATGACACGCATATAAATTAATATTAGTGGCCTTTGATAAATGAGCTAATCCTTCATCTGTGATTTGGTAACAAGCATATAAATTAATAGATGTGGCCTCTTTTAAATGTTTTAACCCTTCATCTGTGATGTTACGACAACCCCATAAATTAATAGACGTGGCCTGTGATAAATGCTTTAACCCTTCATCTGTGATGTTTGTACACTCCGTTAAAATAATAGACGTGGCCTTTTTTAAATGCTTTAACCCTGTATCTGTGATTCGATTACAATAAGTTAAATCAATAGACGTGGTCTGTGATAAATGAGCTAACCCTTTATCTGTGATTAGATTACAACCCGTTAAATTAATATCTTTACACTTGGAAAATAATTTCAAACTATCATCAGTTATAGTCTGTCGTATTGATGGGTCAGATAAATCTACCTTTTTGTCGGGGTCTGCAAGATAATTTTTAATCAAAGACCAATTCCCAGGACTACTTTTGCTGAAGGTAATTAATGCGTTCGTATCTAAGGTATCGAAGTGACTAAAACTGGCATCTTTCGGTGAATTAATAGACGTGGCTTCTTTTAAATGCTCTAACCCTGCCTCTGTGATTGGGTGTCCAAATTTCACATCTGCAATAGTGGTCTCAATCATAGTTTTGGCAATAGGAACTGTAAAGACGGGCAAATTATGCTTATCCATCCAATCATCAAATATTGTTCTGATAGCTTCTTGGACTGGTTTTGGGAATGTGCTGAATTTATCTTCTATCTCTCCTTTTAGCAGATCTCTATTTTCTTGTAACAGTTTTCCCAGACTCCGGAATCTGGGCATATTGTAAGGATTTGTGTCGTTTTGAAATTTTTGTTGATTATCAAAAAACCCAATGTCTTGTAATAGAGGTGCAATATCTCCCTGGATTAGGTGTTTGTTTTGACTTCTTTCCAAAGGCTTCATCGTTTCAGTTAATTGCTCCATTTTTTCATGATCTGTTGGATCAGAAAATGTTAAATAGGTAATCATTTTTGGTATGGCTTGTTGACCTCCTGAGTCTCTGATTGAAGTTGATAAGCTTTTAAGGAAATGTAATTTTCCCATTTGTGTAAACATGGTGTGATGATCTTTAATGAAATTATAGCCTGCTGATTTATTGTGAGGGGGACAGAATAGGGCTAAGACGTTCTGTTGTAATGTTTTTTCTGGAGGGGATGATTTCTTATCGTATTTTCCTAATAATTGATTTAACTGATTTTCTTGACCGGGTCTCTCTTTTTTATTGAATAGTTTTATGGCGGTAAGGCAGTCGTCTTTTGATAGGGTTACTTTTGTAGAAAATTTTGTTTTTACCTGCTTCCAGGTAGTTAATGTTTCTCCTTTTGGTGTAGTGGGACACCTTGTTGGTGTGCTGGTATTCTGTCCATAATTTTCTCCTTTTTAATATTTAACGTTTGTTGTATTCCCACGTTTTGTTATTTTTAAACATGTTTTTAATTTCTTTATTAATTGCTAAGAGAGCGAAGAATCTCTAATTTATCCTTCAACGTCTTAGAATCCATTTCCATTTTCTTTTCTAAGCTACCAAGAATATAATCTTTCATAGAAATTTGTTTTAACTGACAAATATTAACAAGTAATTGTTTGAACTCAGGATCTACATCAACAATAATTTTAGGATGACTACTAGCTTTCATAAAAACCTCCAAGAAAATAAATAATAAAAAAAACAAAAAAGCATAAATATAATAACGTAACAACGTTAATACGTAAAGTCAGATAACATGCATTATCTAACGATAATAGGGTGGTATAATAGAAACAAAAGGACATCCAACAGTTTAATTCAGAAATCGAAATTTATACATCTAAAGATGGTGACGTTTCTTTTGACGTACCGTTAAATTCGGAAACGGTTTGGCTGACTCAGAAACAAATGGCGGAGTTGTTTGAAAAAGGACAACAAACTATTTCAGAGCATTTAGTTAATATATATAAAGAGGAAGAAGTTCCTGAAACAGCAACTCACCGGAAAATCCGGTTAGTTCAAAAAGAAGGCAATCGTGAAGTTGAGCGGTTAGTCTCTCATTATAATTTGGATGTAATTATATCAGTCGGATATAGAGTTAAATCTCAACGTGGCGTTCAATTTAGGCAATGGGCAACGTCTGTACTTAAAGATCATCTTATAAAAGGTGTATCCATTAATAGTCAAAAATTATATGAAATGGAAAAATTATTTCAACAATCTGAGTTGAAAAACAGTATGCGCTTTGCAGAAATTAGAGAAACGTTAAAATACTTAATAGAAAAAGATGATCCATTAACTAGATTAATCTGATGACTGACTTAGTTCAGAACGAAAACGCGTTACCTTCTCATCGCCGCTTCGATAAAATAAAAACAACATCCAAAGAATCGGAATGGTTTCATAATTTTTTTAATGGGAATACAAAACGGTCTTATTTGCGAGCCGTTCGAGATTTTTGCGAATATTTGGAAATAAAATCTCAAGATGAATTAAGGTCTGTGCAACCGGGACATGTTATCGCCTATCGGGATTATTTACTTAAAGAAGGCTTGAAAAAGAGCACGATAGGAAATCGATTAAGTGGACTCTCCTCTTTGTTTGATGATTTAGTTAAAAATCAAATTTTACAATTTAATCCCGCAGCATCGGTTAAACGACCTAAATATCTACATAATAAGGTACTGTCTCAACGACTAACCGAACAACAAACGGTAGAAATGCTTAACGGTCCGGATATCTCTACATTAAAAGGACTAAGGGATTGGGTATTTTTATCCATATTGTTTGGAACAGGATGCCGGATATCTGAAGTGTGTGGATTATCAGTAAAAGATAATTTTCAGGATGCTGAATACTATGTGCTGAGATTTATGGTTAAAGGCGGAAAAGAGCATACTGTGGCAATTAGTTCCCCTCTCCAGAAAAGGATAAATCAGTACCTTATAATGAGTGGACATGGTGATGACCCAGAAAGTCCATTGTTATTGAATTATAGTCGGGCGGTTAAAGAGAAATTTAAACATATTACGACGATGACGGGAACGAGAATTTGGGATCAATATAAGGTTCTGGAAGGAACCACTCCTCATTCCAGTCGAACGACGTTTGCATCGGATGCAATTAAAAGAGGAGAAAGTTTGGTTAATGTTCAGGAAACATTGGCGCATGCTGATCCACGAACGACACAGAAATATAATAAGAATGAATTTAACTACCAGAATAGTGTGGCTTTGGGGGCTAAGATTTAATAAGTTTCGGAAAATTATTCCAATGTGACAATTTTTGCACCAACACCTAAAATACTTTCCTTATTACATACCCAAGATGGGCTCGAATTCTCTACGTTCGTCTAAAAATAACGAACATAAAATTCGTTCAAAAAAGTATTCTTAGGATCAATCGTTTCTTTTTTCGTCTTAAACGTTTGCCAATCAGGGTAGGTGTCTTTAAATTGGCTCAAACTGGGATAATTTTGATACGTTAAATAATAGGTTCCATCATACTTAAGAGCGCTATTAACAAGCGATTGTGTCCACTGTTTTGCTTTATCTAAACTCTCTTTGTCATGTCTTTGATTAATATACAAAACAACAGATATCATGCTGCCTCTAGTATAAGATAACAAAGAGCTATTATTTATTGGTTCCGGCAAATATCGAGTGGTAACACTTAATAGGTTAATATTATTTTTTATAACAAGCGTTCTTAACTCACTAACAAACTCACTGAAATTCTGAACCGGCACAAAATATTCTTGTAAAATATCGCTGTCTTCTTCGTTTAAGTATGTCAAAAACCGAACGGGAGGTTGCATAGCATTGTTTCTGAAAATAAAATTATTTGCCTTTTTCCCGGACTTATTTTCCATAATGCACTGAAGTTTCCACCTTACCCATTTTCCAAAGGCAGAATGACGTGAAAGATTGAAAAAAAGACGGTTTAAAAATAAGCTTTTCTCTTGTTCTGGGGAATCTAAACTAGTTGATATTTTCTTGGTGGTGTCTTTTAAGTCATCATGATTCTTTAAATAATTTACCATATGCATGTCTTTTAGCAATGTATTTGGTTCAATAGAAAGTCTTCCATAATGAATACCCAAATTAAAATTAGCCACGACACTTTTTTCAATAAATGTTTCATAGTCTTCTATTGAGATAGATTGATAGTTTCGAACATATAACTCGTTTTCTATTAAGCTCAACTCTACATCCACGATAATTCCAAACAATCCGTACCCACCTATCACTGCGTTAAATAAATCTGGGGTTAATTTTTTAGATACTGAAATTATTTTGCCATCAGCCGTTAATAACCGAAAAGACTCTACGGTTTCAGAAATGGTACCAAAACGAGGATCTCTACCATGACAATTTACAGACAATGATCCTCCAACCGTAAAAATTCCAGACGACTGCATTACCTTTACAGCCAGTCCTACCTTATTCAATTTTTGCTGTAAAACTTCCCAAGTTACGCCACTTTGAACAGCAGCTACTTTCCGTTCGACATCAATTGAAATTATTTCGTCAAATAAACTCATATTAATATGTAAACTATCGGGGTACCCAATATGCCCCCCTTGGCTGTGCTTGGATCCCGAAATACTAATTTTTTTAGTCTGCTCTTTAGCTAGTTTAACAATAGAAACCAATTCAGATTCTGTTTTTGGTTGATAAATTGTAGCGACGTTTATCGGGTTTAATCGACTAACGTCTGTAAGAACGAGAGGTGTTTTTCCGATTGTATGGTTCAAAGATACTCCATCTTCCAAAGCACTATTAGCCTGAAGTGGACAAAATAAACATGCAAAAATATAGAAAATAACGAGACGCCTTTGAAAATTAAAAGTAATCATATTCTTTATTATACTCTTCATTTTCTCCACTACCGAATTATTATTTATGTACAAACGCTTTTATTCCTAAGGACGCTTCCCAATTAGAGGCAAAACGCCCGTTGGTAGTGGTGCAAAAACTGTAAATTTAAAAAACAGACCTAAAAAATCCAAATAAAATATAATTTATAAATCCATTTTTAGCACAAATCTTATAAAAGTGGATCCCGTATTTATGAGAATCTAGGGATATTATTTCAAGGTGACAGTTTTTGCACCACTACCGTTGGAACTATATAAATAAATTTTTTCATATGAATTAGAGGTACAGGGAGTTTGGCACACTCCTTGTATTTGGGGCTGGTGAAAGAAATCAGTTTCTTATAGATTTGAAAAAAATCTAGTTACCCTGATTTAATTTCAGCCAATTCTATAATTTAAAATATCAGGGTCTTTTTCCAATAAGTTTAAAAGGACAATAGTAGAACCAGTTGGTGTTCTATTTCCTTGTTCCCAATGCTTAACAGAAGAAGGGCTAACATTTAAAAGTTTGGCGAAAACGGCTTGGCTAAGATTTACCTTTTTTCTAATAGATTGGATCTCAGTTGATCCAATAGAAATTTTTGGAAGTTTGATATCTAATTTTTTCAAATCTTTTTCTGAAAAGCAGGTATCAAGACCTGAATGAATTAAGTCTTCAGTCGCAGATTTAATTGAGTCTCTAATTTCTTTATTCATTTATTTCTCCTATGTTAATTAACGCTTTTCGATTTATTAAAATATTAATATCTGTTTGGGTTAAATTTAAATATGATTGACCTAATTTCTTTAAAAGGTCTAATTCTTCTCGTTTAAGGTTTTCCTGATTGGCTTTAGAAAATACGGAAATGATGAGAATTAAATTGTCTTTTTTATAAATTAATATACCCCTATATCCACCACTTTTTCCTTTGTTATTTGCCGCTAGTCGAAGCTTGTATACATGGCTACCTAAATAAGCTGTAGTGGATGTATTGTTTAAATTTTCAATTGCTTTAATCCAATCCAAATTTGGAATATTCAGCTTTTTAGATTGTTTATAAACGTATTTAGTTTGATAAATATCCACTATTTAATTATACCACAAAGTAGCATAGTTTAAACATAGTATTTTTAGTAGGGGGAATAAGTTGGGTTTATTTTTTCTTAGAAAGTAGACAATTGGGTGAACTAATTTCATTATATTTAATCAATAATCCGAACTGGAATTAAGGGGTCTAATTAATTAATTTTATGTGGGGTTTGGGGAAACGTTAATATTAAATCAGTAATAGAGTTAGAAAACATCATGGAAATGACAGGCCATGGAAAGCTATGGAAAACAGGTTTCCCACACCATCGCCCAGCCTTTGGATAACTCGTCGAGTTAACCACATAACCACAATGACTATTATTATTTTTTATATATTTTTGAATTCCGGTTAGAAGGAAGTGTCTAGCTAGAGTGTAGGGTAGATGGACCCTAAAGGGTAGTGGTGCAAAAACTGTAAATATAAAAAACAGACCTAAAAAACCCAAATAAAAGTTAATTTATAAATCCATTTTTAGCACAAATCTTATAGAAGTGGATCCCATATTTATGAGCATTTGGAGATATTCGTCCAATGTGACAGTTTTTGCACCACTACCAATTTTTTTATCTGTACTCTTTCAAAAATAATTTTAGCAATACATCTGATACAAAATAACCTCTTTTATCTTTCTCTACGATACCCTCATCCACTAATCTTCTTATCGTTTTACCAATAGTTCGTGCCGTATAATCAGTTAACCCTACAAAATATTTTGACTGGGGTGATATTGTAAATTCTTTCTTTGCTAATGCTACGAGTACATTTTCTTCAGATTCAGTTAGTGATTTTAAATATTCTTGAAACCTTCCTTCTCTATAGAAAAGAACATGTTCTTTTGATATTAATATAGTTTCCTGTGAAATTTGTATATTCTTATTATTTTGTAAAATGTCATTACATACAATATTTATGTTTTCTGGGTTTCGATTCATCATATCTTGTAGGAAGGTGGCATCTTCTAATGAAATTTCTAAATTTTTTCTTCTAAATCTTTCGTTAATATACTTATGGTAGGTAGTATATTCTATTTTTGGGATAACAATGTCTTTCCCCCAATTTGACAAAGGTTTATCGGCACCTAAAAAAATATTTTGAAGTAAATGTTTTTTCGAGCCTAAAAGAATAATTGGTATATTAAGCTTTTGAAAGGCATCTCTAAATAAGGCTTCGCCTTCTTCGACAAATGAAACATCTTGAAATTCATCACATATTAGTAAAACTTCATATTTTTTAGAAATATCTCCTATAGTTTCAAATAATGAATAGAAATTAGTATTAGTACTTCCTTTATCAAAATCAAAAGAAAAACTTGTTTCACCAAAAGCATCTATGGATATTGTAGGTTTAATCGACCTAAAAATATCTTTTAGAGAATCTATTACCTTTGTTAAGGAGGATTTTGTATTAAACTCTTTCGCCAAAGAGATACTTATTCTCGATATAATTGAATCTATACTTTTTACACCCATTAAATCACAAAATATTATAAATGGACTTTGATTACTCTCTCTAAAAAAAGGGATTATTACATTTTTTATTAAACTAGTTTTCCCATAATTTCTAGGCGCGTAAACTACAACATTTTCCTTCTCTTTAACAAGGGAGAATAGTTGAGCCTTCTCTTTTTCAAGATTACAAATATTCTCCTTATCAACAAGTCGATCAAAAACAAACTCTTTCATAATATCTTAAGTATAATACACTTAGTATGATACGACAAGTACTTTAAACTTTTTGGAAAAAGATCCTGATATTCTAAATTATAGAATAAACGGTAGTGGTGCAAAAATAGCCAAAATGAAAAATAGGCCTAAAAAACCAACTTTCCATTAAATTAAAAAGCTATTTTTCGATTAGAATATAGTGTAAAAATGGACCCAGTTATATCAAAGAGACGATGAATAAAATCCCGTAATGATTGTGCATTTTTTTTGTTGTAAAATGGCACCTGTCCTTTTCGAAGCATATGCATGGTTTCGACGCCCGTAATTGTCGTGTGTGCATGCCACATTGTGTGGTATCCCATGGCATGATTCATTTTCCATTTAACGGTTCTATGATCTTGTTCAATAATATTATTGAGGTATTTATTCTGGCGTAATTTACATTTTTTAGGCCATTTATTTTCTTGCTCTAATTTCTGTTTTGCGTGGGTATAAGCAGGGTTTTTATCTGCATTTATGACATGAGGACATTGAGTCGAGTTGAGACGAATAATTCGTTTAAAGAAGGATAAAGCTGCTTTAGAATCACGTTTACGGCTTAAATAAAAATCAATCGCTTTACTTTCTCTATCAACGGCTCTATATAGATAAGTCCATTTTCCTTTAACTTTGACATAGGTTTCATCTAATCGCCAATAGGTCAGGTTTTTCTTAAATTAGGACGAATTTTCTGTTTTAACGAATCAGAAAAGAGCAAGACCCATCGGAGAATTGTTGTATGAGCAATCTTCAGACCACGTTCATCCATGATTTCAACTAAAGCTCTATAGCTTAGTCGGTAACTTAAATACTATCTGACACAGAGTAAGATTGTTTCTGGTTCAACGTGTCGCCATTTAAATAGTAGTGGATGAGGTTTTCGTCTAAGACTCATAGAATTATCTCCCTTATTTATGAATATCCTGAAATATTATTCTAAAGTGACAGCTTTTGTACTACTACCGTGTTTGGGATTGCTGGATTAGGATGAACTGTTCGACATCTGAGCCCTGAACTAGGGTTTATACTAGAAATTAAATCTTCATTTTCCTTTGAGATTTTAATAACTTCAATCCCTTTCTCTTTACATACAGATATTATTGAATCAGGCACTGGTCCAGAAGGCACTAATTTAAATTTGCCATCCTGCTCAATTAACACCGCTTGAGTAGCTTTTTTTTCAGCTTCTTCTTTCGTCAATATGGTTATATTCTGTCCAAATATTTTTTTTAATTGATTAAACGTTTCATCTGTTAATTTACTTCTCTCAATAAAAAGATGACCATCTAATTCTAAAAAAAAAGTATCCAAATGATAGCCAACATTATGACATGGATCCTTTTTTTCTACAGATATAACTTTTATTCCAGCCGCTTTAGCTTCTGCAGATAATTTTTCATAAATTTGTTTTGCAGCTTCAGTACTCTCACTATTTTTATGGGTACCTACAAATAGAATTTTTAATTTTTGTGAATATACAATATTGCCCCCATTTCCGACTATCTTTGTTTCAATATGTCTATACCCTTCTTCTTCCATTGCTGTAGATATGGCTTTCGACAATAGTTCATTATCTTTGCCATCATTTTCTTCAATTGCTGTAGAAATGTCTTTCGACAATAGGTCACCATTAGGTATTTTATGCATGTTTCTGTCAATCGCTTTTCTTTCTTTTTCCTCTCCTTTTTCTTCCATTTGTCGAATTCTTTCACTATCACTTTCTCTTGGCGTACAACCATTATGATCAGGCTTTTCTTCATCATGAAATTCTTCATCATGAGATTCAGGAAAAACTAAACTGTAGTACTCTTTAACAAGCGCGCCAGAATTATTTTTCCATTGTATTGCAACTCCTCTATCTCTTAGATATTCTTGTGCGTTTACACTTAGGTTGTTAGGGTCTGTATTAACATAATCAAAGTTAATACTGGCATCCTTTAATACGTCTAAAAATGCTAAATGCGTAAATGTTCCGGCTAAATAATCATAAAAATCATCCGTTTCCTCCTGTGTTGCAGATACATTTGGTACTTCTGGCTGAATAATATGCAATGGTGAACTTGCAAGCTTCAGCTCATAAGTTTGTACAACAGATGTTGATAATAAAGCTGTAGATGCAGAAAGCATCATGGTTACTATTCTCATTTTACTTCTCCTCATTTAGTTTATATCGTAATTAATTTAATAATCTTTCAGGTAACTCACCCTATTTTTTCTATGTATTCTAATCGAAAGCTGGGCTTTTAAGTTAATGGTTAGTCAAGTTTTTAGGTCTTTTTTTGATTTTGACAATTCTTGCATCACTCCCCAATAGTTAAATTGGCATAAGCATATATCTCCTGATACCATTTTTTTATTTCATCATTTTCCGAGTTGTTCTCTAACATTCTCATATATATGGTTTCATTTTCTCTAGTTCTAATATTTAAGATACGAGCAAGTTCATCAGGATTAATATTTTTATATAACTGCTTAATTTGTGTAAGCACAGATTTCTCGTTTCCATAGAAAAACAAGGTTGACCATAACAATGGCGATTTATTATAACTCTTTAATAAAGAGTTATAATAAATCGCCATTGTTATGGTCAACCTTGTTTT
>JABIQV010000106.1 GCA_018699495.1 bacterium | reverse complement strand
TGATGCCGCTAGATTAAATTGAAGAATCTGATTTTTAACTAAATCATCGAATAGAGAGGAGAGCCCACTTAATCGATTTCCTATCGTACTTTCTTTCAAGCCTTGGTTATGAAAATAGTCCCGATAGGCGATAACATGGGCAGGCTGCACAGACCTTAACTCATCCTTAGTTTTTATTCCCAAATATTTACTTTGTTTTTGATATTGAGACTAGATTTACCACGCATAATATTCCAGGAAATATGGACAAGCACTCCCTAGAGAGAATCTCATTGAATCAGAATATATCCAGTCTTTACATTTCAATTATTAGTGAGATGTTTAATTTATAGGTTTAAAGGGAATTACCTATTGATGAACAGCATACCAAACAGACCTAATACAGGTACTAATTTGGGACAAAAAAATTCCGATATATCTTTACTTATGAGAATGGTTCGTAATAGGGCCTCTCAAGAGGATAACCGAAATATATGTAAGGAATGTCTCAGACAAACCCATGACAATGCAAAGGATGCACTCAACTTACTAAAAAATATTTATCAAAAGACGGGCCAAGTGGCACCTTCAGAATCTGTGAAAACCTTATTACGACAAGAAACTCCCGTAACCCCTTTCTTGAATGATGTGAAAAAAGACGTTTCTCCAGAATTCCAAAATCATTCACTGGCTATTACATCTGATTTTCACACATTAGATATCACTGCAGCTAAAACACCTCCAGTATTAGATACTATGCACCTATCACAAGATGAAGAAGTAACCATGTTAACAGAGGAGGTGAGCTCACTTCATTCAAGTTTTAGTGAAGATAGTACGATAGGAGAAACTGAAAAAAGGAAAGTACTATCAACTTTAAACCAAACTTCAATTCTTCTTAGTAATATAAACGATATAATTCATTCAGATAATCCAATAGAATTCGCTATGAAATTAATCAATCTTAGTATAGAAGATGGATTCAAAAAAGGTATGAGTGCCTTAGAAATCATTGAGCCCGCTAAAGCTTTTGTAAAAATGTTGCGACATGAAAATAAAGAAGTAGCCATTCTACTTTTTAGGGATTCTGATCCTTGCTTTACTGGAAGAATGGCTTGCGTTCAAGAATTTTTGCAACAACAGGAAATAGGCTCCATAGAAATAGAAAATAATAGCGATGTAGCCATTGCTATGAATATATTGGAAAATTTATACGAATTTAAGTTCACTACCGATCCAAAAACAGACAGAACTGAACTTGATAAATTTATTCACACCTTACCACCAGAAGTTCAATCACACTTAAAATTTAACGCCTCTCTTAATGCGGCATTAGAAGTGTATGATTTCGAATAATTATTTCTTCTTCAAACTTAAACGATACTTGAGCATATGAGCTATCATTTTTTGACCATTAATTTCTTGATTTACATCTATTTTTAAAAGCTCAGTGGCCCAAATTTTCAACATGGATCTTGATACATCAACTTGTTTATTTTCATTAAAATGATCAATAACTTTAAAAAAGCACTTATAAATAAGATGAATTATATGGCTATTAAAATAAAGACACGTACCTTTTAATGGCGCGCGTGTCATGACATCTGTTGGATTTGTTGATTTTTTTAAGAATTCAAGTTGATCTTTATTATCTGTCTGGCCATAAATATTTATGTATGGAGATACCAGTAAATCAAAGGTAATAGGAGATCTAAATGTTACAGGAAACTCTCCTCTCGGTGCAAGTTCTACCCACTCTTTAACTAAGGGATCAAAGTTTCTCATAATATCATTTGCCAAATAGTTAGGCACTTTTAGGCACTCTTCATCACGTTTAACTTCCAAAAAGGATCTCATCTGATTAGCCTCCTCTTCTATTTTTAAACAATAATCAGGATATTCAATATTTTTTAGTATTGATCTAAAAAAATCGTTATTTTTATTCATATCCAAAGATTTGATTCCATTTGCTAGTGAAATTATTTTTTTAATCATTTCAATATTCTCCTATATAATAAAATAAGACCTTACTTAACAAGTATGAACCATTACTTTTATACGTCATACTATATTAAGTATCGTTTATTAAAATTTAAAAATTTCATTCAACTTGTATTTTGCCTTATAATTGACATGGTTTTTATTTGATGAAATTTTGTATAAAGAAAAACTAGAGCTTCTTCGGTCGCTTAAACAATAAAATGTAACCCAGTTTAAAATACTAATATTCCGAAATGGCTTTTTTAAACATATCACAAAATGTGACATCTTCTATTTATAGCTTATAAAACCAATTCATATTAAAAAAGTACTAACCAAACTAACTACTTTAAGAAATAAAGAAGCTGGTAATACAAACATCAACACTCTAAATCTGAGTAAAACAGCAAAAACAGGGGAAATGTTTCATCTAAAAGCCTTGTTATTTCGCTGATTTTAACTCCATATTTTTTGAAAATGAAGAATATTGAAAATTCTTGAAGGCATTTACAGTAAAATCATAGTCGCCAAAGACATTAATATGCTTCCAAAATGGATAAAGTTGCACGTACCCCCGAAACTGATTAATATAGAAATAATTTAATTTAAATCAGAGAAATATCTTAGCCAAAAATATTGTTTTAACACTCTGGATTAAATGTTTTCACCCTCAAGTTGGAGCATTCTGAGCCGTGCCGAGGGAATGCGCAACTTTACCCTAGATGAAACATTTCCCCTGTTTTTGCTATTTTACCCTAATAGACCCTAATCTTGTGATGCGTGGGCATGGTGAGCCAGATACGAACTACATATGGGTGTGAGGTTCGATTTTTTCGAGAGATTATTAAGTCTTCTAATGTGAATGACATGATGTTGAAGGTGGCTTAGTTTGTTTACTTTGCCAAAGCTTAAATGTATAATGTTGTGTAATGTTATTTCAAGGAGAACTCATTGTCTGATAAGCCGCAATATTTAACCGTCAAAGAAGCAGCCAAAGTTTTAGGGGTAAATCCTGAAACGTTAAGGCGTTGGGATAATATTGGAAAATTGAAAACTAAAAGACACCCTATGAATAACTATCGGATTTATGATCCGGTTGAGGTTGAAGCCTTAAGAAAATCGATATTAGGGGGAAAGACTCAATGACATTACCATCCAAAAATTTATTCCATAATATTAAATCCTTACTTCAAAACGCTAGAAGCCAAGTTGTCCGGGCGGTTAATACAACGATGGTGCATACCTATTTTGAAATTGGACGCCTTATTGTTGAGCATGAGCAAAAAGGGAATGTTAAAGCCAAATATGGCGCTGAAATACTTCAAACCTTAAGTATCGAGCTGACTACAGAATTTGGCAAAGGCTTCACAAAGAGAAACCTTGAACTTATGCGTCAGTTTTATATTGCCTATGGAAAAACGAAAACACTGTCTTCGCAATCTCAAGGTACACCATCCCCAAGCGCATTAAGTTGGTCGCACTATATTAAGTTGATGCGAATATCCAATCCTCAAGAAAGACAGTTTTATGAAACCGAAACCATTAAAAACAATTAGTCACTCCGAGAGCTAGATAGACAATTCGACTCAGCGCTATTTGAACGCATTGTGCTAAGCCGGGATAAAGAAGGTGTGTTAGCGGATAATTTGAAAAAATATCATACACCGCAAAAACCAGAAGATGTAGTGAAAGACCCTTATATTTTAGAAATATACTGGACCAAAGGTAGGTATTGATTACGAATTTTATTGAAAAATAATTGTTTTTTTCAAAGAGGAATTTGATGTTTTTTTTAGACATAAGACACTGTTTTTCGGCCAAGATTACCTGGTTAAGACCTTCCCGAATCCTTGCTCCTTTAACAGGCAAAGCTGAAGAGTGAAACTTAACATTACTAAGAGTTTTAATGGAGCATGGAATAATGTATAGTCTAGGGTAAATAATTATTTTTTTTGTGAGCATATATTTAACGTTGAGATTCCCTTAAATGTATTTTCTATTCATTAGTCTAGGTTTATCAATTATGAGTTCATCATGTACCATCTCCTCTTCACATCCTGAAACCCGTCATAATCGATGGAACCATCTTCTGTTCACAACCAAAATTACTGGTCTTGCTCTCCAGCGAGAGATTCACAATCGATTCACTCACCTTCCTATTCACCCTCAAAACTATGCACATTTTAATTTACCTATTTTAGCTAGTTCAGTAACTCCTCTTTGGACGTCGACAGATTCCCCAAGTGAGTGGATTCTAACAGCTGGAAAAATTGAAAATTTAAGGGTAGCGAGTTGCAAACTGAATGGACTGACAATTCCTGCCAATACACCGTTTAGTTTTTGGAAGCAGATTGGCTATCCTGGACGCTTACAAGGCTACGTCATCGGGCGTGAACTCAAACAAGGGTGTCTAATACCTTCCATTGCAGGTGGTTTATGTCAACTTTCTAACGCCCTTTATGATTTAGCACTTAAATCAGGCTTTGATATTATTGAACGCCATCGACATTCTCATATGATTAATGGATCAGAAGCTGAACGCAATCGAGATGCAACCATAAAATGGAATTATATTGACCTTCAATTCAAAGCCCCATTTGACTGGGGAATAGATGTTGATTTTACAGACAAAAACATGATTATTCATTTTAGAAGTTCTCAATTCTCGACGTCTTCGAATTCTTCTTCTACTCTCTTTAAAATAGATTTGCCCACACCACATCAACCGACGTCGCACGATTCTTCTTTAAGCAGTCAATCCTCTCACCCATTAAGAAATTGCTACTCATGTAAAGAAACCAAATGTCATCAAAACCAATCTCATGTAAAACATGCTCAAAACCACCCTTTTCAGGCTAAAGGAAAAACCACGTATCTTATTGATGAATCATGGCCTGAATTTCAAACTTACCTCAATCAATATAATCCGGACTCCTCTCCAGCAACTCACATCATATTTCCGTTTC
>JABIQV010000105.1 GCA_018699495.1 bacterium | reverse complement strand
TATACGACCCTAAAGAATCGATTTATTATGTTATTATTTTGGTTTAAAATTCCCCCTCATTTGTTAAGAAAATTTTATTAATTTTTTTTTCTTACCTCTTTAAAAAATAGGATTCATTAACCTTTTTTTATTGGTTTTAATCTTGACGAGAGAAGGGGGTCTTGGACTATACTAAAGGCTTCTTTAAATGTGAATTCCGATTAGCATTTTTACGTAGTAGCGATTGAAACCCAGAAATATTTCTGCGACGCTTTTTTTAATTAACAGGATTCTTTATTAACTGTTTTTCGGGACGTGCTTTGCCCATTTAATAAGCACTATTTTTTTTTTGGAGGGTTTAAATGACTATTAATAATATTATCAAACGGAATGGGAACAAAGTTGAATTTGAACGTGCGTTTATATTTAATGCGATAAAAAATTCGTTTTTATCAGAAAATATTTTTGATGAAAATGTGATTTCTTCTTTAACTGACGAAGTGGTTAAGCATATTGAAGAAACTAATAAAGGTGAGACAACGTCTGTTGAATATGTTCAGGATGTTGTGGAACAAACAATGATGGAGAGTGGTCATCATAAGGTTGTTCGAAACTTTATTCTTTATAGAGAGGAACATAAATTAGCAAGGCAGAAAAAATTAATCAACCAGATTAAGAAAAAAGAACTTGAAGTTGTTATTAATGAATCAGAATCTGTCATTTATAATCCAAAAATAGTTGGAGAGAAACTTAGGCGACTTGCCCCAGACCTCATAAAGGTATCGATTTCCGAAATGGTAGAGACTATTTCTGGACATGTTTATCATAAAATTCCAAAGCTCGAAATTGATTTGCTTGTGTTAAATGCGGCTCGGGAACGAATTGAAAAACATTACGAATATTCAAGCTTGGCGTCACGAATCATATTAGATGAATTGTATGAAATTGTTGGTGTCCCATTTAATCATTTAAAATTGAAAAAATCATATCAAAACGGATTTAAAAATTATATTAAAAAGGGAATTGAGCTTGAAATGCTTAATCCTGACTTGGCTGGTTTTGATTTGGACGAGATTGTTAAACATATTCAACCTGAGAAAGATAAAAAGTTTTTATATTTGGGCCTTCAAATTTTAATGGATAGATATTTGCTAAGAGATCGTAAAAATAGAGAGGTCTACGAATTGCCTCAATGGTTTTGGATGAGAGTTGCTATGGGCTTGTCTTTAAAAGAAAAAGAGAAGGAGAAGCGTGCAGCAGAGTTTTATGCCATTCTTTCAGATATGGACTTAGTTTCTTCGACTCCAACGTTATTCAATAGTGGGACGCTTCATAGTCAAATGAGTTCGTGCTACTTAAATACGGCACCAGATTCTTTGGACGGAATTTTTAAATTGTATGCTGATAATGCAAAATTAAGTAAATGGGCCGGTGGAATTGGATCTGATTGGACTAGAGTTCGAGGAACTGGGTCTAAAATCACAGGAACAAACGGTGAGTCTCAAGGTGTTATTCCATTTATTAAAATATTTAATGACGTAGCTTTAGCTGTTAACCAAGGTGGAAAACGAAAAGGTGCGATGTGTGCATATATTGAGCCTTGGCATAAAGATTTTGAGCAGTTTATGGAACTTAAAAAGAATACAGGCGATGAACGTCGGCGTACTCATGACATTAATACTGCTTGTTGGATTCCAGATTTATTTATGAAACGTGTTAGGGAAAATGGCGATTGGCATTTGTTTTGCCCTGATGATGTTCCTGATTTACATGATTTGTATGGTAAAGAATTTGATGCGAGATTTGAATATTACGAAAAACAAGACTCTATTTCTAAAAAGTCGCTTAAGGCACTGGACTTATGGCGACGTATTTTAACATTATTATTCGAGACGGGGCATCCATGGATTACATTTAAAGATGCTGCAAATGTGAGGAATCCTCAGTCACATGTTGGCGTTATTCATTCGTCTAATTTATGTACTGAAATCACATTGAATACGTCTGATGATGAAACGGCTGTGTGTAATCTTGCCAGTATTAATTTGTCTAATATGTTAAAAGACGGAAAATTGGATGAGAAAAAGATTCAAAAAACGATTCGCACGGGTATCAGGATGTTGGATAACGTTATCGATAATAATTATTATCCAATTAAAGAAGCTGAAACTGCTAATTTAAAACATCGAGCCATTGGTCTTGGGATGATGGGGTATCAAGATTGCCTTTATAAGCTAGGTATAAAATTTGAATCTGAAGAAAACTTGAAATTTGCAGACGAATCTATGGAGATGGTTTCTTATTTTGCTATCCAATCTAGCGCAGAATTAGCAAAGGAACGAGGTACTTATGAGTCTTATAAGGGTAGTAAATGGGATCGTAGTCTTTTTCCTTTAGATACGTTGGACCTTTTGGAAGAAAGCCGAGGGTATGAGATAAAGGTTAATAGAGACAGTCGATTGGATTGGGATAAATTAAAATCGTATGTGAAAAAATATGGGATGAGAAATTCAAATACAATGGCAATTGCACCTACAGCTACTATTGCTAATATTTGTGGTGTATATCCTTGCACTGAGCCTGCGTATAAAAATATTTATATGAAAGAAAATTTATCCGGAAATTTTGTAGTGTTAAATATATATTTGGTAGATGAATTGGATCAACTGGGTTTATGGAACGATGAGTTTTTGAGAAAAATTAAATTAAAAAATGGGTCTGTTCAAGGAATAGATGGTATTCCAGAACACATCCAGTCAAAGTATAAGGAAACCTTTGAAATTGCTCCAGATTGGGTTTTACGTGCTGCATCCTTACGGTCTAAATGGATTGACCAATCGGCATCTACTAATGTGTTTTTAGATACAAAAAGTGGAAAAATTCTTAATGATACATATATGATGGCATGGGATTTAGGATTAAAGACAACGTATTATTTAAGAAGCTTAGGAGCTACTCAGGTTACAAAAACGGCCGATACTGAGGCGCTTCAATCTACGCCTAGGATTGACGCAGCGACCGAAGGAGTTGGCGTTTCTGTTGTCGCAAATAGTCAAGGATCAGAGCCAAGTGTATGTTTGTTGGCAGATCCTGATTGTGAAGCATGTCAATAGCATTTGATATTGCGTTTATTGATTGGTAAACTTAGTTGTGTTTTGTAAAATAAAGTTATTAAATAAAAATTTGAAGGAGAAACTATGTTAGCTCAATCCGTTATAAAGATTTCTGCAGTTGCGATTGTTTTATTGACGTCAGGATGTTTGAAGGAGAAACCTGTTACTCTTACTACAGATGACGATAGACAAAGTTATGCGATAGGGCAGACTATTGGTAAAGATATTAAATCACAGGATGTATATGGAGACGAAGCAACGTTTGTTGCTGGCTTATCAGATGCATTAGCTGGTAATTCACAAATGTCTGATGAAGAATTAAAAGTAGCTTTAGGTCAATATCAAGAGAAGAGACAAGCGAATAAACAAAAACAATTAGTTGATGACGGTGCTCGAAATCAATCTGTTGGTGCTAAATTTTTAGGACAAAATAAAACTCAAGAAGGTGTGACAGCTACAGCCTCTGGCCTTCAGTATAAAGTGATTAAAAAAGGTAAGGGGAGAAAGTCTCCGGCAGTTACAGATAAAGTAACAGTTCATTACACTGGATCTTTGTTAAATGGAAAGGTTTTTGACAGTTCTAGAAAGAGAAATCAACCAACTAGTTTTCAACTTAATCAGGTAATAAAAGGTTGGACAGAAGGTCTTCAGTTGATGAAAGAAGGAGATGTTTTTCAATTATTCATCCCTTCTCAATTGGCATACGGTGCAGCCGGTGCAGCTCCAGTTATTGGTCCTAATGAAACATTGGTTTTTGAAGTTGAATTAATTAAAATCGGAAGCTAGTTATTTTATAGCTCAATTATTTTTTTGAAAATTAATACGGAAAGAAAGGTCACTCAATTTGGGTGGCCTTTCTTTTTTTTAATCATAAGTTTATTGGTCGCTGTTTGTTATGTTCAAACCATTAATTATCCGTTTGTTTGGGATGATGAAGAAATGGTCGTGAATAATCCTTTGATAAAGGAATGGCGATATTTACCTCAAATATTTCAGACCTCCGCTTTTGCGGAAGTCTCTTCTAGCCCTAAGTTTTATAGACCCTTACAGATAATTACCTATTTATTTAATTATAAACTTCATGGCTTGTCTGTTCACGGGTTTCATATTGTTAATATTGTTTTACATATTTTTTCATCGTTTTTTGTTTTCTTGTTATTTCGACTCTTTAGATTTGGTAAAACAGGTGATTGGTTGAGTCTAATTTACACTGTGCATCCGATGCATGTTGAATCCGTG
>JABIQV010000104.1 GCA_018699495.1 bacterium | reverse complement strand
TGCTAAAACGATGAAGATGCACTTAACACCGGACAGCATCGTTACCTTTGACAGAGCCTATATTGATTTTAACTTGTTTCAATCGTATCAAGATGCTCGGTGTTTCTTTGTCACACGTACTAAATCGAATCTTCGATTCGAGTTACTCGGACAGCTCCCCATTCCGAAAAAAAAAGGTCTTCAATTTGACCATGTTGTGCAAATTAAAAATCCATTTCAACGAAAAAAAATACCCTGGGAAGTTACGCCTTATTGGCTATTTTGACCACAAAACAAACAAAACTTATCAATTTTTGACCAATAATTTTGTGCTAGCTGCAACTACCATTGCTCAAATTTATAAAGCTCGTTGGCAAGTTGAATTATTTTTTAAATGGATTAAACAAAACTTGAAAATTAAGTCTTTTTTAGGAACATCCAAAAACGCCGTTCTTTCTCAAATTTGGGTTGCCATGATTTACACCCTTTTACTCGCTTATTTAAAAGCCCAATCCAAATTTGATGGGTCTATTCTTTGTTTATCCAGAAAAATTATCGAATCGTTGTTTTTTCGAGACCATCTCATTGATATTTTGGGATTGTCTCCTAAAAAACCTCCTGATTTATCCTGCTTTTCTCAGATTTCTTTTTGTTGATTTTTTTATCGGACACTAGTGACTTCCCTTAGTAAAAGAATACGACAACATCTGTCGTCGTGAGGCCACTAAACAAAAAGCCTTACAAAGAACGGCCTCCCCTGTAGAAGAGGGAGGTTCTGGCGGTGGCGCCGAGGACTATGGGGCGTATACTGAAATTTAATTTCAAAATATAGTGGGTAAGTCCAATCGGACTTTGGGTCCTCTTTAAGACAGCCTTTAAGAATTTATTTAAGTGTTTTTTGTATTAGAGGGGTTTAGTAAGTTAACCTAGTACCTACTCATGTAGAGGAACCTGCAACCTAACAAAATCTTTTGTCTTAGGTCTCATGGAAGTGTTGAGAATCAGATTAGGTAAGACCAACGTCTTACCTAATCTTCAAAATAGTTTGGGTTTATTTTACCTTCGTAGCTTCAATACTAATTGAAATTTTCACATCTTCACCAATCAACAATCCACCTTTATCAAGCGTTTTATTCCAAGTTAATCCATAATCTGTTCGATTAATTGTTAGCTCACCATCAACACCAATCTTTTCATTACCCCAAGGGTCAGAAACAGGTCCTGCAAACTCAACAGGAATAGATACTTCTTTTGTTACGCCATGAATCGATAAATCACCTTTAACAACAGTTTTTCCCATTCTCATTTCAACTTTTTTACTAGTAAATGTTATTGCTGGAAAATTATCCGCATCAAAAAAGTCAGCTGAGATTAAATGACCGTCTCTCTTTTCATTTTGAGTGCTTAAACTTTTAACAACTATGTTTCCATTGATTTTAGTATTTTTTGATTTACCATTTTTATCCCAGTCAATTGTTCCCGTTACTGTTTTAAATTGTCCACGAACTTTACTAATTCCTAGATGTTTTACACTAAATCCAACATCACTATGAGACGCATCTATTGTATATGTACTTGCATATATAGATGAACCCATCATTGCTATTACCGCTGCTATAACTATTTTCTTAATCATTTTAATTATCTCCTTGAATGTATTTTTACCTAATATTAACGGATCCAACACTTATAAAATACAAGTAATGTTAAGTTACAAGGCTCCCTATCCATACTATTGTTTGATGAATCCTTTAGGATTAGATAAATAGGTAGATACGAAGCGCTCTTACTTTTCCCTCAAATTAGCCTTAAGCAGTCTGGCATAAATGACGTCACTCTGAAAAAATTCGATATAAAAAAAGACATATTGGACCAGTTGGGTCTGCCCTCTATAATGTCCTTTAAACTATAAGAACTAAAACTATGGATACATCTATGAAAATCAAAAAATTATTAGAAATTGGAGCACTATTTTTCAAGTTAGGACTCACTGCATTTGGCGGGCCCGCTGCTCACATCGCTATGATCGAGAATGAAGTCGTGGAAAAAAGAAAATGGATGGAAAGAGATCATTACCTCGATTTAATTGGCGCAACCAATATTATTCCGGGACCAAATTCTACAGAAATCGCGCTTCATTGTGGACTACATAGAGCTGGTTTTCTTGGGCTCATTACGGCTGGATGTACATTTATATTTCCCGCTTTTTGTATGACGTTAGGCATTTCATGGCTATATCTGAAATCGGGGAGTATTCCAACTATAGACAATTGGTTATTTGGAATAAAGCCAGCGATGGTGGTCGTGATATTTTTTGCAATTATAAAGTTAGGTAAAAAAGCGTGCAATACGGGCCCGAAAATTGTGATAGGAACTGTCGTGTTTGCTCTTTCTATAGGCGGACAGTCTGAAATTATAGCGGTTTTTTGTGGTGGTTTCTTTGGAATAATTACCCAATATTTGCCATTACGCCAAAAAAAGTTGTTTAGCATAACACTGCCAGTTTTTTCTATAATTCCGATGTATTTTGAAAAAATAGTGTCATCCAAATTAGGGGTGTTATTTTTTGAGTCTCTAAAAATAGGAGCCATTCTTTATGGGAGTGGATATGTCCTAATTGCTTATGTGGAAAAAACGTTCGTTGGAGATTTAGGGTGGTTAACCCCAGGTGTTCTTTTAGATGCAGTAGCAATTGGACAATTAACACCAGGACCAGTGCTCACAACAGCTACCGCGATAGGGTATTTCATAGCAGGTTTTTGGGGGGCTGTATTATCAACACTTGGGATATTTCTTCCGTCATTTATATTTGTTATAGCCTTGAATCCCTTAATACCTAAACTTAGAAAGTCCAAAATAACTTCCGGATTTTTAGACGGTATAAACGCTGGCGTCATGGGCTTATTGGTTTATGTGACGATAAGCTTAGCAACTCAAACGTTAACAAATTGGCAAAGTATGAGTGTCCTGGTAGTGGCCCTACTATGGATGTGGATAAAACCATTTCGACTGGGGATACCATTTTTAGTAGTCGTAAGTTCTCTTTTAGGGTGGGTCTTATTATGTTTTTAATCTACTGATAGAGGAACACAGTCATTCTTATTTTTTAAACCGAAGATGTATCGTGTTAATGGAAACCTATTGCATTTTGGAGGTGGAGTGTTCCTGGTTTTTGGGCGAAGAACCTGGCGTCTTTCTCTTGTATTTTGGTATGTCTCGAGACCATTTTTGATTTTAGAGGGTCATTCATCGGTCCCAACACCCGTAATTGTTGTATGGGCATGCCACATCGTGTGATAACCCATGCCATGATTCATCTTCCATTTAACGCTCCTATTATTTTGTTCACTACTATTATTTAGGTATTTATTTCCACTAATTTGTATTTTTTCGGCTACGTATTATCTTGGTCTAATTTACTTTTTTCATGGATATAAGCATAGTTTTTGTCGACATTCATTACATATGGAGATGTAGGCGAGTTGATGCGAATAATTTTACTAAAAAAAGATAAAGCAGCTTTAGAATCACGGTTACGCATTAAATAAAAATCAATTTTTTTACCTTCTCTATCAACAGCCCAATATAGATACGTCCATTTCCCTTTAACTTTTATAACCATTTTATAGAGTCGGCAGGAGGTTAGATATTCCCCTAAATGAGGACGAACATCCAGTTTTAGAGCATCAGAAAAACGAAAGACGCATCTGATAATTGTTGTATGAATAATTTTTAGACAACGTTCATCCTGATGAGGTTTGCGTCTAAGACCCATAGAATTGGCTCCCTTATTTATGAATATTTTAGAATATTATTCTAAAGTGACAGTTTTTATACCACTACCTTCTTATGTTTAAAAGTGATGGCAAGTGGGAATGAATTTAATAAATGATCACCGATAAACCGATTCTGTTTAAGGCGATTGTGGGTAATAGGGATGTGTTCATGTCCTCAATAGAGTATGTGGTCTATTTTTTAATTAAAAGGGGTGGAATATGGGTTTGATAGAAATGGGACGGCCAATAGGTTTAGTTGCACCAAAAAAAAAGGGATCAAGTGGAGACGATCCCACTGCAGCGACTGTCTCCACTGTAGGCGGCTCTGGAAAAACTTTGGAGAATTTTATTAAAGCCGTGGTAGGTGGAAAACAAGAACCAGCCAGTGGACCTGCTGCTCATTCTCCGGGATCATCCCACTTGAGACAAGAGGAAACTGATATAGATGCATTGAATCATTTTTCAAGGAGAGGATCTATTTCACCGAGCACTGAGCCGACTGTCACCGATGTAGTGCAGTCGCCAACGCCTGGTCCTAGAGCAACAAAGGGTGAACTGGTAGCAAGCGCGTCGGAGAAAGCTACACTCGTGAAAGAAAAACTGAAGGATATTAAAACTCAATTGGTTTCGATGATGGAGTCACCAACTGACGCCGAGCTAGATGATGTTGATGGTAAAGGAACGCTTAGAAAAAGATTAGAAGAACAATACAGTTCGGAAAATTTAGATGCTTATGAGAATATTAAAACACTGGAAAAGCAGGGGGATTTAGAGTTAATGAAATCTTTTCCAACATTTGTGACGGAGTTCATTAAACCGGATGACAGCTACGATGGAATAAATATAAGTGCTAAACTTAGTATGGACTGTGTGAAGCTTAGCGAGTCCACGACGAAGCTTCACAAAGAACTCCAAGAACTCCAAGAACCAAGGCTCGGAAATACCCCAGAGGAAGCGATATCTAGTGAGAAAGCAAGTACGCTTAGTCAGCTTGACGTTGCTTTAGAAAATTATAAATTAGCTTGTGATGAGGCTAAGGTTCGTTTATTCCCGGATGATTTACAAACCATTAAAGATGCCAAAATAGCTGAAATTGAGACCGCATATAAGGAAATCCCGACGGATTCTCTAACTGCTGAGACAGTAGAAATAGGGCTAAAGGCATGCGTAAAGAAATTTCGAGATAAACATGATGATTTTGGACTACAAACAAAACTTGGAGAAAAATTAGATAAGAAGTCTGGACCAATATCGAGAGTTGGTCGTAAAGTCTTGCGGGGAGCATTAGGCGTTATTACTCTAGATTATAACTATTTTCTTGGTAAAAAATCCAAAATATCCAAAAATCCATTCTTTAAAGTGATTATGGGTGTTACAGGCCTTACGGCAGCTAATTTTATTATGAAATCAACACTCGTTAGTTTTCCTACTTGGATGGCTGGAAAGGCGGGCATGAAAAATACTGGCATAACGGGGCAGGCTAGAGCGTCTTATTTTATGAGCAAGACTAAACCGGCTGCACTTTTGGAATGTGCTAACAGGGATCATAGCAATATCGAAAATACATTGACTGTAGGAGACACCACTTACACGTCTACAATTTCAGAAGCAGACACGACTACTTATTGCACATCAGCACAAGCTCGAGAAGCGAGAGGTGTTGCAGGCAATTTTCATTTTCAGACAGTCAAAGGAGAAGGAGAAGATAAACTTCCTCTCTTTGATACTGGGCGGCATGCAGCATTAAGTGTAAAAAAAGGGGACCCTAAGACACAGACAATTCCTAAGGGATTGAGGGTTGTGTTGAACGTCATAGAAAACAAAGAGGAACAATCGCTTGTTGAAGAAAATACGACGGTTTCGGAGTTGGAGGATATTCAGCTTGATGCTTTGAGTTCAAAATTAGGTCTCGAGAAGGGTACTCCAAAAAAGGAGGTTGCTAGAAAGTTAGCTCTTCGAGAAAAGGTGGTAAGTTTTGCGCAAGCATATCAGGGAAGGGGGCCTGAGGGTACGGACCCCATAGTTGTCACGTCGATGTCGTTGTTGACTCCAGATCCTTTTAGAGACGAAGTAAATAAATACGAAGATCAAGTAGAGGCATTTAAAATGCTGGATTCCATGTCCACTGGCGAAAAACAAGAACTAGGCATTGAAAGAGTTGAGATTATTTCTTTTAATTTTGGTGTAAATGAAGGTGAACGGTTTGGAGTATCGGCACAAAGAGGAAACAATAAACTTTATTTTGACAAGTTTGTAACAAACGCGGCACAAAAAATTGGAAAAATGGATGAAGGTAGTGTAGAACGAGAACATGCAGAGTTGTTACTTAACGACATAAAGACGGATTTTACGGAGGTTGGCAAGCGTTGGACTGGAACGTCTTTAGGTGGGAGTTGGCGCGCCGATCAGGCTTACTCTTTAGCCGCTAAGATATCCGTGTTATCACAAGAAATTGGCGATCAAAATGCAGTGAATTGTGCAAGTGGAAAAGATCGGACCGGGTTTCATTTGGGTAATGCAATTGCTTTATCGGCTAATCGAGCGATACAACGGGAGGAGGCGAAGGTCCTTCCAGAAGATACAGCAGATCTGAGAACAGAAACATTAAATAAACCATCTGATCCTTACAAAATAATTACCGATGCTAAAGAAAAGTTAAGTAGTTTGCCAGGCATGACAGGTAGGGTGACGGATGGCTATGCTCTTAAATTGATAAAAGGCCATATTTCAAGAACAGACTTTGAGCAATCCCCTGCATATAAAGGTATGCACGATGGGCAGAAAGTGACGTTTAATAAATGCATGGACACGATTCAAACACAGCAAAAAAATAATCGTCAATGTTTTCTAGAGTCTGGCCAGTTTGAAGTCCAACAAAAATGTACTGGCTCGAAAGGCTTTAAATTATATGGACAAACAGGGGTAGGTCATAAGAGTGAAAGCTATCAGGAAGAGATGTTAGGTTGCCCTAGTCCCGTTTTAACTCGTCAAGCGAACAATAATGCAACATAAGGAGGAACGATGAGCAAAATAACTGAACTGATAAACCTTGTACAATCCACAGATACGACTAGCGACCTTTTACCCGTTTACGAGGATGTTCTTGTTGCGTATGAAAAACAAACGCCCTCTTTTTCGGAGATCTGTAAACATTTAATTTATATGAAATCGAATATGCATGATGCTTTTTTAATGAATTTGATGATGACATATATGCCAAGTATTAAAGGGGGCATCGAAACAGATACATCGTTTGATTTTTTACATCGTATTGATCGAGATATTCGGGACGCAGATCTGGCGATATTAAACCGTGCACTTTCTTTCCTATCTCAGTATGCCACGGATCATCATGGAACATTAGATCAGTATTATATTGCTCTTTTAATGTATATGTCTGTGCTTTTTTCTGGGGTTAATGGACTTATGGGGCTTGAGTTTACCTTAAGAGAAATTTCAACAACTATTGGTATTATTTCGATACCTCAACTTGAACAATTTGACGATGATCCTGAAGATGAAGATCCAAATTTTGCAACACTGACGTGTATCCGTGTATTTTCGTGTATTTTGGTGTTTTTTGGTGACGATATATTGGGTCGGTTTTTGACAAAATGCACGTCAATGGATGAGAATCGGGTTTTCGATTTAAGGGGGTTGTGGGTGAACCATGAAGAATGGTTAGACCGGCTAGGTGAGATGGATTATGCAAAAATGTTTATTGAACTCAATCAATTTTTTATGGAGCATCATATTATAGTGGAACCTCAGCCTTTAGCAATGCGGATATATACCCCAAGTATTCCCGACGGATATTCTTCAGAAGGTCTAGAGGATTCGGAGTTCTAACTGGCCTCAAAGTAACTTATTTTACCATCCTTATTTAACAACCAACTCCGCCTTATCCGCCTTAACATCCTCACAGATTTCCTGGATTTTCTTATAGAAAGTAACCCTAAAGTCCGGTTCTCGTTTTTGATCGGTTTTGTTGATTAGAAGTCCTTTTGATAGGTTGTAATAATAGGTTTTAGCTCCTGTAGCGACTTCGTCGGGAAAGAATCTTAGGGTAATGGTTTCTTTTGTTATGGTAGCCGTGTAACCCTTTTCTTTGTTTGTTTTGATGCTGATTTCTTTGCTATTTTCTTCGAAAAAGTTGAGTATGATGTCTTTGAATGTGTGTAGTTGGGCGAGGGTGATTTCTTGGGTGGGTGTCGTATTGTCTTCTGTTTGGGAGAGAGGTGCAATGGCACCTTCTTTTATGACCTTTTCTCTTCTTGTGGTTACATCTAGTGTTTGGGGCGTAGTGGCGACCGGCATTGCGGTTAGACCGGTTTGTGTGTCTCCGGCGAAGGACTCGGAAATATCGGAGGTTCGATTTTGGAGGTCTTGGAGTAGGGGATTAGCCGTTTCTTTGGGACCTTGGTTAACCAAACCTGATGATTTTTTTGTTATTTTTGATTTGGGTTCGATTTGATCGGATTCTGTCATTATAATTTCTCCTTATTTATAGAAGAAAGATTCCCGTTTTTGGTTTGAATTAAACATTCACCCTGTTTTTGCCAGAATACCAAGGACCATCATCGGCGTCGACTTATCGAAGACCCCTAAACAAATTATTTTATTTAAAGAAACGCTGTTTAAAATTTTCGAATTAAACCAATCCCCTATATTGAATTAGGCATAGAGAAGGTACTAAAAAGGCATTGTTTACAACTATTCCAATCAGACCCATAAGTCCTATAAGTGCAACAAATCAAAGCGATCACATACAGTAGGAAAAGCCTGTAACTAAATTTAGTGGCATTTATATTTCTTTAACAAAATCAAAACCCTAGAAAATACCTACCAAATCAGATAGCGATTCGGTAGGCAACCTTTTAATTTTTTCTCTTAAAGACCTCAGTAGTTGTACTTCCATCTACATCATTAAAAATATACGTAAAATTATTATCTATATCCCAGCTATAGTCTACAGATCCCGTAGCTCCATTATATGTGTATGTAAGGGTATATCCATCCTGAGTTGCGTTTTCTGTTAAACCAGTAATCAAGTCACTATTTATGGCGTGAGGATTTCCGTCTCGTGGTGGATACGCCTGTGATTGAGGCGTAACTTGAGTATGAGGCGCTGTTCCTTCCAAGTTAACCGTGCCCCGAAAGGCGCCCAACATGAATGGATACGTCGTTGTTCCATGGTAATGGTAGCTTCCGTCCGAATACTCGTGCCCATTATAAGAATCAAGTGTATCCATTTCTGAACCGTCTGGCTCTAATGTACCGTAAACAGGGTACCCATCGAACGCATAAGCAATGATTGTAGGGGTATTTGATTCTTCCAAGTGAATAGGAGCCGTATGGTAGTGATAATCATCACCTCGACCCGAATGGCCACCAAATTCATCAAGCTCTCCGATATCTTTAGATATTAAACCAGACGCATTAATTGGGTTAAATATTGGAATGCCATTTACAGCTATTCCTAAAGCCCCTCGTTGAAAATCGTCTTCGATAGATAGGGGTGAGTCTGAATAAGCCGTTTCAAGAGGAATAGACCACGCATTGTCTCCAGAATATGAATGAGGCACCGGGACTTGAGCAATCCAGGCAACAATACCAACCATCATTTGATGATCGGGTATTCCATCCGAGGAAACATAAAAATAGGACGAATCATAAGTTGTACTAACTTGAGAGTAGTCGGAAAAGGCCGTTGCCATTTGCGTTGGCTCGTTTGTGGTACTCTCTGAAGAGCCTGACTCTACTGTGGAGACAGTTAGGCACCCAGTTAAGGTAAAGTTCAGCATCAAAATGATTGTAAGCAATTTAAATATTGATTTAATAGAATTCATATTTTTATAAAGTTACGTCATCAAATGTTAAAACAGCAGTACCAAGTGTGTCGACTGTATCTATCGCATTTTTAAGAACGGT
>JABIQV010000103.1 GCA_018699495.1 bacterium | reverse complement strand
TTCTGTTTTCCTTCCTCAGAATCGGACGTGATTTGCCGAAAATAAGTAAGCTCTTCTTTGAAGTACCATGGCAATTTATTCTTTAAGCCAATTCCCGATTTACTATCCATGGCTAAAATTATATGAATCGAGGGCATTTTGGGATTCTTAAACTGCAATAGCAAACTTGATAAATGGCTGGCAGGTATAGTTTTCTAGCTGAATATCTTCATATGTAATTTCTGATAACGGTTTTTTATTGATAACTAATTTAGGAAGTTCGGTCGGGGATCGTTTTAATTGTTCGTTAACACCTGCAATATGGTTAGAATAAATATGAGCATCTCCAAATGTATGAACAAAAAACCTAGGTATTAAATTACATTCATTCGCTATTAAATGTTGAAGCAGTGCATAACTTGCGATGTTAAATGGAACACCCACCGCAACATCGGCCGAGCGTTGATATAATTGACAATCTAAATGCCCGTTAACAACATAAAATTGAAAAAATGTATGACAAGGAGGCAATGCCATCTTTTCAATGTCAGCGACATTCCAAGCACTTACAATAATTCGCCTGGAATCTGGTTGCGTTTTTATTAAATGAATTGCGTTTTCTATTTGATCGACATGAGTCTTTGAATACCCATCATCCGTTTTGGTGTACTTATCCCAATGACGCCATTGATATCCGTAAATAGGTCCCAAATTACCATCTTTATCTGCCCATGGATTCCAAATTGAGGTATGTTCTGAAAGACCCTCATGAATATTCGTTTTTCCTTTTAAAAACCAAAGTAATTCATAAACTAAACTTTTAAAAAAGACTTTTTTTGTTGTTAATAAAGGAAAACCTTTTCGAAGATCTATTTTAAGTTGATGCCCAAAAATAGAGATAGTTCCCGTACCCGTTCGGTCTTCTTTTGTTTCGCCATTTTCTAAAATTTCCTCTAGAAGATCTAAGTATTCTTTCATCTCTTAAAAGAGTACCAAGCTTCACGTTTTCTGAAAACCCAAAACAGTCGGTCTTCTACTAAACAGTAAAGAAATTTTACCGACCCCCACGACCAAACCATAACTGGTACTGAACAAAATTCTAAGTTAAAATTCAATATCATTCATGAACAATCAATCAACAATCGACTACTCTTCAATCTTTTTTGATGATGGGGTTAAAAATCCTCAACAACGTTTTTTAGACCGACGAAAAAAATTGGGTTCCTTATGTAAGGACGTTATCGTTTTATTTGCTTCTGAAACGCAATTTAACGAAATACAACCGTGGGCATATGCAGACCATCCAATTTGCCAAGAACCCTTATTCTTATTTCTTACAGGCATCAATCAACGAAATGCCATCCTAATTATAGATTCTCGAAATAATTCATACGAAGAAACACTCTTCCTTCCTAAAAAAGACCCTAAAAAAGAATTCTGGGATGGACTCCAATTTGGGTCAGGTAACAACGAATCTGTTGAAACTGCGAAACAGGTCACCGGAGTTCAAAACATAGATGCGACCTCAATTTTTATGGACACATTATGCCAAAAACTAAACCAATCGAATTCACAACAATCATTGTCTCTATATTGGCATGAATCCGTAAGTAACAAACCGATTAAAGATGAACTTTATATTCAGAAAACACGACTTCTTTCCCGTTTGAAACGCAAAAAAATTAATCCAAACACAACTAATATTCAATATATACAATGGGACCTTCGCTTGCCGCTAGACGATGTAGATAAACAGCATCTCAGAAATGCAAATCAAATGCTTACAACGGCATTTATTACGCTTATAAAAGAAATGCCCACACTCGAAAAAGAAAATCATATCCATGGCGTTTTACAGGGAGAACTCATCAAACAGACCCCCTATGGAAACGCGTTCCCTTCCATTATTGCCAATGGAAAAAATGCGGCCACCTTGCATTATACCGCCAATAATAGCCGTCTCGACAAAAATGCCATGGTTCTTTTAGATTTTGGTGTGTGTAACTTTTCAATGCATTCGGACATTTCTCGAACAATTCCGGTAAATGGAAGATATACCCCCTTACAACGACTCCTTTATTCTATTGTTTTATCAACTCAATATTATGTGGAATCGCTCGTACGTCCAGGAATTACAATTCAAACCTTAAATTCGAAATGTTGGGCTTTTTTGGAAGAACAATTAGATAGTCTTTTTTTGAAAAAGGGCGGAAAAATGAAACGACACTATGATACCCAACCCCATTTTGTTAGCCACCTTCTTGGACGACAAACCCACGATGGAGACCCTTTTAGAGATTATAAAACGAGGCCCCTTCAAGTTGGATGGGCCATTTCAAATGAACCAGGACTTTATGGAGCGTTTGAAATTTCAATTGATGGCGTTCACTATGAAGAAGTCATTGGCATTCGAATTGAAGATGACTTAATTGTAAGGGATGATGGATGTGAAAACTTGACTGGATGTCCTAAAGAAATTTTGGATATTGAGAAACTCTATTCAATTTGAATTTTTCATCCCTATTCTCTCTGTGGAGAGTGACTTTATCTCTTGTTGTAAGACCCATGGACCCTAGATCTACTCCTTCACCAATCCCAGATACTATTTGATATAAGCCAATGAATAAGCCTCGAAACTTATTTTCCATTTATACCACCTCACGTAACCCGTTCTATCGCACCCAATTCTGTTTGATAAAAACGGTCATCGAATCTTTGCACACCTCCGGCATTCTAATCAGCCAAATTTAGCAAAAACAATAACAAAGCAGTGTCCGCTGGCTGTTTTCCCGTCTTTATAAACAAATCCTTCTCACAAACGATCTTATACAACTGTTTTAATTTTTCTTCCGAATAATTTCGAGTTACGTCCTGCATCAACTTCTGAATAAAATACGGGTTTTTAGATAATGTCTTCGCTATCTTATCGACTGAATACCCTCTGTTTTTTAAGGAAACCATCGACATATACAATCTCAAATTCGAGCCAACCATACCAAATAACTTTATTGGATCCTCCCCACTTTCCATTAAACTCGTCGCGTGATTCACAACCTCAGATACTTTTTTCAGTTTAAAGGCGTCATTAAATGC
>JABIQV010000102.1 GCA_018699495.1 bacterium | reverse complement strand
CCAGGGTCAAGCAGGCGATAACATGGGCGCATTAGTTCGTGGAATTGATAAAGAAGACCTTACACGAGGTCAAGTTCTTGCAAAACCAGGAAGTATCAAAGCTCATACACATTTTACAACGGAAGTATATGTATTGAAAAAAGAAGAGGGTGGACGACACACGCCATTTTTCAAAGGATACAGACCACAATTTTATATCAGAACAACAGACGTAACAGGAGATGTTACATTGCCTGAAGGCACTGAAATGGTAATGCCAGGTGACAATGTTTCTCTTGAAGTTAAATTGATCGTGCCAGTCGCATGTGAGGCTGGAATGAGATTTGCAATTCGTGAAGGTGGCCGTACAGTTGGCGCCGGTGTTGTTACCAAGATTATCGAGTAATTATTAGCCTCCCCTACAAGGGGGAGACTCCCCTCAAAAAAGCCTGAGTAGACATACTCAGGCTTTTTCTGAAAGCAAAGCAAAATAAAAACAATCCAATCATTTTCAAACATCCCAAATAAAAGCGAAAGAAATCATAAATAAAAACAACCACTCATTTTTTAGTCATTTGCTTCATTTAAATAAATTAGATTAAACTTAACGTATCATCATGAATGAACAACCCTATTCACCCCTACTAAACGAACTACGAGAAGCATTCTCTCCCGACGAGTTTAGTTTTGATTTTGAAAAATATTCAAAAGACGAAACACAAGAAGAAACACATAAACCGTCACTAATCGTTATTCCAAAAGATTCAAAAAAAATAAAAACCCTAATTAGAATTGCGACCAAATACAATGTAGTCATAACTCCCAGAGGAGCGGGAACAGGAACAACTGGAGGTGCTCTTCCTACTCATGGCGGAATCTGCCTATCATTTGAAAACCTAAGCAAAATAATAGATCTAGACCCAATGAATAGAACTATCGTCGTAGAACCCGGCGTAATTACCAAAACAATCCAAACAGAAAGCGAAAAAATTAATTTATTTTATCCTCCCGACCCGGCAAGCTTAGCTATATGTTCGATAGGCGGAAATGTGGCAGAAAACGCAGGCGGACCTCGCGCTATAAAGTATGGGGTAACCGGAGACTATGTTTTAGGACTTAAAGGGTATTACATGAACGGAGAGTCATTTAGTTATGGAGGGAAAGTTGTCAAAGACGTTTCTGGTTATGACTTAAAAAAACTACTCGTTGGAAGTGAAGGAACATTAGCTATTATTACAGAAATCACTTTACGACTCATTCCAAAGCCTATAGAAAATCAATTATTAGTTATTGAATTCAAAACACTAAAAACTGCACTAAAATCTTTAGCCCTCATTTCAAAACATGGGTTAAGGCCATGTTCGGCTGAATTTATTGACAAACAATGTATAGCTATTGCTAAAACACTCAAGACTCCTTTTATAGGTATCAAAAACATTACTGGCTACCTCATCTATTTTGACTTTGACGGAGACTCTAAAAAAAACGTCTCAACACAAGCAATTCAATGTATCGACCTAATACAGCAATATAATCCTCTTTCATCCCAACTAATAAATACCCCTCTCGAGCAAGAAAATTGGTGGTCATTTAGACGATCCATGTCAACACTATTAAAAACCTATGCAAAATCAAAAGTATCACACGATATTGTTGTCCCTATTTCAAATCTTCCCTCAACAATGGACGCAATCCAAAATCTTTCCACAAAAAAGATAACCGTTTTAGGGTACGGACATTTAGGAGATGGAAATATACATGTGAACGTTCTTAATATAAACGCCAACGAATCCGACTGGAAAATAGCAATAACAAATATATCAGAAAAGTTATTTAGATTGGCGCTCGACCAAGCGGGTAGTCTTACTGGAGAACATGGTATTGGACTAACAAAAAAACGATTTTTAAGCTGGCAGTTTTCTGAGACTGATATTTCCATAATGAAGCAAATAAAACGAGCATTTGACCCAAAAGGACTATTAAACCCAGGAAAAATATTTGATTGATTTCTGAAAAAAAATCAACACACGCCATAAAACACCCCATGACTTTTGAAAATTACAACAAACTCTCTACCCCTTTACCCATGCCTTTTAAAGTAGCTCCCTATTCTCTTCCGTTGCCTACTGCCACGTAATTTATTAATATAATATTAGTCATCCAAGCTATATACGCGAACAAAATACCCATCTGCTTGACAATAGGGTCTCCGAGACATAGCATTTGGTGAATAATTTTTTTAGGATAAATTTATGAACATTACTATTTTAGCAGACAAAAGAAAAAATGAATCACGAGTAGCCGTTACTCCTGATATTATAAAAAAGCTAACCATGCTTAAACCCGGTGCCATTCTCGTAGAAAGTGGCCTTGGCAAAACATTATTTACAGATTCTAATTTCGAAAAAGCGGGAGCAAAAATCTCTGACAGAGAAACGTGTTTAAAACAAGCAAACCTAGTCCTTACTGTTCATCCTTTAAATTCTGACGATTTAAGTAACTTAGCCCCTAACACTATCACGTTAAGTTACATGGACCCTTTCATGAATAAAGAAACTGTTAAGGCGTACGCTAAAGCAAATGTAACAAGTCTTTGTATCGAACTCGTACCAAGAACAACCTTAGCCCAAAAAATGGACGCATTAAGTTCCCAAGCGAGTTTGGCAGGGTATGTCGCAGTACTTATGGCAGCAAATGAAAGTTCATCCATTTTACCGATGATGATGACGCCATCGGGAACAATAAGACCCTCTAAAGTATTTATAATTGGAGCCGGTGTTGCTGGATTACAAGCAATTGCTACGGCAAAACGACTTGGGGCACGCGTTGAAGCCTTTGATACCCGTCCAGTCGTTGAGGAGCAAGTGCACTCTCTGGGTGCGAAATTTGTAAAAGTAGATCTTGGTGACACAGGTCAAACGAAAGACGGTTATGCAAAAACACTAACTGACGACCAACTCACAAAACAAAAAGACGTTATGGCTAAGCATTGTGCTAAAGCTGACATTGTTATTACGACAGCGCAATTATTTGGACGAAAAGCGCCAATCATTGTCACTAAAGAAATGGTTCAATCTATGAAACCAGGAAGTGTAATCGTTGATTTAGCAATAGAGACAGGCGGAAACGTTGAAGGCGCTGAACTTGGAAAAACTGTGTTAGTAAACGGCGTATCCATTATAGGCACCGGAAATTTCCCTGGCCAAGTAAGCAAAAATGCAAGTGAGATGTACGCGTCAAATTTATATTATTTCATCGAACATTTTTGGAATAAAGACTTAAACACATTCACCCTAGATAAAAATGACGCCATATTAAAAGGCGCACTTCTAACTGAAAATGGCCAAATAGTTAACGAACAAGTTAAGGGTTAAGGAGCTAAAATGGATACTCAACTTATTATTTTTCTTACGTTCATATTAATTTTATCAATCGCACTGGGAATTGAACTTATTTCCAAAGTTCCGTCTACACTACATACCCCGTTAATGTCAGGCTCAAATGCAATCTCAGGCATTACGCTTTTAGGAGCTATGTCACTAGCAGGATTAACCGAACATCATAAATTAAGCCTGATACTCGGGGTTTTAGCTGTCATCTTTGCAACAACAAATGTTGTTGGTGGGTATTTAGTTACCGATCGAATGTTAGAAATGTTTAAGAAAAAAGAAAAGAAAGAAACACTATGATAGATATCCTCATTAATTTTGCGTACGTTATATCAACGCTGCTATTTATTATTGGCTTAAAAAAACTAAGCTCGCCTGCAACCGCGAGAAAAGGAAACATAACGTCTTCTTTAGGAATGGGTTTAGCAATTTTAGTTACCCTTTTAGACCAAAGTATCCTATCTTATGAATGGATAATTTTTGGAATCGTTGTAGGCAGTATTATTGGCACATTAGGCGCTCGTCTTGTTGCCATGACATCTATGCCTGAGATGGTTGCTCTTCTTAATGGGTTTGGAGGACTTTCTAGTTTATTAGTTGGATGGGGTGTCTTTCACGCGACACATTCACTAACCCTTCTCATAGGAATTACGATTGTTTTATCCCTTGTGATTGGTGGTGTTACCTTCTCCGGTAGTTTGATAGCTTGGCTAAAATTAAAAGAACTAATTTCTGGAAAACCCTTTTTATTTCCCGGCCAAAAAATTGTTAATAGTTTAATTTTAATTGGATTAGTAGTCACCGCTTATCTTTTTAATACCCACCCAGAATCTGCGTTTACCTTATTACTTATAATGATTGGCCTTTCTATTCTATTGGGAATAATGTCTGTTCTTTCAATTGGTGGAGGCGATATGCCTGTCGTTATTTCATTACTAAATAGTTATTCGGGATTAGCGGCATGTGCTGCAGGATTCGTTATTCAAAATACATTATTAATTGTAGCAGGATCATTGGTCGGAGCCAGTGGACTTATTCTTACTAAAATCATGTGTAAATCGATGAATCGTTCGCTCAGCAATGTTCTCTTTAGCGGCTTTGGAAGTGGCCCAACCCAAAGCAAACAATCTGAAGGAACTGTTAACCCGATAACAATTGAAGACGCTTACTATATCCTAGAAGCTGCCCAATCAGCCGTTATCGTTCCAGGATACGGACTCGCCGTTGCTCAAGCTCAACATGTCGTCAAAGAATTTGGACAATTACTTGAGGCCAATGGCTGTGATGTTAAATATGCTATTCACCCTGTTGCTGGGCGTATGCCTGGACACATGAATGTCTTACTTGCCGAAGCTGACGTTCCTTACGATCAATTAGTAGAAATGGATGACATTAATCCAATTATCGACTCTGTAGACGTTTGCATCGTTATTGGAGCAAACGATGTTGTTAATCCAGACGCTAGAGATAATAAAGAAAGCACCATTTATGGAATGCCAATAATTAATGTAGATAAAGCACGAACGGCATTTGTTCTGAAACGCTCTATGAGCCCTGGATTTGCAGGAATTCAAAACCCATTATTCTTTAAAGAAAACACTAAAATGTTATTTGGCGATGCTAAACAATCAGTTCAGGGATTAATTTCTGAATTTAAGGGCTAACAACAACGTCCCTGTCGTTAGTATTGTCGACGATCAGAAATCCAATACATCTGTTCCTAAAGGACACATGTCTCTATTCAATTTATGATTTAACCATTCTCTATTTTGACGTCAACGGATGTAATTTCTCATGTTTTTTCAAAAACTGTCCTGTATAAGATTTTTTACAGTTGACGACATCTTCTGGCGTGCCCGTAACCAAAACACGACCACCCTTTTCTCCGCCTTCAGGTCCCAAATCAATAATCCAATCGGCATTTCGAATTAAGTCCAAATTATGCTCAATCACAATAACCGTGTTCCCCTTATCCACGAGTCTATCCAGTACATCTAATAATTTTTGAATGTCTGCAAAGTGAAGGCCCGTTGTCGGTTCATCTAACATATAGACCGTTTTTCCAGTTCCAATTTTACTAAGCTCTTTTGCTAGTTTTACTCGCTGAGCTTCACCGCCACTAAGCGTCGTCGCATTTTGACCCAAATGAATATATCCCAATCCAACATCTTTCAATATTTGAAGTTTATTCCTCATAGATGGGATATTCTCGAACACGCGAAACGCGTCATTTACAGACAGCTTCAAAACGTCCGAAATAGTCAGCCCTTTAAATGTAACTTGTAATGTTTCTTCGTTATAACGTTTCCCTTTACACACATCACACCCTACATAAACGTCCGATAAAAAATGCATTTCAATTTTAACAACGCCATCCCCCTGACACCCTTCGCACCGACCGCCCTTAACATTAAAACTAAACCGGCCAGGCTTATACCCTCTAATTTTCGCTTCATTCGTTTGAGAAAACAAATCACGTATCGGTGTAAACAACCCTGTATAAGTTGCAGGGTTTGATCGTGGGGTACGGCCAATAGCAGACTGATCTATAACAATAACCTTATCAATATGTTCTACCCCATCAATTCGAACAAACTTTCCAGGTCTCTCTTTATTTTGATAAAAATGCCGTTTCAAATGCTTCAATAAAACGTGATTCACCAAGGTACTCTTCCCAGATCCAGATACCCCTGTGACACAAACAAATTTACCCAATGGAAAGGAGACTTCAACATTTTTTAGATTATTTTCTGCAGCTCCAACAACGGTTAAACATGTCTCAAATGGTTCAGAAATATTTCTCTGACGAACCCTCTGAATAACTTCTTCATTATTTAAATACTTAGCTGTTAATGTATCCGATTTACTAAAAAACTCATCCGCTTCACCAGAAAAAACAATATGCCCTCCAGCTTTCCCAGCCGCCGGCCCAATATCTACAATAAAATCACTCGTACGCATCATATCTTCATCATGTTCAACGACAATAATTGTATTACCTAAATCTCGTAATTTCTTAAGCATGTGAATCAATCGTTCATTATCACGCTGATGAAGACCAATACTAGGTTCATCTAGTACGTAAAGTACGCCAGTTAATCCAGCTCCAATTTGAGTAGCCAACCGAATACGTTGAAACTCTCCCCCAGATAGAGTCGATGCTTTTCTACTTAATGATAAATAATTCAACCCAACATAATTCAAAAAAGATAATCTCGAACAAATCTCTTTTAATATTTGATCAGAAACCACCAATTCAGTTTCCGTAAGGTCAATCGTTTCAAAAAATTTGAGTAACTTTTCAATACTCATTGATGTTACTTGAGCAATTGAAAGGTCTTTCACTTTCACAGCCAATCCAAATGAGTTCAATCGTCCTCCATTACAAGCAGGGCAAGAAAATGCGCTCATATAATGCCTAAAATAAAATCGCATGCCTTCAGACTGAGTTTGAAAGTATCGTCGCCTCAAATTAGTAATAATTCCTTCCCAAGGACGGGTCTTATAAATGGAAGCCATCCCCCCTCTAATAAAAGGGTTTTGAGGAACAGACTCTTTTTTTCCGTAAAGTAAAAAATTGCGTTGTCTATCTGTTAATTCATAAAAAGGTGTATTTAAATCAAACCCTTCTTTAAGCCCAAGGGCTTTCACTTGTCGTCCAAATATTGTCTGGTCCAAGTTCATTATTTTAGCTGTGCAATATTTTATAGACGTCAATTTATTCTCAATAACTAAATCAGGATCAAAATCCAAATTCTCCCCAAGCCCATTGCATGACTGACACGCTCCAATAGGAGAATTAAATGAAAATAATCGATGACTTAATTCTTCAAAGGCAACAAAACATGTTGGACACGTCATTCCTTCTGACAATAACATTTCCTTATCTGTATCTTCATTTTTGACTAACACTAATCCCTTAGAAAAACGAGTCGCTGTTTCTATGGATTCAAATAAACGACTTTTATTATCATCGTTACACGTCACTCTATCGACAACAATTTCCAACGTATGTTTCTTATTCTTCGCTAATTTAGGAGCCTCATCAATTCGACAAATGTCACCATTTAATCGAATTCTAGAAAAACCTTCTTTCTGAACCATAGCAATTACCTGTTCATGTTCACCTTTTTTATCTTTTAATAGAGGAGATAAAATGGTTAACGATTTATTTAAATTAGAGGTTTGATTTAAAACAGCCGAAACCATTTCTTGAATACTCATTCTCTGAATCGGTTTACCACAAGAAAAACATTCTGGAATGCCTATGCTTGAAAACAATAGTCGCAAATAGTCATAAATTTCGGTTGTTGTTCCAACAGTGGACCGTGGATTGTGAGACGCTTGTTTTTGATCAATTGAAATGGACGGCGATAACCCCTCAATTTTCTCAACATTAGGTTTATCCAATTTCCCCAAAAACTGACGTGCATAGGACGACAAGGATTCCAAATATCTCCGTTGCCCCTCTGCATATATCGTGTCAAAAGCTAATGACGATTTTCCCGACCCAGAAAGACCAGTAAACACAATCAATTTATCACGCGGTAGCTCAACATCAACATTCTTTAAATTATGAACAGCCGCCCCTTTTACCTTAATGTGTGTTTGCATATGATTCTCCATTTTTTACCAAAAAATTTCTTAATAATGTCAAACCAGCTTCTCCACTTTTTTCAGGATGAAACTGGGTAGCTAATACATTATCTCTAGAAATCGAAGAAATAAATTCTCCACCATAGGTTGTTTTTGTTCCATTTAAGGTATTGTCCAATTCAAACAACGCATATGAATGAATAAAGTAAACATAATAACTTGGTAAATTTTTAAAATAACAATCATCCGAATCCGTCGGTTTAATTAAGTTCCATCCCATGTGAGGAACTTTTAATGTAGGGTCGTCGAACCTAAATCGTCGAATATGCCCAGGAAATACACCTAATCCTTTATGATGTCCATTCTCATCTGAAGACTCAAATAATAGTTGAAATCCTAAGCAAATCCCAATAAACGGACGACCCTCTTTAATGTGATTCTTAATGAGTTCATCGATACCCTTTTCTTTCAACTCAACAATCGCCTGATTAAACGACCCTTGCCCTGGACAAACCAAAATCTCGGCTTTTTTAATTAATTCATTATCATTTGTAACCAAAACATCGACACCTAAATGCTCAAATGCCTTAATCACACTTTTAATATTACTTGCACCATAATCTATTATCGTTACCATGACTGCTTATTATACTGCATTGAGCGACAAGAACAAACGACTACAATTTATTTTTTTAACGTCTACTAAGTTGTAATTAAAGAGCGTTTAAGCTATCTTTTCCTCAAAAACAATGAAAATACAAAAACATCAGGAAAATGTATCTGGACACTATTTTGTAGATTCTGAATGCATTGCATGTGACACATGTTGCGGAATAGCATCCCTTCATTTTAAACTCACAGAAGATTGGGACCATGCCTATGTAAGTAAGCAGCCTAAGTCGGACAAAGAAAAGAAAACATGTGAGGACGCATTAGACGCATGCCCGGTAGATGCGATTCATAAAAACTAAACGATAGGGATTATAAAATGATTCAATCAGCAAAAGATTTATATGAAGGACTCAAACACATTAAAATTGGGGGATCCACCTGCGTCTATTCTAAAGAAAAATGCGAGGAACTCTTCCCATACATAACCGAAATTAACGAATTAAAAAAAAAGAATAACGCAATTATTCTTGCCCATTCCTATGTGACCCCAGAAATTATCCACAGCGTTGCCGATTTTGTCGGCGATTCATATGAACTCAGTAAAAAAGCGAAAGAAACAAACGCAACGACAATTATATTTGCAGCCGTCAAATTTATGGCCGAAACCGCTAAAATCTTAAACCCTAAAAAATACGTATATTTCCCAAGCATGACAAATGGATGTTCGCTGGCTGATTCAATTACAGGCGACGACGTAAGAACACTTAGAAAGAAATATCCTGACTACACGTTTGTTTGTTATATCAATACAACCGCTGATGTGAAAGCAGAATGTGACGTTTGCGTAACATCATCAAATGTTTACAAAATAATTGAAACCATTGAAAACGAAAACATCGTATTTTTACCAGATAATTTGATGGGGAAAAACTTAATCGACCACTGCAAAAAAAATAAAATTAAAAAAAATATTATTCTATGGAACGGGACCTGCTACGTTCATGAAGAATACGATCCAGATATGATTAAATTTATCAAAAACGAATATAAAAATGTAGAAGTGGTGAGTCACCCCGAATGCCATCCAAATATTTTAGCGCTTTCTGATTATGTGGGCAGTACAGCACAAATGATGAATTACGTAAAAGAAACAAAAGCACCTTCTTATTTCATGCTCACAGAATGCGGACTTACAACACGATTAAAATTAGAAAATCCTTCGAAAAATTTTGTAGGATCCTGCACAATCTGCAAATACATGAAGGCAAATAACCTTAAAAATATTTTAGAAGTTCTCAAAAACAAAACAGAAACTCATGAAATAAAATTGGATAAAACGATATCTAAAAAAGCAAAATACGCGATAGATAATATGTTTAAGTATGTCGACTTAGCGTCTAAAAAACGTCAAACCCAATGTTAAACGCATTCTCTCGAATTGTATTAAGCCTAAATGTCATTTTCCAACAATGGAACGTCATTTTCCAATAAAGGTCTAAGGTCCTCATCTTATCTTGCCAGTCGGATGATTCCAACGCCTCACGGCTCAATACATAATAAAACTCAATTCCTACTTCGTGCCCTGAAAATTTTCTAAACAACAAAACGCCAAGTTCATCATAAAGCTGTGCATCAAATTTGTCGTAATCAAAAAAGCTTTCCCCTTCATCTAACACCAATTTAGAGACAGATAATCGAGCGCCTGTTCGTTCTGTCTTCCAATCCAAATCAAACCCTATAAACGATCGTTGCCACGTACCCCCAGTATCATACCAATACCCGTAATACTTTCCTGACATACCAAGAGAATACCGATCACTTCTATACAATTGTTTAGATAAAAACAAATCGACATTAGATCGCCAGGCTTCCAAATACTCATTGGATTGATTGGATTGCCCAATCAATCCAACATTCATCTTTGATGAAACGGAAATATCAAAAGCATCAAAAACAAATTCATTAACCGCTAAGTTAATTAAGGGTTTTTTATCCACCCAATACTCATTCTCTGCTTGTTTATATTGAAAGGCCAAAGAAACTCGCGTCAATGGCAAATTAACCGAACTAGAAAACAATTCTAAAGAATTAGACAATAAATCATCGTCTTTTTCAGCATCTCTCTTCGCAAGATCCAAATAATATACGGCGCCTCCAACAATCCCCAATTCATGAACATAGGCCATATTCAAATGCACCGAATTAACAGAATTAAACACAATAGACTGATCAACACCAGCCAATAATCCCAACTTCTCACTAGTCCCAAAACTAACGACGCCAGATAACGATTCGTTTATTACATACCCTAAATTTTCCCGTACGTATAGCCCTTCTAACGTAGATGTCCCTATTTCAGGAATAGCCGATTTCTTCCCAAAAATACTATATTTTTGAGCGCCAAAAACATAGGTAGGAATAGGGAAAATTGGAATGCCATTCAAATACAAAAAGCTATTCCAAACGATAATATACCCAAACTGAGGATACACATAAACGGACTCTGATTTTATCTGTAAATGAGGATGCTCCAAATCACAAGACGTGATAACCGCATCTTTAATCTCAACGCCGAGCGGATTAATTAATATATCACTGCCACTAATACGACGACCATTCATAAGAACATTAATTGCAGACGCGCTTCCATCATATTTTCGATAATTATATGAAATATTATCAGCAGATATGGTCGAATTATTTTTACTTACGGTTATATTTTCAGGGAAGGTAACTTGCCCTTTTTTAAGGTCAATCTCTAGTTGTTCGGTAATAAATTCATAGCCTTTGAGACTTGCTTCAACGTTCCCAGACGCCCGAACAGACGCGTCGCCCCAAGAATACTCTATGTCATCCGACGAAAAAAAGATATCAATCGCATTTAATCGCGTTAAAAAGCCAAGTTGAAGAAAAAGAGAACTTAGAATAAGCCCTCTAATAAAAACTATTAATCTACCTTTCATCTAATGAGTTGTAGACCTTAAGACATATCTGCCGACAAAAATTGAGAGTTGTCTTTTCGAAACATTAAATTAACAATTCCAGTAGGACCATTCCTATGTTTTGCAATGACAAGTTCTGTGGGGCTCAAACCCAAATTGTCATTATCTGCAACCTGTTGATAATAGTCATCTCGGTGAATAAATAAAACAAGATCAGCCGTTTGTTCGATCTCTCCCGATTCTCTCAAATCACTTAATCTAGGACGCCTATCATCGCCAGTACGTTTCTCTACATCACGGCTTAATTGAGACAGGGCAATAATAGGAATACCTGACTCTTTAGCGAAGGCCTTAATCTCTCGAACAATTTCAGACACTTCTTGAAATCTACCTTCTGGCCGTTTTCGCCCCGATTTCATTAACTGCAAATAATCAATGACAATTAATTTGATATCCGCTTCTAACTGAAGACGTCGTGTCTTAGCACGTAAATCCAAGGGAGAAATAGAGGGCGTATCATCAATATATAAAGGAGCCTCGGATAACATACCCAAAGCTTGCACTAAATCTTTATATTCATGCTCTAACAAATTAGCCGTCCTTAACCGCTTGGAATCTAGTTTAGATTCTGAAGACAATAACCGCATCGCCAACTGTTCTTTAGGCATTTCCAAACTAAATATTGCCACTGCTTCGTTTTGCTTAACAGCTAAGTTTGTCGCAAAATTCATAGCGAGTGTCGTTTTCCCCATCGCTGGCCTTGCCGCCAATATCAATAAATCTGAAGGTTGAAAACCAGATGTCAGTGCGTCTAAGTCCGGATACCCTGTTGATGTCCCTATAATTTTATCGTCATTATCATAAACATTTTGAATATCATCAAAAACAGTCTTTAAAACAGTATCCAACTTAACAAATTCGTCTGACACGCGATCCTTAGTCATATCCATTATTGCACGCTGAGACTGTTCTAATGCCTGGTCAACATCCTGAGATGGTTCAAACCCCCAACTTACAATATGTGACCCTATATCAATAAGCTGCCTCAACATCGATTTCTCGATAACTATATTTATATATTTGTCTACGTTAGCCGCTGTGGGAACGGTATCTATAATTTCCATCAAATATCGACGTCCACCTACCAAATCAAGCTGATCCAATTTTTTTAGTTCTGAAGAAACAGTCACTAAATCCGCAGGTTCGCTACGTTTATAAAGTCCGACGATGACATCGAAAATTTTTGCATGCCCGTCTTTATAAAAATGAAGAGATTTAACCTTGTGTCCGGAGACTGAAATCGCTTCTTTAGAAATCATCATTGACCCTAAAACCGATTGCTCGGCTTCAAGATCGCTAGGTGGTATTTTTTCGTCCATCTATATAGTGTAGACGAAGCATTTAAAAGGCGGAAGTAGAGAGAATGAAAATTTACAGTTTAAAATAGTTTTAGACTGGAAATAATTGGTGAATTGAGAAGTAAAAATAAATAAACACATATAAAAAAAAATAAATTTTGAAAAACAATGACTATACGAAAAATAAAATTAAAGACTAAAAAAATTAGATGTTTCATAAACTACTCATTGTTCTGATAAAAAATAGAACCACCCAGAAAAGACATACGAATTACTTAAACTAAACACACCCTATCTAGCTGAAAAAATATACCTTATACTTACTAATGTATTTAAAATAGATAGAATATACGTCAAATTCTGTTTATTTTCTTGTCCTATCCGGGGGTGAACTGGCTTCGACAGGGAAGATCTTTGATTTAAGGCGCGAGCCGAGGAGCTGCCAGGCCTCGTAAAAAGGCAGAAATAAACTAACTGAAAACACAGTTATGTTCCCGGGACAACAGTCCTTTCGCGCTGCAGCTTAATTAAGCTTTAGCCCGTTATATTTACCGTCGTTAGCGCGGTTTCTATAACGAAAATCTTTGCTAACTAGCAACTAGAGTGATATAGACTAGAAGCGAAATTTTATATATCTCGCCTTTGTGCAGACTGTCTTTGGTCGACTCAAATGTTAAATTAAATTAAAGACTACGCTCGTAGTGGTTTAAGTTGTAGCTTCCGTGGACACCGGTTCGATTCCGGTCACCTCCACCATAGCATTGGTAAATAAGAGATAGCACATATTATGAAGGCAGTTGGATAACTTGCGTTATTCCGTCTTTCTTCATCTCATGCACTCTCTCTTATTTATCGACGCTATGGGGTTTTTCGTTAGAGAGGAATAATATGAACAATAAAATTCAATTATATTCATTAGCAACACCTAATGGACAAAAAGTTTCAATTGCACTTGAAGAATTGGGCCTAGAATATGACGCCCACACAATTAATATTATGCAAGGCGAGCAATTTACAGACGACTATTTAACGGTAAACCCCAATTCAAAAATACCGGCTATCGTTGACCCCACTGGGGCTGACGGAGACCCATTACCTATCATGGAATCTGGGGCAATACTTCTTCATCTTGCGGAAAAAACAGGTCAATTAATGTCTAAAGACGCCAGATTGAAATCAGAAACAATTCAGTGGTTATTTTTTCAAGTTGGCGGAATAGGCCCTATGTTTGGACAGTTTGGTCATTTCTTTAAATTTGCAAAAGAAACGTGTACCGACCCCTATCCAGTTGACCGATATGCTAAAGAAACAAGAAGGCTTTTAGACGTTTTAGAAAAAAGACTTGAAGGAAGAACATACTTAGTTGGAGAAGAGTATTCAATTGCAGATATTTCTATCTTCCCTTGGGTAGGTTGCCTTGGCCAATATTATGAAGCGAGTGAGATTTTAGAGCTAGATAGGTTCAAAAATGTGACGATTTGGTACAAAAAATGTAGCGAACGACCCGCTTCTATTAAAGGGTCTACCGTGTGTGGGTTTGAGTAATAGGTAAATAAAAAAACCCGCGTTCACAAATGATGGCCGTTACTTTATAATTTTTAAAGGTACATATGAAAAATAATAAAAAAATGGTTTTAGGCCTAATTGGCGTCGGATATTGGGGCCCAAATTTATTAAGAACATTAAACAATAATCCTAGTATTAAACTCAAGCTAATTATTGAAATTTCAAACGAACGTCAACTCTACATTAAATCGACTTACCCTAACATAACAGTTTCCGGTCAACTATCAGATTTACTACAAGATTCTGAAATTGAAGGAGTTGTCATCGCAACCCCTGTTCATACTCACTTTAAGTTGGCAAAACAATGTTTACAAGCACAAAAGCATATCCTTGTAGAAAAACCGTTAACGGCCTCATACGAAGAAGGATTGGAGCTCAAAAAGTTAAGCAAAAAATATAATTGCCTCGTTATGGTTGGACATACCTTTTTATTTAACAATGCTGTTCGTTTTATAAAAAACTATTTAGATTCCGGAGAATGTGGAAAAATTCGTTACATTTATTCACAACGACTCAATCTTGGACGGATTAGAAGCGACGTTGATGCGCTTTGGAATTTCGCCCCTCATGATATAAGTATCATCCAATACTGGATGAATGAAGCAGCTCCCACAAACGTCATTCGAAAAGGAATGTCCTTTATTCAAAACCAAATAGAGGATGTGTCATTTCTTTCGCTCGACTATCCTGACAATCGATTTGCGAATATTCATGTTAGTTGGTTAAGTCCTGTAAAAGTCAGAGAAATGATTATCGTAGGTGAAAAAAAAATGATTGTATATAACGAAATTGCGGAAAAAAAAGTCACCATATATGACAAAAATATTGATATAAACGCAAACCTTGGTGAATACATGGACTATGATCAAAAAGCAAACACCTCCTTTATTTATCGCTCAGGAAATATTGTTCACCCTGAATTTAAATGGGTTGAGCCTCTTCAACAAGAGATTCAACATTTCATAGATTGCATCCAAACAAAACAGCCATGTTTAACAGGAATAGACCATGCCCTCGAAGTAGTCAGAATTCTGGACCTAGCGAGTAAGAAAAATGCATAATCCCATTATTGATTCGACTGCGATTGTAAAAAACACAAAAATAGGAGATAAAACTCGAATTTGGGCCTATACCAATATTTACGGCTCTGAGATCGGAGACTCCTGTACAATCGGCGCGTACACAGAAATACAAAACGACTCAAAAATCGGAAACAATGTCATAATTTCTTCACATTCATTCATCTGTTCCCTCGTAACAATTAAAAATAATGTATTTATCGGTCACGGCGTAATGACCATAAATGACCTTTTCCCTCCATCAAAAAAAAGAACCGGTAAATCAGATAATTGGAAACCCACGCTTATTAATGACAACGTTACAATAGGAAATAATGCCACTATCCTACCTGTTGTTATAGGAAAAAATGCAATTGTTGCGGCCGGTTCCGTAGTAACCAAAGACGTTCCTGAAAATGCGGTTGTTGCAGGCAATCCAGCAAAGGTTATTCGATGGCAATAATTCCATTTGTTGATTTAAAAAAACAATATCTATCCATTCAACCAGAAATAGACCACGCAATAAAATCTGTCCTACAAAAAACATCATTTATTCAAGGTCCCTATGTAGAAGCATTTGAAAAGGAATTTGCAGCTGCGGTAGGTGCGAAGCACTGTATCTCTTGTGCAAATGGAACAGACGCAATTTACATCACCCTCAAAGCATTAGGTATTGGCCTTAATGATGAGGTAATCACCGTCGCCAACAGCTGGATTTCAACATCAGAAACGATTTCTCAAACGGGAGCCACTCCTGTATTCGTAGACTGCGACGCAGATTATTACACCATAAACGTTCAAGAAATAGAATCCAAATTAACAGCTAAAACAAAGGCAATTATTCCTGTTCATCTTTATGGGCAACCCGCGGACATGGACCCTATAAAAAAACTGTGTGAAAAACATAACCTATTTTTAATAGAAGATTGCGCGCAAGCTCACCTTGCTAAATACAAAGGGAAACAAGTATCTAGCATGGGAACGGCGGGAACATTTAGCTTTTTTCCTGGGAAAAACCTTGGTGCGTATGGAGATGCAGGAGCAATTGTTACAAATGACGACGACCTCTTTAGAAAAGCAAAGTTATATGCGAGACATGGCGCCTTAATCAAACACCAACACGAAATTGAAGGAATTAATAGCCGAATGGACGGACTGCAAGCCGCAATCCTCTCAGTAAAATTAAAGTATTTGAGTAAATGGACAAAACAACGACAAAAGAATGCATCCCTATATTCTCAATTACTCAAAAAAGTTCCTAACGTAACGACACCAACAATTAGACCAAACAGCTCCCACGTATTTCACTTATATGTTATTCAAGCAGAAAATAGAGACTCCCTTGAAAAATATTTAAAAGAAAAAGGAATCGCAACTGGCCGCCACTACCCTACACCACTTCCATTATTAAAAGCCTATCAACGGCTAAATATGACAGAAAAAAACATCCCCATCGCATCAAAAAACAAAGACCTCATCCTATCGTTACCCATGTACCCAGAATTAACCCGGGAACAAATCGAAACTATCGTTACAGAAATAGAAACATTTTATAACTCGTGAAGTTTGCTTACATTCTCGCTAGCGATTTAACCCATCCTGGAATAACAAAAAAAATACAAGGCCAATTGAGTGCCTTTTCAAAAAAATACGCCACACGACTCATTTATTTAAAAACACCATTCCATTATTTATCTTTTCACCTCGATGTCCTTTTATCATTCTTTACATCGGACGTTTTCTACATCCGATACAACCCAAAAGTACCGTTAATAAACATAATTGCTGCTATACTATCGTTCAAAAAAATTGTCATCATTGAACACAACGTAAAATTTGAAATTGAACTAAATTTCTTAAAAAGACACAATGAAAACCGTATCCATCGATGGACTGAAAAAGTCTTAAGTAACTCAAACTGCCTCCATGTATGTGTGACACGAGATATCTTAAATTTTTTAATAGATAAAGGATATTACTCAAAAAATATGTGCTATGTGCAAAACGGTTATCAAATAGAAAAAATAGATACCAAAAAGATAAATCATACAACACTAAAAAATATAAAAACCTTAAAAAAAAGAGACCATAAACTCCTAGTTTTTGTTGGAAATCATTATCCTTGGCATGGACTACATCAAATTCTCGATGAGATAAAAAGTCTACCCTTAACACAGCTCTTAATCATCGGGCCTTTGGAGAAATCACCTAAAAATCTTCCTAAAAACTGTCATGCAATAAATTCATGTAATTTAGAGACACTCTATTCTATTTTCGATTTATGCGACTTTGGGTTTGGTCCCTACAGATGGGACCTTATTGGAATAAAAGAAGGATGCCCATTAAAAAGCAGAGAGTATTTATCTTATGGGTTACCAATTATTGTAAATTACCAAGACTGCGCAGGTGACTTCGACGAACTTAAGCCTTACATCTATGACCGTAGAACAAATGAAAAAATAATAGAACGTGCTCTTTCTATGGATCACGATAAAACTAAGCTTAAGGAAATAGCGCATCGTGTATTGAGTTGGGAAAGCGTTTTAAAACCTGTTTTTGACCATATATCTAGCAAAACTAAATAATCTATAAACGACAAAGGGCTGTCGTAAGCTGACAGCCCTTTGTTACAAAATAAAATTAAGGTCTTATGAACATATCATCATTCAAATGACGAATTTCATCCCTATTAAATCTTACTTTTTAAATCCAATTGAAAAATTGATTGTGCATCTTTAGTCCCATCAATAACATCCATATTTATGTATGTCATACCCAAAGATATTGCTTGAGATAAACCATAGTTCATTCCAACTTTTAGGCCCTGACTATTTGTCGCACCCCCATAAGAATCTGCATCAGGAAAAATATCCAACCATGCATCTTTTTCTAAATATCGATAACTTAGCTTTCCTTGCCAATTACCAAAACGGTTTACTTTTTTGTCTCCAAATTTAAGTCCAACAATACCGCCTCTGTTTGAGGCATCTATTGCCGAATTTACTATCAATTCACCAAACGACCTTACTAATGGTAATCCCATAACATTGGTCATATCTAGTTGCCCACTAAAAACAATAACTGAAAATTCATCGACTAACCCAGAAACCGCGCCTGTATTACTTTCTGAAGAGTTGCCTAGTGTATTTCCAACCAAATTTTGACTAAAATAATAACCCAAAGAAAATGTAGACTTCATCGTGTCAGAAACTTTAAATGAAACTCTCGGCTGAAGAACAAAAAGACCAGGATCTTCCTCGTCCGATTCTAATTCATCCAGCACAAAATATCCAAATGTTGAGGAAAAAGAAAACTGGTCAATCATTGAATTACCAACAACTGCAAATCCGTCAGGGTTAATATCAGAATCCCATAATAAGTCGGAAGATCTCCATAATGGATTTTTCATTTTTCCACCCATAACAGAAAAGTCATCTGACAAACTGTGACTAATATAAGCAAAATCTAAACGAATATCCGGAGTTTGAAATGAATCCTGTAAGGTTTGATTTGTCGAACGAGCATCCGTACCACCCGTAGCCAATCCAAATTTAACAGTGCTTTGCTCTGAAATAGCACGTTCCCCTTTTAGACGAAAACGGACTCTTGTTCGCGCTCTACTTACTTCAGATTCTGTATCTTCTAATTGATAACGAAGCCTGTAATCTCCTTTTAAATTGAAATCATCCACGCTAGCTGATGCGTTTAACGACGCTGCCGAAAAAATTGCTGCAAAAGCTACTGCCATTTTTATGGTTATTTTATTGTTCATTTAATTCTCCTTCTTGATTTATAATATTAGAATACACGGGATATATTAAGACACACTGACGATTTTTGTTAACAATTTATTAATAATGTTAATACTATTTTTAAATATTGAAGAGTTACCGCTATTTTTTAAACAGGTTTCCTATAAAAAACGAAAGACGTATCTTGAATATGGTACACGGTTAGTTTAGAAACAGGCGTCGTTGAATGGACAAATTCAGTATATGTTTTATTTAGACGCAACGAACCAATTACAAACAACACTAACGCCATCGAAATATCGACAAAATAATCACCATCAAATACCATTACTCCATTTGATATTTTTTAATATAACGTCTATTTATTGGAGTAATTTATTGTGTCGGTCTATACGTCGTTCGTGAAGATCTCAGCCTTGAAAAAGACAATGATAATAATGTCGACCTAGGTGGATGCCATACCAATAGTTACCTTACACAATCGATTAACCCCCTGACCGTAAAGTATTCAAAACAAACGACTACCATCACTTTATTTTAAATAAAAATTCCAAATAAAAATAACGCCTGCATGAACAAATGCAGATGCTGTTATTTTTCTGGTTCTCATCCATACAAGTCCATAAACAAACCCAGAAATTGTCGCCAATAACCCATAATTCCAATTAGGTGCCGAAAAACCTGGCGTCGCTGTTGGTACGTGCCACAAACCAAAAAGAATAGACGTAATTATCCAGGAACCATATTTATTAAGAAACGAACTCTGTTCAAATTTATTCTGAATAATACCTCTAAACAATAGTTCTTCAGGTAAAGCAATGAAAAAATACATAGAAAAGAATCCCCAACACAACCCAAGAAAATTATCCTGGGAAGGGTTCCAAACCAAAAAACCCATTAATAGCCCAATAGAAATAAGGATGGATATAAGACAAACAAATCCGCCAAGCACATTTTTCATGTCCCTGAAATTGAGTTTAAACGTATGCCCTAACCAAGACAATGGATATTGAATTTGAAATAAAACCAACGCATTTAAAATCCCGAACGGATAAAACACATCTATATTAGAAATAATTAAAGAAGGAAATATAGAAAAATCATCCGTTCGATCAACCCATGGAAGAGCTAAACTAGCGATAGCTATCGCTGGACAAATTAAACCAGCCATTTTTGACATCCCTCTAAACGACATCACTATATGAGGAATAACCAAATAAAAAAACAATATCAAAAAACTAGATATCGGACTTGAATTTTCGGCTAAAGAAAACAAACCACAAAGAACAACGAAACCAATCGGATACATTAAACCCCTAACTAAATGGGGGACACTAGAAAAACTTACTAACTTATTTAAGACCCTTTTTAAACTCAAAACGAACAAAAGTAATAGTATGAAAAACAAAAAATATGATGCCATAAAGATATTAATTCTATAGTATAATGGTTGAAATTAACAAGAATCCTACTCAGTAATAAAATACACTGGAGCGAGCTTCAACATATGTATCAAAATAAAAAAAATGTTAGCCCCATTAAAAAAAAAAATCCGCCGATCTCATATACACCCTTACCTATTTTTGAAGGAAAAAATACTATTTGCAGAGAAATCACTCACGCTGATACTAATTTTTTAATTCAGTGGCGTAACGACCCAGCGATCCAAAAGTTTGTTACCCTAAACCCTTACCCCCTAACCAAGGAATTCCATTCTGATTTTTTACGAGATTACTTTAATTGCCCAACTAGTTTCTATTTTATTGCCGAACATAAACACCTAAAAATACCAATCGGGGCCCACGGTCTCTATGACTTCGACAAAAAAAATAAATCAATTGAATATGGGTGGGCGTTTATTAATCCCAACTTTAGATTACACGCATTGGAAGCAAGTTTTTTATTAATAAATTTTGCACTATCCAAACTTAACTGCAAATCAATTTATATCCGTATCTTAGAAGAAAATATAAAAGCAAGAAAATATAACAAACACTTAGGATTCGTTGAAACATCCGAAACAATAGAAATAAACAACGTTAAAAAAAGTATCATCCGCGGCACATTAACAAAAGAAACGTTCAAATCCGCAACAGAAACTTATTCTAAATGGAACGCCCGAAAATAAAAATTGAATAAACTACTTATTAACCTAAAAAAACATGTACAAACAAGCATACTCTCTGTAACACAAATCGACTATGCCATTTTAGTATGCTTTATTCTATTTTACTGTATTACTATTCTAATACTCAAAATTCCAACCGACATTCAAAAACACGCACATTTAATCGAAACTATTGAAAAAATCGGTAAACCAAATCCAGTATTTATGTATTTTTTTTTAGTTAAAGCACTCGCCCTATTCTCTTCAACTTCATCGCATCTTTTATTTAGCTCTGCAATACTCCTATCTATATCAAACTGGGCAAAATACATGGTGACAAAAATTATTTTACAACATTCAGGGAGCCTTATTCCCCTAAAAAATAGAACTCTCTATAAAAATAAATGTTGGATGTACAGTCTAATGCTCACGCTATGTTTCAGCTTACCTGTCGCCACAACCCACTATTTATTTGGGCAATTCCCACCTAATCTTTGGCATAATTCTACAACAATACTCCTCATGCCCTTTTCAATTCTATTGTTTTACGCGTCCCTCTCTTATCTTAGAAATCCAAGCAATAAAACCCTAGCTCAAACATGCATCTTATCTTTAATAAATCTTACAATTAAACCAAGTTTCATGTTCTGTTTTGTTATAATTTTCCCAATAGCTCTTCTTATTCAAAAAAAACCACTAAAATACTACATAAAAGGAAGTCTTCCCGTCATACTTTCATGCATCTATATCATAGTTTCACATTACGAAATTTCCACACACTATATAGGAGTCAAATCTAACTGGGTTCAAATAAAACCATTTTACGTTTGGACATATTTTTCAAAAAATATTCCCTTATCCATTCTTGCATCAACATTATTTCCACTTACTTATATTCTTACCCATATAAAAAGACTAAAAAAAGATACAGAATTGTTATACAGCTTAAGTTACTTAATCGTCGGCCTAGTAATCGCAATTTTACTTACGGAATCTGGCGACCGTTCCTTTCATGGAAATTTCACATGGCAGGTAAATATATCGAACTACATGGTGTTTTTAGTGTGTTTAAAAAGAATACTTATTCCAAAATACTCAGCTAAAATAAACCATGAAAACATAATCAAAAAGAAAAAAGGCTTTACATTATCCCTATGTTATTTAGCCTTCTACATTCATGTAATTTCGGGCCTATGTTATCTTCTAAAATTTGTACTAACAAAAAGTTTCCACTAATCACATTAATCGTAAAAGGTTAGTTTAAAAGTGACGAAACCTAAGTCTAAGCCAGGTATAAAATATAGCCCGAACCATTAACCCTTTCGTCCACGTCGAATATCCAGAGGCACTTGCCTTTTCAGAAGACCACTTTATAGTAACCCACTTTGAACGGACAGAAAACATAAGCAAAACTATATCTATAAAAAAATACCGATAACTCAAATAGTTACTAGACGAAACTAAACCCCGCTCAAACACTCTAAATGAAGATCCTACAGGAGGAACGTTGAAAAGAAACCCTATAGCCTTTTTCGTATATTTACTGCCGATTCTCCAGAACAGTGATGTATGCTCTTGAAAAATAGAAACCCCATATACTAAATCCACATTACTTGTTTCAATTGATCGAATTAATTTCGGGATTTCTTCAGGCAAACTTTCTAAATCATCGTCAATCGTAATAATCAACTGTCCTATTGAGTGATTAAAACCTGACCGAAGCGCTTTATGTTGTCCTAAATTTTTAGAATGTCTAAATAAACGTATCAAGGATGGGTTTTCTAATTTCAGGTCGTTAAGAACAGACCAACTTTCATCTTTACTGTTATCATCTACAAAAATAAATTCAACGATATTTAAATCTATAAACGCTGATTTCAACCGGTTTACTAATTGAACCAAAGAATTTTCACTATTATAAACGGCTACAATGACAGAATAAACTATAGCCACACTTAGCTTTTCTTCCAAAACCGCATTTCCAAAGAAACCCGAGTTTCATTCCCAAAATTAGCAGCCCCTCCATGAATCATATATGGAGAAAATACCAAAACCTCATTTTGATTGACGATAGGCCGAATAAGTTTAAAATCCCGTTGATTTACCTGTACTACAGCAGGAACTGTATAATTAATTCCATTAATTTTCGCACCAGGCAAAGACTTAGAAATAGATTTTTCTGATAACCACTGACTTCCCGGTAAAAGAGATAATGACGATAATTTATTGCTG
>JABIQV010000101.1 GCA_018699495.1 bacterium | reverse complement strand
TTTAATTATGCCGCTTAGAGAAAAATATCCCACAGCGAAAATTTATTTTTTAGTTAAAAAGGAATACTTTTCACTGTTCTCTTCTTTTGAATATATTGATGGATGCATTGAGGATATACTTCCTTACACCACCACTTTAAAAGACGCCAAGCTCTTCTATAAACTTGTACAAACAATTAGAGAGTTAGATATCGATATATTTATTGGGGCTTGGCGAGCTGAAAAATATGCATGGTTATCCTTTTTGTCTAAAATTCCAGTACGTATCGGACATGGAACTAGTTTTTGGAATAAACGTCTCTATACATCCGTAACATCGTTTAACTTTTTGGATTTTTTTACTCACCAAATTGGTTGGAATCGTCACCTTTTAGCTTTATTGTCTATTCGTCCTAAGGACTTACACCCATCTTTGCATATCAAACCCGAGCGCCGTCCGGCATTTACTTCTCTTTGTACTTTTTTAAGCGCTCCGTTTATTTGCATTCATTTGGAAGCTGGGATTTTACAAAAAACGGCCGTTACGGCTAGTTTACGTTTGTTTGTTCGCCATTTAATAGAGTTAAATACAAAAACAATTGTTTTAATTGGTCGTGACCATGTTAAGACTGTAGCCGATGAACTTATGACCCTATCGACCAATGAATCCGTTATTCATGACTGTGTTGGGAAGGTATCCTTTATTGAAACACTCACTATTGTTTCAAAATGCACATGGTTTTTTGGGCCAGATTCTGGACTCGCCCATGTTGCAGCGTGTTATAAAAAACCTATCTCTGTTTATTTTTTGAATCGAACACAAAGTCCTTTGGAATGGGCGCCTTGGACGACACATGCGAATTTGATAACGGCCAAGCATTCTTGTACAGATATATGTCGCCCAACAATTTGTCAAAAAACAGACTGTCGTGAAGGAATACGTGAACAAGATTTAAAAGATGCTACCATATATATTTCTAATCACTTGAGGAATCCCGAAGACCTTCTTCCTTGTCCAAACATAAAAGAATCGTGGTTAAAAGCTGGATGCACGATTGGTGTTATTTCCAAAAATAAAGCGCTCACAAACGAATGTATAGACAATGGATTTACGTGCTTTAGAATTGATCCTAAATTATCACTTTCTAATATGAAAACTCTCATTGTAGACAAAAATATTAACGTTATTATTCATGGGTTCGACGTGAATCTGACAAAACTTCAATTGGTTTCTATTTGGGCTTCCAATTATATTCATTTTAAGCCAGTAATTGTTCATGCATCTAACTATATTAATTTTTTAATTACCCTTAAAAACAAAATTACTACAGTTCCTACATCAGCGGATACCACAAACGAACCTAATCCCCTACACGACATCATCGACTCCTTACAAAAAAAATTGTCTCCCCTACTTGATGAAAAAAATTAAAAGCATGACCGTTACAAATCAATCCGAACAATCAAAACTAAAGAAAGACAATTTTTATATTATTCGATTCACACGAGATAATTTGGACTACAAGGAAATTGAAAACAAAATATCCATAAAAAATATCTCCATCGACTTTAAAAACAAACAGGTAACTAAAAAAATGCCCCATATTCCATTGACGGCTTACAAAAATTCAAGACACTAGTCTTTAACACTCTGTCTAAGGATATTAAAAATAAAACAGCTGATGTTTTAGAAGAGAAATTCTAGACCAATTAGTTGACTTCACTTTAAAGAAAAATACCAGGTCTCTTCGAACAACTATATCAATCCCAATCATCTCCAAAAATAATATGTTTATATTAAATATATTTGGGAAAAACAGTTTATATGGAACTCTTTTTACACCTATTAGAAACATACGGAATTGCAATTCTTATCGGATTGGTTCTTTTCACCATTGTTATATACGATGTGTTTATTCAAAAAAAACATGCTATCAAACATAATTTTCCGATTGTAGGACGTCTTCGATACCTTCTTGAAATGATTGGCCCTGAACTGCGCCAATATTGGGTGGCAAACGATAAAGAAGAAATGCCGTTTAATCGAGCGGAACGACGATGGATTTATGCAACGTCAAAAAATCAAAATAGTACATTTGGGTTTGGAACATCCGAGCTTCTATATGAAACTGGATACCCTATCTTAAAGCATTCTGGGTTCCCTCTGCATGAAACAAAGGCATCGTATGTTAAAGATGATAAAACGGGTATTCCGTGCCTTAAAGTTATCGGAGAATACAATAATAGAACTCGTCCCTATCGACCCACTTCAGTTATTAATATTTCAGCAATGTCATTTGGATCGCTTGGTTACCGAGCTATTTCTGCACTTAATAAAGGTGCTAAAATGGCGAGTTGCTTTCATAATACAGGAGAAGGAAGCGTTAGTGACTACCATGACAATGGAGCCGATTTAGTTTGGCAAATTGGAACCGGGTACTTTGGCTGTAGAAATAAAAATGGGTCGTTTAGCCTACCAAAAGCGGTGGCTAAAACAAAAAAATATCCAACGATACGTGCAATTGAAATAAAGCTTTCTCAAGGTGCAAAACCAGGTAAAGGGGGTATTCTACCTGCCGCTAAAGTTACTCAGGAAATTGCTGAGATTCGAGGGATCCCCGTTGGAAAAGCCTGTATGTCTCCAAATGCTCATAATGCATTTTCCACCGCATCTGAACTTATTGATTTTGTTGAACAACTTGCTGATGCGACGGGACTACCTGTTGGAATTAAATGTGCAGTGGGGCAAATGGATTTTTGGGAAGAGTTGAGTAAAGAAATGAAAGATAGAAAACAAGGTCCAGATTTTATAGTCATTGATGGTGGTGAAGGTGGAACAGGCGCTGCGCCATTAACATTTGCCGACCATGTATCCTTACCGTTTAAAGTTGGATTTAGCCGTGTCTATTCTATGTTTCAAAAACTTAACATCGAACAAAACATTGTTTGGATTGGTAGTGCGAAACTAGGATTTCCAGACAGGGCGATTATTGCGTTTGCGATGGGTTGCGATTTAGTAAACATTGCGCGAGAAGCGATGCTTTCTATTGGATGTATTCAAGCGCAACGATGTCATAATGATGATTGCCCTGCTGGAATTGCCACTCAAAATAAATGGCTTCAAGCTGGAATAAATGTAGAAGAAAAAGCAGACCGTGCTCAAAATTTTATTCAAGGGTTCCGAAAAGAATTACTCGCACTTTCCCTTGCTGCTGGATATAACCATCCCTCTCAATTTAGTCCAAAAGATATCGAGTTTTCTGCCGGTGTAAATGTATTTAGGACACTTGGCGATATCTTAGGATATGAAAAAAAATCTGTTCCTTTTACGAACATGCAAGACTACCAAGCTACGCCATAGTTCCTGATAACTCTTTACACGAACAATATCTGTTAAACACATCTTGAAACGACTCAATATCAAATGGTTCTGCGATAAACCCCGTTACGCCACATTTTATCGCCTCTCTTTTTAAATTTGGGCAGGATGTCATCATAAAAATCGGGATCGTTTTTGAAATACTTCGAAATTTGTTTAAGGCTCCAATTGAATTATAGACAAAATCATCGAGTACTATCAGATTAATAACGACATCTGTTTTTACTAATGTTCTCATCGCGTCCCGCTCTGTTTGTTGCACAATAAATTTATGCCCATAAACATCTTCCATATGTTCTTTTGTCATGGGCTTATCTTCTACAATTAAAATCGCACCCTCATTTATCCCTATTTTTTTTCTCATATATCGCCACTCCCTCGTATGATAATAGATTTTTATTCGGAACTTGAGAAAACACTCATTATTTTCCATGTTCAAAAATATTTATTTTATTACTTTAAATTTCTCATAACTAGAGAAATCAAGAACAAAAAACCATAATATGAAATTTCATATTTTTCAAGACTATACATTATATTTTTTGAAATTGTAAATGGGTAAAATCTGTTATAACATTCTCTTATGAAGAAAAATCCAACCTTTGGTGAATTCATTCGATTGACTCGAAAAGAGAAGCGCGGACTTCCCCTTGTTGCTCTTTCAAAACGAATTGGAATTTCTGCAGCCCAACTTCAGCGAATAGAGGAAAATCAGGTGCGGATTTACCCAGATGAAAAGTTTTTGGAAAAATTGAGTAAATCATTGGACGTAGATTACGAGACACTTGTAGACCTGCTTTACCATCACAAAACAAAGAAAACCGCTTCCGAATCTGGATTAAACGATGTGCCCATGATTCCTTGGGAATTTTTAAGTAATATCCAAAATATTAGCCCCGAAACAATTGCAAATGGGTACACGACTGTTCAACTTGAAGAAGATAAATTAGCTGTTGCTTTTATTTGTAAAACTGGAAAATGGCAGCCATTTATTGCTGAGAATGATTTGATTGTTCTACTTATCAATATAGACCCTAAGGATGGAGATACAATTATTGTTGAAAATAAAAACGACGAATACGACGTATTGAAGGTGGTTCAGAAGGAGGACGAGTTATTATCGTTTCCTGCTTTCCCTGCGTTTCACCAAGCATCTGAACTTACTCAGAAAGATAATTATAACGTTATTGGGGTTGTCCATCAGATTATTCGACACTTCTGATAGACTTATTTTCTACTCCCCTCTTTCCTCTATCTGATCATGAAGATCCGCTCCTCCTTCATGGAAAATACGTAGATCATCCTTACTCAGAAAATCATCACCATTAGGTTTCAGGTCATCGTTCATAGGATGAAGAATAAGGCCAGGCACTTGAATGGCTTTTCCTAGCCCCCCTTCCTGACGCAGCAGAGTTGATACCTTACACCATCTATCTGCCGTTAATTGTCGTTTGTTAATTCTTTCCTCCACAGAATAGGTGTCCCCTGTTTTACTCTGTTTTAGATCAGCCGCCGTGCCAATAATGTCGCTTGCGACACTCACTCCGTCTATCACTGGTGACACCTGTTTAGAGATCTCAGATACAATCTCTCCAGAACTAGACCCGCCTACCATTTCTGAAAAATCGGTTACTACTTGGGCTTCAATCGCCATTACATCTGCCACGGATTGAGCATAAAATTCTTTCCCAAACTCGGTTAACGTGTCAAAAGGGACATCTTCAAACATAGCCCTGTGAGACTTTCTAACACTATCCGTATGTGCAATTCCTCCGACTACTTTTATTCCTGCAGATCCCGCTTTCACTCCTCCTGCGACCAATCCTAGGCCTATTAATGGCGCCGGGAAAAATGGAGCGATAACACCTGCTCCAAGTGCAGCGACCCACCCTGCTGTGTCTTTTATTCTATCCATTGCATCTTGGCACTTTTTTGCCACATATACTTTCCCTTTTATTGTTCCAACCGTTTTTAGCTTGTTTAAAGAATTTTTGAGGAGTAAGTCTGCATGTTTCTGGACTACCTTTTCTTGATCCTCTTTTGAACGTTTACTAAATGAATCGGTATTATGAGCTGTATAGCTCTTTGAAATTGTGGTTATAAGCGTCTGTTCAAGCTCTCTCTTATTAATAGGTATAGTAAGCAACGGTTTTAGGTTGACTACGCCTGTATCAGATATCGCGTTCATTTCTTGAAATACCTTAAATAGTTCTCGAGAAATTTCTTTACTGGACGAAGCCGTCCTCCCTCTTAAGGGTGGAACATTACAAAAATCGGTAGCACGCATCTTACCTTGATACCGCCTACTAGAACGGGAAACATTTGATACGCTATCGAAGGTTCGACCTAAAGCCGCAACCAAATCGTGTGCTTTTTTATGCTTATACAAAAACGATAACCCTTCATCTATAGGCCCCAACAACATTTTTCCTATTTGCACTACCGTTTTTCCAGTAGCAGCCGCTACGCCTCTAAAGAATCCGCCTACCCTCTTAAAGTATCCATCCGATTTTTTGGCTTCTTTAACACCTTGTTCTCCAATACCGACAAGCGCTCGAATCGGGGCCGTTACCGGGCTAACCGCATCTCTAAATATTTGGGCGGCTACGTTTTTTACCTTAGTACTATACATTTTGTCATGCACACCGTACGTTGATTCTAATGTCTGTGTTGTTTGAGACAGTTTGCTCATATGTGATGTTGAACGAAGAGCGACATCTATTACTTTTGAATTATCTGGTGTTTCCATACGTCCCACCCACTCTCTTAATTGAGCGACGGATGACCCCATCTCTTCATCTTTCCGTAAATCAGGAACGACAAATACCGCCTCATTAGTCCTTAATTCATCAGCATCATTCCCTATTTTTCTATGATCCGCTCTTGCAGACTGATCGGCATAACTGTAATCCGCGCTCATTACTGAAAAGGATGCGAACACATTTGCATCCTTTTCAAGATGAAATGAAGGACGAAAGGATGCGCCAAACGCACCAACATGTTCAGGGTTTGTCATACTTAACTTATCGTCCTTGACTTGATGATGCTTCAATAATTTAACAACATCCTCATCGTATACCGCGCCCATTAATTTTTGTACGAATTGGGAAGACTCTTTTAACATATTTTGGGTCGCAATTTTCATAAGATCGTCTCTTCCATGAAACACATACTCAGCCTCCCCTGATAATCTGATAAACTCTCCCGATACCCTATCTGACTCAAACCTAGGTAAAAATCGGGAGGCGTCTTCTACATTTGAACCCATCATTATCGCTGGCTGTCTGGATCGACTTAACTCATTTAAATTTCGTCTCACGTCTTTTAATACGTCTGTTTGTTGTAAATCAGACAACGTGGACAACGGCTTTTTACTGAAATCAAGGGAAAAGGACTGAATCCCAGCTTCTGGATGAGATACAAGCTTAATTCGTCCATCGGGTAAGTTATTGGCTATTCCGGAGTCAACGAGTTGATCGGTGATCTGAGCCCTCATTTCTTCAGTAACTCCGCCGTCGTTTAGGAGAAATGTATCCTCTGTAACCATTCCATAGGCGATATCGTTTAATAGCTTTGTTCTCTGCTCTGTTTCTGTGCCAGTTGGTAACTGAAGAGACGGCCCGTCATCGCTGCTATGAAAATTTTCTACTGCTGTCTTGAATGTTTGATGCGCCTTTACTGACCGTAATGCAGTAAACTCCGATGTACGTTGAATGTCTTCATAACTCTTAAAAAATTCTCTAATGATTTTTGTAGGGTTATTGGAAAGTTCTTTGATGTCATGAGCAATTTTCGTTACTAATTTTGTGAACGATTTTCTAATTGGACCGGCCATCTGTTTTCCCTGTTTGTCATAATTAGTTTCTAAGTCGTCTATCGTGTTTAAAATCGTTTTTGCTTCGTCGAAGAACTGCTTGGACGTCATATCACCGCTGTAAAATTTTGTGGATAGGTCTTTGAGACGATCTTGAATTTTATCGTTAAGATCTTGCGCAGTGGTTTGTTTTGTAACGGACGTGGCACTGACGCTATCAACGCCGATTCTTTGTCTTGCGGCGCGGTTAATTGCTCTATCTGAGGAAGGGGTTCTTTCTGTCACTGGTACCGTTGAAGGAGAGTCGTTTAATCGGGAGGGGGTTTCTCTCGTAGGACGGATGTTGTTTTTTGCTTTACTTGTAAATGGATTTTTAGGTTCAATTCCCCTTGTCGGTAAATGCATGCCCATATTTTGTTGCCTCCCCAGGTAAATTCGTAATACGTGTTTATACCCTTTTTTGTGGATTTTTAAACTGCATTTTTGGTTTTAAGGGGGGTTTAGTGGGGTGTTTGTTTTTTTGAAGATGATTGAGGGGGACTAAGGCCTGATGTTCTTTTTTATTTGAAGAACATCAGGAGGTGTATCTATTTTTGTTGCGAGGGGGTGTATTTTGTTACAAGAAGTAAATAAAACCTAATTCTTTCTCGTATAATATGTTCCTTAATGATACCCATATATATCCGTAAGTATTTGTGAATGTATCGGTAAATATATCCGTAAAAATCAACTG
>JABIQV010000100.1 GCA_018699495.1 bacterium | reverse complement strand
CAAACAAAATGGAGATATAGTCGCCCGTGTAAACGAGCGACCCCGCCCCCAAGTTTCGGAACAACAAAAAGCAAAGCAGAATCTAAAAACTGCGATGTCCAAGTTGAAAATTCCCCTAAAATCATCTATGTTTCATGGAACATTTGAAATTTTTCAAGATGCATGTAAACAATTAGAGGCACAGAAAAAGACTGCCGCTCTTTCTGACATTTTAAAGCTAGGAAAGAAGATAACCCATAACAAAAAAACTTCCTATTCAGCCGAGTTTCTCAAAAAAAGAGAAGAAGACAACGATAAATTGACTAGTGTCCTAAAGAAGGCCAACAGTCGCCTAACCACTCTCCAGAAACAAAAAAAACCTCTGCAAGTGAAATAGACACCCAGCAGGAAACAATAGAAACCCAGAAGGTAACAATACGCCGACTGCAGGCTCAAATATCGGCTAATTCTAACATAACACAACTCCTACCGAACCTAGAACCAGACGAACCGACCACGCCACTTACGGTAGCCGCTATTCCAATCACACCTGATGAGTTACACTCCGTGCAAACAGAGTTTAAACAGCGTATAGTTGATACTCTAGCTGCCGTATATCCTAAGTTACATCCTCAGCTGCCGGCGACCTCTCTATCTGAGGAGGACTATAACCTTCTAGCAATGAAGGCTATGGAAAGATTCCAAAGTAGCAGCACCCTACCGGCTGATATTATACTTTTGGACGAAAAAGAAATACAGACGCTTGAGTTAACTCTTTATCAGCAATCATCCGACATTCTTACAGAAAAATATATGGTAGAAAGCGACCTAAAAGAAAGGATTACAGCAGGTACTATGCGCCCGGAGGATAAAGCTGAGATACATAATGATAGCCTGAGAAACTTATTAAAAACCGTCAACAACAACTTAATGACTGAATTAGATACCATCGGAAACACAAAGTTAGAGGCCGCAAACATCCACGATCCCACCAATGATTCCCTAAACACGATAAAAAACGCTCCACTCGGAGATCTTGAGCAGCTTGCACAATCAGGCCAAGCCATCGACATCCCTCAACAAACAAGGACTAACAAGACAATGGAGAGTCGTATTGATGGAATGTTTGAAGATTCAGACAACTCTGAGAACGTGAATCAAGCCCATTCCTCTATCTCCACTTTCGTTCCCCCTCAAAGTAAGGAGACTTTGCATACGATGTTTTTTGAAGACACCGACTGCTTGAAGGCGTTATATGAAGGAATTGGGGAAAAAACATGTAAAGAGTTAAAAACGAAAAATCCCACGAAATATATGGAGAAATTAGAAGAGATTTCCGACACCAAAAAGAAAGAAATAGTTCAGGACCAAATGATATTAGCACTCTTGTCTATCGTAAAACACGTCGTTACAGATCAATCAGAAGGATCTTACGTGATTGATACCGATAATCGTAATCTTCAGAAAGAACTTAATACAGAGCTAGAAGAGATTTGTGCCGCCTATAATAATTTCAAAAACCCACCCACAGGCGACCCACAGCTCACCCCCGCCCAGCATCTCGCCCCCATCATCGAAACAATACTCCTCGGCTTGAACCAGGCATCCCTTACAAATCCGGCAATGGGAAAAAGCAACCAAATTATGATGGTAACAAATTATAGGAGTGCACGATATGATAACTAATAATTTAATTTGATAAATAACCAAAAGGAACAGATGATGGAACCAAAAAACATGGACAAAACAGTACCTCCCACAACTATCTCTATTACACCAGTGGATATAAGCACACAGATACCCCGTCATCAGAGTCATTCCGCTATACAGAAAAACGCAAGTCACAAAACATCCCCAGTTCAAGAAAATGCACAAGACTTTCTATTACAAACCAGTCAATATTTTGAACGTAATATAAAAAAAATAGTAGCAGACACTATTAAAGGCGACCTAAATACCAAAGCGATTTTAACAAATCGAATAACAAAAAAAAAAGGAAGAGAGGTCAGTTTTAAAAATGAAATGAATGAAACTCTAAATACAGCAATTTCATTTTCAACCCTCTATTTAATTTTGATTTCAATGAATTATATAGAATTTTATGTTTCAGAAAACGACAAAATATTAGAAACAAAAATTGATTTTACTTCACATAAAGCAACCTACTTTAATCATAAAGTAACCGATCCAGTCCCCTATTTAAAAATGTTAAAACAATGCTTTACTAACGCGTTAACTCATTTGACAAACGACCGAATAGAAATTCATTTACACACAGATAACTAACGATAGAGGCCTCAGCCATAACAATTATACCATCCCAGACTAATTCATATAGAGTCGTAGCGTTAGGTCTTAATCCAACCCTATTATCTGTACGTAACAAATCCACTAATCAGTGGAGGAGGATTTATTTACGTTGTTTTGAATAATAGTCACAACATTATGTCTATTTATCTAAACGGATATAAAACCATCCATAAAAGAGACTGATTTTTTTTATCAAATGACGATCGTTCACCCACCACCAACTGAGACTCGCCACCTTCTGCTACTGTCGTATAGGATCCAAACACTCTATCCCAGATCGATAAATTAAACCCATAATTACTATTCGCTTCTTTCCGCTTCACCGAATGATGAATTCGATGCATATCAGGCGTGACAACACCCCATCTCAAGACCCGATCAAGCGCCGGAAAAACCCGAACATTACTATGATTAAACATAGCCATTCCATTTAATATAATTTCAAATATTACAACACTTAATACAGGTAATCCTAAGCACACCACTATCCCCCACTTCATTCCCATCGATAAAATCATTTCAATAATATGAAACCGGGTCCCAGACGTTACGTCCAAATCCAAATCAGAATGATGGACTCTATGTAATCGCCATAAAATAGGCACCTTATGAAACAATATATGCTGCCAATAAATTCCCAAATCCAACAACATAACACCAATAACAATGATAGTAAGCTCTATCGACCTTCCCGAAAGGTATTCGGTAAAGAAAGAAAAAATAAACGCCTGATTAAATAAGCCCCACTCTTTACCTGAAGCAACCACAGAAAATCCGACAGACCCCGCAGGAAACAAAACGTAAAGACACACTGTATTTAAAACAACTAACGCAATATTAGACACCCATCGCTTGCCTTTAGGCACCACGTTAGACCGCTTCGGTATCAGCAGCTCCATTACCGCCATACCCACAAAAATGGCACAAAACACACCGAGTCTCGTTTCCATATTACTCATCCTTATGTCCTTTTATTCAGACTGCCCACCGAAAAGAACTAGGTCATCACACTTCGATAAATATCAATTAATTGATTCATATAGGCCTCAATTGCATACTTAGACGCCAGCACATCTGATTCATTTTGCCATTTTTTCAAATAGGCAGAGTCTGAATTCAATTTATTTAGTTCTTTAGCAAAATCATCAACCTCTAAGGCTTTCAAGTAATGTGTAAACAATGTAGGACCATATTCTGGATTATCTCTTAATAAAAGAGGTAGTTTGACAGAACTCGCTTCAATCGTGGCATAGGCAAAATTTTCCTGTAAGGAAGGAAAAAAATACACATCAGACGCTGCATAATATCCAGGCATATCCTCGAAATCAACAACTCCAGTAAAAATAACATTTTTAGGTGCATTATCAACGACTTCAGTTAACCTATCAAAATCAGCCGTTAACCGACCATAAGGCCGCCCTCCGACCCATAAAAACGTAATATTAGGACACTTCTTAGCCGCTTCTATAAACACAGCAACACCTTTTCGAGGCTGAATCTGACCAACGCAAACAGCAACAAACGCATCTTCTTTAAGGTTCAACTTTTTTCGGAATTTAGCCCTCAACGCATCATCTTGTTTGAATTTTCGACGATTCACACTATTGCATAACACTTCTATCCGTTTCTTAACGCCAATTCGTTGAAGTTCTTCTTTAACGACGGGAGAAACTGCAATAATTACATCCGATAAACTATAAACAAATTTTAAGTATAGTTTAGCTACCGGCTGCCATAATTTAGAAAAAACAAGACTCCCAATAAAAGAATCTGGAACAACGTGGGCAGAAACTAATAATTTCCCCTTCCATCGAAACGACTTTAGTATATATTCCAAACCAATTGTATGAGAATGAACAACATCAAAATCGCTACCCGATTCATTGATATGCAACTCAACATCATCACGTTTTTTTAAATTTTCTTCTGCTTGAAGAAACGCCGTATACACACCATTGGCTGTTCCGATAAATTTCTCAGCTAAAATATTCAATTTCATTTTTGCCATCATTGCCTCCATACTTTTTTTAAAACTATCTAAGAGATTCCTAGAGTAAACAAATTAATGCATTATAGATTAAGTGTATAAGATTAAAAGAAAAAACCCTAGATCTGATAAGAAGGTCCAATGGTATACTATCCACTTATGAAAAGATTTCTGGCTTGTCTATTTTTAATCAGTTATAGCTGTGTCACAGTCATTTTTACGGAACTACCCTCTCTACCCATAGCCCCTATTGTTCCGACATCTGATTACACCTTCTTTTTCAATGAGTCCCAAATAGAATTAGAGTCCCCTCCTCTTCTTATCAACGAGAAGTTATTCATTCCATTAAGAGACTTTTCGAATCCATTAGAACTAGACATCAACTACCAATTAAAGGACGATTCTTACATAATAAATGTCTCTGAGTCTCATCTTTCGGCATTATTCATCCCGAATTCAACTGAAGTATGGGTTAATCAAAAAAAACAATACTTAAATCAAGCACCTCTCACCTACAACCAACGATTTTATATTCCTTTTATAGACTCTTTTCAATCAATGTTATTTAATGTTGAACGCCTTTCTACTCATTCTTATAAATTGTCGATAAATCCAAAACAAGCATCTCTTTCAAAAAATTCAACCTCATCGACTAGTCCAAGCCACACGCTTCTTCGTCAAATCGACAACCTAACCCTTCCAGAGTTTGAAGATGACCGACCTCTATACGTTTCATTCGGAACATCACTCCATAATATTCAATCTGAATTTTTTAATAAAAATGGAATAACTTATATCAACTTCGCTCCCATATTAAAAAAAGAAAAATTTAAAGTAACACAGACTAAAGACTCCATAACCATCTCCAAAAATAATAAAACAATTACATGGTCCCTTAAAAAAAGAACAACACAAATCAAAACCGGAAAATCAACAGAAAACCGTCCTTTAATAAGCCCTATAAAAAAAGGATCAACTATATACCTCCCCCTTCAAGCGGTCGTCATTGCTTTAGACTACAACTTACATTGGGACAGCCGAGAGCGAATTATTACCCTTCTCTCTCATATTAAAAAAATAAAAGTCCACGACAAAAAGCACCCTCCAACCATCACACTCACAAGTTCTGGGGAGATCTCCCCAGAACGTCCGAAGCCCTCATTTTGGGGAAATGGCTACTACATAAAGATTCCATACGCCATCTCTCAATTAACCCACGGGACGATTCCCGTTAACGATATTTCCCTAAAAAAAATAGAAATTGTGAATCATAACGACGAATTTTCGGAACTATTTGTTGGCTTCACCACTTCAAAATTATACCCTCATATCTCCAAATCAGGCCTCGATACCACAATTACTTTTCTAAATATGATAAATAAAGTAGACGTATTTGCAGGTGCAAATAAAAACATAATCGATATTTATAGTTCCTCCCCAGTAAAACCAAAATTATGGTTGTCAAAGAACCCTTCCAAACTCGTTATCGATTACCCAAACATTGTTAGTCATCTTCCAGAAATTCAACGATATAACCTTCAACTCATCGATAGAGTCCGAACGTCATTTAGCTCTAAATCATCACTTCAAACACGAATCGTTGTTGATTTAAAAGAAAGCATCTCCACTTATAACATCTCGGCCGACCAAGAGAAAACAACCATCACCTTTTTCGTTAACGAAGAAATAGCAAACAAAAAAAGGCACATTCCCAGTCAAAGCAAAGGAAAAGGTCTAAAAAATAAAGTCATCGTTCTTGACGCTGGTCATGGAGGCCGTGACCCAGGCGGAGTTGGCGTCCATCATGAATTCGAAAAAACGTATGCCTTGGATATCACAGAACGATTAAAAAAACTCCTCCTTAACGAAGGTGTGTATGTTGTAGAAGCCCGAAAAGGAGATACAAACCCCTCTCTCTCAGATCGAGTTTCAATCGCCAATAAAAATAAAGCAGATGCACTTATTAGCATTCATATAAACTATTTTATTAACAAAAATACACAAGGAACAGAAACTTATTACTATAAATACAAAGATAAAAAACTAGCCCAAGAAATTCACAAAGAAATGGCAAAAGCATTAAAACGGCCCAACCGCGGAGTAAAACGGTCCAAGCTTTATGTTCTCAATCATTCAAAGATGCCTGCCTCATTAATTGAGCCGTTGTTTATCACAAACCCTACTGAGCTTGCCCTATTAAAAAAGCCAGCTACAAGACAAAAAATTGCAGAAGCTACGTTTAGAGGGATTCGAAACTATTTTTCTAAGTAATAATCTACCCATAAATACATTCATTCTAGAAAACTGCCCGCCTGTATCCTAAATTTAAAAAAATATCTATCCCCTAGGGCCAACTAACATGGTCCTTCCAAATAATTCCTATTCAAAAGAAACCCACATGAAAATCATTTTACGGAAATATGTATACTAACTAGTTTACTTAATCTCATTTATTGAGTAGTATATTCACAATAATAAGAAATATAAACGGAATAAGAAATGAAAACAAGCAAAAAACAACAAGAAAAAACAAACCTCAAAATAATAGAAACAGCGGTTAACCTCTTCATTCAAAAAGGTTTCGAAAAAACAACAATGAGAGAGATTTCTCGAGAAGCAGGAATTGGGGATGCAACTATTTATAACTACTTTTCCACAAAGGAACGAATTATTTGGGGTTATATTGAATTACGTCAAAAACAAGCAATAATAAACTTAAACAATATAACCGACATTGCCAATTATTCGCTCCAAGAAAAAATTCATATATATTTCGAAACTATACTAGAAGGTTACTTACCTGACAGAGAGTTTTTGCCAATTGCATTTAAAATGACCCATCAATCCTTTTTAACCCACAGCCCAGACATTAAAACAATAAACGCCCTATTCATAGATCAGATCAAACTATTTCTTAATGATGCTATAGAAAAAAAAGAAATACCCTCTCAACCCGTCGATATGGTTATTCCACATATTATTTTGGACCTATATTTCATTGTAATTCTCTACTGGACTAAAGATTCATCAGATAAATTTACTCAAACAACCGAATTAATCGACCTAATATTAAATATTCTAATGGGAGTCCTCAACCAACGCCTAATATCAAAGGTCGTCGACCTCGGTTCCTTTTTATTTCGTCATCATTTATTTACTCAAGTCGACTCTCTTTTTAAAGATAACCCTCTAAGCAAAATTCGAACGGAATTGGGAAAGTTTGTAAATGAAAAATAATAAGGAACTTCCACTAGGTAAACGTGCGCGTTTTTCAAAAGCATCTAAAACCGTCTTAAAGGTATCAGGTAAACATGTATTGTATTCAATTAAGAAACCTTTTGTTTCCAATAAACAAAAAGAAGCCAGTCAACATACCCACTATAAAAAAATATCAAAAGACATCTTTAAATTATTATCAATTCTAAAAGGTGTCTCTCTAAAAGCAGCTCAGATGATGAGTATGGAACTTGAGTTATTACCAAAAGAGTTTAATGACGAATTAAAGAAAGCCTGCTACAAAGTCCCCCCTCTAAATCGAGCACTCGTTCGAAAAGGTATCCACTCTGAGTTTGGAAAATCTCCAGAAACATTATTTTCAACGTTTACCTCTAAAGCATTCGCAGCAGCAAGCATCGGACAAGTTCATAAAGCGATACTTAAAACGAATGAAAAAGTAGTAGTCAAAATCCAATATCCAGGGATCGAACAAACAATTCAAAGTGACATGAAAATGTTAACTTATCTCCTATTAAAACTACCTATTCCAAAAATAAAAGAAAAACAAATACTAATAAAAACATATTTAGATGAATGCGAAAGCCGATTCATTGAAGAGACAGACTATAAAAAAGAAGCAAGCAGACTAGACTTTTTTTATAAAGAAAATCCATTCAAAACTATCCAAATTCCTAAGCCGACTCTCGATATGTGCACAAAAACGATCTTAACCATGGAGTATTTAAACGGAGCACATTTGGATGAATGGTTAGAAACAAATCCAACTCAAAATGAAAAAAATAAATATGCACAACAACTTTGGGATTTTTTCTCTTTCTTTTTCACAAAACACCACATTATTCATGCAGACCCCAATCCTGGAAATTTCATATTTATGGCAAACGGAAATTTAGGAATCATAGATTTTGGATGTGTGAAACAATTAGATCCAGACTTCCCTTCTCAAATAGCCAATGTTATACACTATCACCTTAAACGAGAGATTGACCCCGTGATGGAGATCTACAATAAGTGGGGAATGCTTTCATCCGATCTAAAAGAAAACAGCCAACAAGTTGAAGACTATTTACTATTTTTCAGAGAATGGCTCACATTACCATTCAGAGAAAAAATATTCGATTTTGAAAAACATCCTGATTATCTTCAACAACGGTTTTCTGATGATTTTAAAACCGCTATGAATATTATGCATAATACGACACATAATTTTGTAATGTTTGATAGATCGTACATGGGACTTCTCACAATTTTTCATCGACTAAAAGCAAAAGTGGAATTATCGTTTGACGAAAATAAGATTGTATCTAAAGTAAAAACAACTTAAAATTTTAAAAAAAATACAAAAGGAACAGAAACTTATTACTATAAATACAAAGATAAAAAACTAGCCCAAGAAATTCACAAAGAAATGGCAAAAGCCTTAAAACGACCCAACCGCGGAGTAAAACGGTCGAAGCTTTATGTTCTCAATCATTCAAAGATGCCTGCCTCATTAATTGAGCCGTTGTTTATCACAAACCCTACTGAACTTGCGCTATTAAAAAAGCCATCTACAAGACAAAAAATTGAGGAAGCTACGTTTAGAGGGATTCGAAATTATTTTTCTAAATAACCTACAATCTCCAAAAATCTTTTAATCATTCAGAAAAAAATTGAAATATTCTAATTCAAATCTCGACAACTAAATATTGAGAAAAAATATCATCCGCCCTCAAAAAAAAGGAAAAATATAATTATGGAAATTTTAAGAACCTTAGCAATATCGTATACAGCCATTACAATGGATGGGACACCTACAAACAGAGCGACCACATGCCCAGGTCATAATATAAACAATATCCATGACATGCTTGCCGAAAAAATGTCCCCCTGTCTAAGCAGCGATGTTTGTGACAACTTTTTTAGAGCTACCGTAGGAATAGTAAACAATGGCAATGCCTGCGGAGATTCAAAATACACGCCTCAAGAAGTCGAGTCTATGGGAAATAACTATAAACACGGATCAATTACATACAACTCGATTAATAAAGACATTAGAACAGGAAAACCTCTTACTGGATACAAATTAGCAACCGTAAACGCATTACAAAATATACCCGAATTCATCCAAGAACTTTCTCTTGGACGTGAAGGAAATTTAGAAGGAACGTATTATAGAGCGCTTGGGTTCAACCTCAATTTACCAGACTATTTATCGGAAAAAGGAAAAAATATTGAATTAAAAGAAATCGGATGTTTATCCGAAGGCGCATTATCTTCAATATTCGCAAACGATGCTCATAATTCTCCCCAAGGCCTATTTATTGAAGAGTACGTTGGAGGAGGTTCTATTCCGACTTCTCGGCTAGGATTAAGTCACCCAGGAGTTAGAGAAGCATTAAATCCTCCTTCAAACTGGACAATTGACCAATCCGTTACATCTCAAAATGTAATGTGTAGAGAGGTTGGAATGAGTTATTTTTCTTTTGATCAGTCATCGTTTGACGCTTCAAAAATAACAACACGACGACCCGACAACTCCAATGAATTAGAAATTATGGAATCTCCACTATTTCAATGCAGTAACACCGATAATTCATTAAGTTTTTTAATCGCATCT
>JABIQV010000004.1 GCA_018699495.1 bacterium | reverse complement strand
TATGAAGACGAATTTCCTTCAGACGACCCACTTCTATTATAGGAAGACGATCGATTTCCATCCGAATTTCCATATCTATTTTGAGAAGAGGACCGATTCCCGTCTGCGCCATCATTACGTCTATATGAAGACGAATTTCCTTCAGACGACCCACTTCTATTATAGGAAGACGATCGATTTCCATCCGAATTTCCATATCTATTTTGAGAACATGATCGATTTCCGTCGGAGCTTCCTTGCCGATTGGCAGAGAAAGAACTATTTCCTTTCGACGATCCATAACGTTTTTGAGAATAAGATTTATGGCCATCTTTTTCTTGAGATGGCCCTCCATATCCTTCAAACCTAGGTGGCTTTTTACTTTTAGGCTTTGGTGTTTTAAAAACAGGCATATGAGATTCAGGTAAAGGATTCTGAGGAGAAAATCCACCAGACCCTTTTCGTTCAATCAGTTCACCAGTCAATCGTTCGATATCCTTAAGTTGCTTAAATTCATCAGCGCTAACCAAAGAAATAGCATTACCCGTTAAACCAGCTCGTCCTGTTCGCCCAATTCGATGAACATAATCCTCTGGAACATGGGGCAAATCATAATTAACAACATATGGAAGCTGATGAATGTCTAACCCTCTAGCCGCAATATCCGTAGCCACTAAAATACGTACATTTTTACTCTTAAAATTTTCCAAAGCTTTAGTTCGTGCACCTTGGCTCTTATTACCATGTATAGCGACCGCACTAAGTTTTTCGGATAATAATATCTTTGTCAATTTATCAGCACCATGTTTAGTCCGACAAAAAACCAGAACAGGGTCCCAGCCGTTTCTATGTACCAAATCTACAAGAAGATTCGGCTTCTGCTTTTTATCAACAGAGTACAACCATTGTTTTACGGTATCTGCTGTCTTATTCCGCGGGGTAACGGATATTTCGATCGGATTTTTAACTATTGTTTTGGCTAATTTTCTAACATCTTCAGAAAAAGTAGCTGAAAACATTAGATTTTGTCGTTCAGCAGGTAACTTTTGAAGTATTTTCCGAATATCATGAATGAAACCCATGTCCAACATCCTATCTGCTTCATCGAGAACCAAGACCTCTAAATCTCTAAACCGAACCGCTTTTTGACGATACAAATCTAAAAGTCTTCCAGGGGTCCCTACTAAAATATCAACACCTTTGGACAATTTTCGTATTTGAGGATTTATATTTACGCCTCCGAAAACAACAGCAGTTCTTAAATTTAAATGCTTGCCATATGTTTCAACACTTTCAGCTACCTGTGCAGCCAATTCTCTGGTAGGTGTTAAAACTAAAACTTTTGCTTCACCTGCAATTGCAAGTGTCTGATTTTCTAATCGATTTAATATTGGAAGTGTAAACCCGGCCGTTTTTCCGGTACCTGTTTGTGCAGCAGCCATAACGTCTCGACCTTCTAGGACAGCAGGAATTGCTTTTGCTTGAACAGGAGTAGGTATTTCATAACCCTTATCCAAGACTGCTTTAAGAATTAAGTCAGACAATCCCAAGTCCGAAAATTTTACGACGCTAGCGTCGTCCGTTTTAATTGGTTCAGAGGAATTAATAGTGTCATCCTTTTTAATTGATTTAGACACATTTGTAGTGTCTACTTGTTTTTCTGTATTACTAATTTTTTCACCTTTTCCAGTGACATTCATTATTGAGTTGAGTAAAGATTTCATTTTCATATATAATTAAACTAGAAAGAGTATTCTAAACCCGCATTTACTTCAACAAGTATTTTATAGTGCTCGTTTAAAGAACCAAGATTTACCGTCTTAAAAAAATTAGTGGTATAGTACCCATCCATGTCATTACTATCAGTCAAAAATTTAACCTGCGTTCAGTCATTTAAGACTCTTTTCGAAAATGCAACATTTGGAATTGACGACCAAGATAAAATTGCAGTCATAGGCCCAAATGGATGTGGGAAAACAACATTACTTAACCTGATAGCGAATTCCCTATCTGTTCCTCAAAAAGAAATTACAATGCAAAAAGGGATTAACATTTCTTATCTAGAACAAAAATTAGTATTCAATCCCGAACACACTATTCAAGATCACCTTTTTCAAACAGAGGCAGCTGCACCACAAGCACTCCGAGCCTACAACAACATTCTAACAATTTACGAAAACGAGCCCAGTGAAAAAAATGGAGCTCTATTGGCAAACGCTACAGACGCAATGGACCAACATAATGCGTGGGAATACGAAGACCGTGTAACCTCAATTCTAAACGAATTAAGCATAACGACAACGTCACTAAAAATGAAAGAATTGTCGGGTGGAATGTTAAAAAAAATCGCTCTAGCGCAACTGTTCTTTAACCAAGCCGATATCCTAATTTTAGATGAACCCACAAATCATCTAGACCTACGGACCATCGAATGGCTCGAAGGTATGCTAAAAAAATACCAATCAGCCGTAGTTATGGTTACGCATGATAGATATTTTTTAAACAAAGTTAGCACAAAAATCCTTGAAATCGACCAAGAAAAATTGTTTTCCTATAAAGGTAATTATCAAACATACCTTGAACAACGAGAATTACGGTACGCAGTACAGGACAAGGCCGAACACAGCATCCAATCTGTACTAAGAGTTGAACTTGCCTGGCTAAGAAGAGGCCCTAAAGCCCGCTCCACAAAACAGAAAGCAAGAAAAGATCGCGTACATGCAATGATCAATAGAAAAGGGTTATCTCCAGAAAAAGTCTTTGCATTAAATGTAAACGAGCGTCGTTTAGGTAAAAAGATATGTGAACTTAAAAACGTCACGAAATCATTCGACAACAAGCAAATAATAAGCGAATTTTCTTATACATTTACGCAAGGCGAACGTATAGGAATTATAGGTCCAAATGGTGTCGGGAAAAGTACATTACTTAATCTCATAACAGATAGACTGACCCCCGAAAAAGGCGAAGTCGATGTAGGGATTAACACGAATTTTGGCTATTTTGACCAGCACAGCCAAGACTTTGATTTAGACATGACTATTTTTGAACATATTAGCCAAATCGGTTCGAATATTACTCGGCATGACGGAAGCACTGTTTCAGCATCTAAATTTCTCGAACAATTTCTATTCCCTGCACCGATGCTTAAAACACCTATTGGAAAGCTATCTGGAGGAGAGAAAAGACGACTTCATCTGGTTTGTCTTCTATTAAAAAATCCTAATTTTTTACTATTTGATGAACCAACGAACGATTTAGACATACAGACACTATCGGTTCTAGAAAACTTTCTTCTTACGTTTAGAGGATGCGTTCTTGTTATTTCCCATGACCGTTATTTCATGGATAGAGTCGTCGACCAATTATTCGTATTCAACGAAAACCAAAAAATAATACCTTTTGATGGAAATTATACTGATTACGGAGATACGGTTAAAGAAATCCAGGCCTTAAAAATGAAACAAAACTCGGCCGAGCAAGCAAAAGCAAAGGACAACATATCCAAACCAGAGAATGCATTAACACTAGCTGAACGTTCCGAATTAAAAAAACTAGAAAAAGAAATAGAAAAACTTGAAAAAGAAAAGGAACGTCTTTCAGCTAAATTTGCCGAAACCGAATCAACAAAAACCATGTCAAACGAGAAATCAATAAGCCATTACGCAGAAATTGGAAAAAAAATTAAAATTAACGAAAAATTAATCGGATCAGCAATGGATAAATGGTCAATTCTAGCCGAAAATCTATAATTACCATCTAGGCTAAATTTAAGATACATTTTACTTCTGAATAAACTAGATTAACCCTCTCAATAATTCTAAAAAATTTACCTAATAAGCTGAAACAACGCATTGTTATTCAATATTGAACCAATCGGTTGCTACCAACTGCCTTAAACAATGGCAGTATAAAACACCATCAGACACCTTAACTCATACTAAAATAATAGACTTAGGTCTAACCGCTAGAATACCCTAGCTAGCTGTATTCGTTTGAGATCTTTGTCTACAGCTAATACTTTCACCCTTACCTTTGCACCAACAGAGACCACATCATGAGGATTCGTAACAAAGGTATTACTCAACTTAGAAATATGAACTAATCCATCTTGATGAACCCCAATATCAACAAACGCCCCAAAATTTGCAACATTTGTAACAACCCCTTCTAATTCCATACCTTCAACCAAATCGGATATATTATCCACGGAATCATCAAACATCGCATATGAAAACTCAGCACGAGGATCAACCCCTGGCTTCCGTAATTCCTTCACAATATCTTTTAACGTGAGACTCCCAACTGATTCTGAAACGTAGTCATTCAAATCAATGGCATTAATTAACGCGTTATTTCCAATTAAAGATTCAACCCGAACCCCCAAATCTTTGGCGATTTTTGAAATTAACACATACCGTTCTGGATGAATAGAAGAGTTATCTAGAGCATTCTTCCCACCTTTTATTCTCAAAAAACCAACACATTGTTCATAAGCCTTAGGCCCCAATTTTGCCACTTTTAAAAGATTTTTCCGATCCTTAAATGGGCCATTTGTTTTGCGATAATTAACAATATTCCTTGCAACGACAGCTCCGATTCCAGATACATAACTCAGTAAAGCAGAAGACGCAGTATTAACATCAACGCCAATCGTATTAACCGCCAATTCTGTAGTGTACGTAAGTGATTCCCGCAATTGAACCTGATTTACGTCATGTTGGTACTGCCCAACACCTATTGCTTTTGGATCAATTTTCACAAGTTCAGAGAGTGGGTCCTGCAATCGATGAGCAATACTAATCGCGCCTCGGACGGTAACATCAAGAGAAGGGTATTCTTCAATAGCACGTTCAGAAGCAGAATAAACAGACGCTCCTGCCTCATTTACGACAACAGGAATAACATCTAAATTATTCGTTTTAATCAACGCTTTGACAAACTTAAAGGTTTCTTTGGACCCCGTACCATTTCCAATGGCTATTAATTCGATGTTGTATTTTTTTACAAATTTTAAAATAATTAATCCTGCTTCAGCCATTTTTGAAAGCGGTGGAACAGGAAAAATTGTGGCGGTCTCTTTATAGTCACCTTGGGCATCTACAACAGCACATTTACATCCTGTTCTAAACCCGGGATCTATTCCTAAAACGACCTTTGATCCAGCAGGAGATGCCATCAACAAATTTGATAAGTTTTTTGAAAAAACGTTAATCGACTGTTCTTCGGCCTCTTCACAAGCCGTATTAAAACATTCTGTTTGTAACGAAGGCATGATAGATTTCATATACCCATCTCGAATAGCACTTTTCAGTTCTGAAACAAGTGAAAACGACGTATCTCTAATTAGTCTGGATTCCAAATAGGATAAAATCGAATCTTCGTCTATCTGTATTTTCCAGGCCAATACCTTTTCTTTTTCACCACGCCGAATCGCCAGTAACCGATGGCTAGCGGCCTTTTTAAAAACCTCTGAAAAACTATAGTACATATCAAATTTTGTTTTGATACTCTTAAATTTAGGAGTAACAGAGGTGGTAAGAAAACCATCTCTTATCATAAAAGACCGAATCCACTGACGATAAGTCGTATTTGTAGACACAACCTGAGCGACAATAGATTTAGCACCATCAATAGCTTCTGTCTCGGATTTTACTTTCCCTGTCGGACTATAAAATTTAGACAAAATAATACCTTTCGACTCACGAGAATTTTGAAGCAATAGTAGAGTAGCTAACGGCTCTAATCCATTTTCAATCGCAGTATCTGCTTTTGTTTTTCGTCTCTTTTTAAACGGTAAATATAAATCTTCGAGTGTTTGTTTATCACGGCAATTTTCAAGTTCAACTTTAAGCACATCAGATAATTTCCCTTGCTCGTCTATGCTCTTTTTAATGCTTTCTAACCGGTCAAAAAGACCTTCAAAATAAGTATTACATGTCAGAATATCTCGCAATTGTGTTTCATCTAACCCATTCGTTCTCTCTTTCCTATATCGAGCAATAAACGGAATAGTTGCACCTTCATCAAATAATACTAACGCAGACTTAATAGAAGACGATGGGTAAGAACATTTCTCACACAAAAATGAAAATAATGTTGAATTAATCATGATATCGTTGACCTCATCTTTCGTTTATAATCATCACGCGTACAGAGAAAGCAACTTTCGCTTTCTTCACAAAAACTTATCAAAATAGTCCCATCAGCTAACTGTTTCATAACGTGTTCTATTTTTGATTCCAAACTACTGTATCCATAATTATCTGAACTAGAAACAAACTCTGTAATCAAATTACGAAGCGCTCCCTTTGATAACTGTTTATAAGGTATTTCCATTTTTTCCTCCAAAATCATCAGAAACGTATCAATAGCATCATTTCCACGACTAACTCCACTCAATTGAACGGTCCTTTTTTTAAACGCGACTTTTAATCATTGAAATACGTTCGTTTCCTGATGGTTCAATCAACAATCGAACCAAATAATCATAAAACAATTTCATCGACTCTACTATTTCATTTTCAGAAACCGAACAAAGGAATATTCTAATATTTATCAAAACCACCCGTCACTTGTCCTCAAATAAGAGTCAAAAATCAAAAGGATAGAAGGGAGGATACGAAACTTCTTTTACCGACGTATTTACTGTTTCAGTCCGTTCATTAGTCATGAGTCATTTGTCACTATTCGTTGTTCCATGCGACACCATCCACTATCTTTATATAAATTTAGCCCTATTAAATACAATATTATATAAACCGTTCTCTATAAAAACAGAGTTTTTAAATTGTTTTTGAAAAACATTGGTTTAACGAATATAATAGTTCAGTAGAATCAATAAAAAATCAGGAGTTTCATATGTCAAAAGGAAAAGACTCGAAAAAAGCAACAAAAAAAGCACCCGCTCTAACAGCAAAAGAAAAAAAAGCTAAAAAAAGAGAGAAAAAAGAAACTAAATAAACTAAGTTAAGCATCTTTAAAAATTTTAATCTTATCTATCATATTTTACTCACATATTACAAAATATGTGAGTAAAAAAAGTCAGATCTACAAACTGTTTCAAACGTTTTCTTTCTGGACTACCGCCTCAGAAATGTGTTTTAAGGACCGATTCATTGCATAAAATCCCTTTGTCAAACGTTGCTCAACAGTATCCCAAAGTAAAAAAGCTAAAAAACCTCTGAACGATTCTTTTTGAACAAATTTCACTCTAGTCTCTGAAAGTTTCATCAACGTAAAAGTATGTTCAGAATCAAAAAAACCAGGACATATAAATCGTCCCAGCCATTTTAATTCGTTATTTTTCTCAACAGTTAACAAAATAGGTTTAAATGTCAGTGGATTTTCATTTAAAGGTTGCACAACTACTTTCAAAGGTTCACCTTCAGCAGCCACGCCATCAACACTTCTTAGAAAGGGGTTCCAATTAGGATATTGCTTAAAAGAAACCAAATGCTCCCAAACAACAGAAGCAGGCGCCTCAATCACGATTTCTGTATAAATCTCTTTAACAGAAAACAACCCAAGTAAATAGATAGAAACTATTAATAAAATAGAAAAAATACCAATATTTTTCATAACCACTTACTCCATTATTCACCTATAATAGTAAAATAAAGTCAATAAAAAGACAATTCTCTCTTGCTCCTCCTGTTCATTTACCAAAATCATTCTAACAGCGATTATTTATTTAAAATGTGCCTAATTGGATAGTGGTCAAAATATAACTATACCCATCAAAAATTAAAAAATTCTTAGAAAGATAAATTATGCTAAAATAAATTTGTGAAAGATAAATTCCGAGCCATAATTAACAGTTATTCTGAAATATTTTTCATTAGGGGCATCGTTCCTGGCTGTATTTTATTAACCATTAGTTTTATCAACTTTAACTGTGCATTGTCAGGTTTAATTGCCGTATTATCGGCCTATTTTTTTGCAATTTTCATAGGGTACAAAGTTGAATTCCTTAGCTCTGGTTTTTTTACCTACAATGCATTACTAGTCGGATTTTCTATTGGACAGCTATTTCAACTTAACTATATCAGCCTCATATTCTTAATTATCGCAAGTTTACTCACATTTATCGTAACAATCGTCTTATCACATATTTTTAATTTGTATTTCAGACTTCAAATATTAAGTCTTCCCTTTGTATGTGTCAGTTCTTTTGTCTACCTTTCGGCTGGTAGGTTTTCGAACCTTTATGTAACAAGTATGCATACGTCTCCTGTTCAACAATCCCTTTCATTCTTACCCGATTGGGTAAACGGGTTTTTCCAATCCATTGGAGCTATTATTTTTATGCCAAACACCATATCAGGGATACTAATTATGGTTATGATTCTATTCTCATCTCGAATTTTATTTTTATTGGCAATTATGGGATTTGCAGTTGGGAGCGTAATCAACGGTATGTTCATTGGTTCAATTCCACAAGCTATGACCGATTTAAATAACTTTAACTACATCCTCATTGCAATGGGACTTGGGGGAATTTTTTTGATTCCTTCCATTCAAAGTTACCTTATAGCTATGTTTGGTGTCGCAATTTCTACTATATTAATTAGTTCGGTAAATGTTTTTTGGGCTCAATATGGAATTCCTGTATTTACGCTTCCTTTTACGATGGTAACATTATCGTTTGTTTACGTTTTAGGTCTCGTTCAGTATCAAAAAATTCCGCTAATATTTAAAGCGACACCGGAAGAAACGTTAGACCATTTTCTAACATCACAAAATAGATTTCCAACCGAAGCGATTACTGTAAACTTACCATTCACAGGTAATTGGACGGTCTGGCAAGGATTCGACAGTAAATGGACACACCAAGGAATTTGGAAATATGGCTACGATTTTATTATTTCAAACGAAGCAAGTCAAAATTTTATAGGAGACGGAACACGGTTAGATCAGTATCTTTGTTTCAAAAAAGAAGTTCTTTCGCCAGTGCAGGGTAGGGTAGTAAAAGTCGTTAATTATCTGCCAGACAATCCAATTGGAACCGTTGATTCAATAAATAACTGGGGAAATATGATATTGATTTATGAAAGTAGAGGCGTCTATGTAGAGCTATCTCATTTTTCTCAACATAGTATCACTGTTAAAGAAGGTGACTGGCTTGAACCGGGAACATTTATCGGTCTCTGCGGTAACTCAGGATATTCACCCCAACCGCATATACATATGCAAGTTCAACTCTATGAGCCAATGGGTTCTGCTACATTTCCATACACATTTGTTCATTATGCTTCAGGAAATACCTATCATTCACACGGCAACCCAAAAGAAGGAACCGTCGTAACTAATCTCATTACACTACCGTTTTACGATCAACTGAGTACATTTGTTTTAGATGAATCATTCTATTACTCAGTCAAAAAAAAGGGGATTGAAATAGGTGAACTTAGCATTACAGTTAAAATGGCTCCAGACTCGACCATCTACTTAAGTACTAAACTCGGCAAATTATATCTAGGTAAGATAAATGGAACCTTTTACGCCTTTCACATAGAAGGAACAGACCCTTTTCTTCGATACATTCTCTTAGCCATTCCTAAATTTCCTCTCCATTACCGTCCCCAGCTCGAATGGACAGATGCAATACCAAGTGCTACACTTTTCACCGGTTGGAAAAAGGAGATTGTTTCACTGATAAATGCGTTCTATCCTAAACTTTCCGAATCTTCTGGAAGCTATAAATTTTCAAGCGATACTGAAATTATTGGAACGGTTAAAAATAAACTATTTAACGAAAAAAATACAAGTTACGTAAAGCTCGATCCTATGGCAAAAATTGACATAGTTAAGTGGAACGACATAGAAATCAGGAGAAAACTATCATGACAAGCAAACAAACTAAAAACGTCTCAATACTTACACTAATTCTACTTATGAGTATTAGTTTGACGTCCTCTTTATTCTCTGAAAACATGGCTATTTCTGTAGCTGCAAAAGCATACACACTCACCGTTGAAAATTCAGGCGCAACACTAACTGATACTAAAATTAAAGGGGCATATGGTTATATAGGGTATGGTCAGCATTCATTGAGCTTAGAATACGACATGATTACCGACTCAGATGATACGGCACTGCAAAACAATTCACTTGGAATCTACACCTATTACGGTCATCCAGGGAATAGATACAAAATTGGATACCAAAACATATCAACAGAAGCAACCAATAACGATGGAAATATAATCATAGTAGGACTCGAGCACGATTCATACGATTATTATTTAACAACACGACTATGGACAGCAGGATTGTCAATGTATGGGTCTAGTTACAATTTAACAGAAGGGGACATTACCGTTCTTCAATTCTCTCCTCACTTTACAACATATTTTTACCCTATTCTTGTTCCAGGATATGCCGACTTTACAACCCGATACAATTCAATATTTCTATCAGACTCTACAGGGTTCGATAAATCATCATTTCATAACATTGAAGCAACTATAAACTACTATTTCGGTTCATTCGTGTTCAATTCACGAATATGGACAGGTGAATCGGTATTAGGTGTTTTTGATAGTGGACATGTGATCTATAACTCGAAAGACATCTTAAAAACAGGGATAGCAAGTTCGCTTACCTACTATTTTACAAAACAATTATCGTCTACAGTTGGATATCAATACCAAATTCTCAGAGGCGAATCTGAAACAGCTGATACTAACTTTGGTAAATTGACCATTATGGCAGGCTACTCATTCTAGGACATACAATGAAACATTTAAGTAGAATCTCATTAATAGCGCTGATCGTTTGTATCTCTACAACATTTATATATTCTGAAATGTCAGCAGACCAAATCAAAAATGCTTATTACAAATCTTACACCTATGAAAAAATGGGGAATTACGACGACGCAATAAAGGCGATAAAACTTATCTACAAAAGTTTTCCTGACGGCTACACTGTAAATTATCGCCTAGGTTATCTATATAACGTAAATCAAAATTACTCAAATGCGATTTCACATTTTAAATCCGCGATAAGCGCGTCTATGTATTCTATCGAACCCAAATTAGGCCTTATGCTAGTCCAAATGACAAAAGGCGATTACCAAGCAGCAGAAGAATTAGGACATCAAGTCTTAAGCACGGACTACTATAATTATTACGCAAACCTACGACTCTCATACGTTTTAAGAATGGAAAAAAAGCAAGATCTAGCCGAAAAAGTAGTCTTAAAAATGCTTTCATTATATCCAATTGATATCTACTTTTTACTTGAATATGGACTGCTAAAAATGAATTCACATGATTATGAGCTTGCATACATGATATTTTCAGATATTTTAATTTTAGACCCCGAAAACGTAACTGCGAACGAAATGTTATTAAAAATTAACGATTATTCCAAAGAATTTAAGAAAACAAAATAGCCAGTGTTTGACCTAGAATCAAAAAGACTAAGTCTTTGGAAATCATTAAGTACAGAATCGAACAGTTTAGAACCATGCGCTAAAATAATTAAACGTGCGCTTACTGAACTAGTTCCAATTGAAACTTTATGGGCTTACCCAGGACCAGAAGTCTTTTACAAACTATCTGACTATTTTACCTCTGGATCATGGTCATTATTCCGAAATATAGCAGAAAATGTATACCTATCTATAAAAACCAATGACTATAGATGCCGTCCATTTTATCCGTTTAAAACAAATTTGATGTTACTCGAACAACAACACTTAAAAGAAGATGATATTTTAGAATCAACGACACCTGCTTCCTTAGATAAACCTTACTTTGAAGTACTTGTTATCCATCCATCCCCAGTTGAATATAGAGGTCTCTATTACCAGTCACTGGCAACATATAAAACAGATAGAGATGAGTTCGTGTACGACATATTATTCGTAAACAACGCGAAAGACGCAATTACTGCTATATTAGCAAATCCAAGTATTCAAACATGTGTCTTTGTTAACGGGTTCGACATTGAATCAACCCTAAAAACGAGTTGGGTTAATGATTACCAAACATTTGTTCAAAATAAGGACTATATAGACACTACAAAAAAGTCGCCACTCATTGGATTAAGTACCGAACTAAAAAATTTAAGACCCGAACTAGACCACTTTTTAATAAGCGAATTGGTTCCTCACGAAATTACGCCTGAAATAAGAGAACAATTTGATCGAATATTATTTCACATTAATCCTTTTCAGGACCTTCACCACAGCATATTAAACGGAATAAGAGATAGGTACTCAACTCCTTTTTTCAACGCATTACAAGCTTATAGCCGAAAACCTAAAGGTGTTTTTCATGCACTTCCTCTTTCTAGAGGAAAATCCGTGATCAATTCTCATTGGATAAAAGATATGCTTGAGTTTTATGGTCCAAATATATTCCTTGCTGAAACATCGTCTACGCAAGGGGGCTTAGACTCTCTGTTAGCTCCAAAGGGAACCATCAAACAAAGCCATGAAAAAGTTGCAAAAACATTTGGTTCTCAACGAAGCTTTTTTGTTACAAATGGAACCTCCACATCCAATAAAATCGTTATGCAAAGCACATTAGTTCCTGGAGACATTGTTCTTATTTCTGCTGATTGTCATAAATCAATTCCATATTCAGTAATGCTATCGGGAGCGCTTCCCGTATTCTTAGAAACATATCCGCTTCCTCAATATGACCTATATGGTGCCGTCACCTTAGATCGGATTAAAGAAATTATGATGGATCTAAAAAAGAATGGATCCTTACACAAACTAAAGCAAATTACCCTAACAAATTCTACATTCGATGGCCTCATCTATAATGTCGAACGCTACATGATGGAAATATTAGCTATCAAACCAGATATCATATTTCATTGGGACGAAGCATGGTTCGCCTTCTCGCATTTTAGTCCCGTTTATCATCACCGAACAGCAATGACAGTTGCAAAATTACTTGAAAAACGATTCAAAAGTGATGACTATAAGCACAAATACTCGAAAAGCAAACCAGGACAATTACCAGACCCAGAAAAAGTAATCCTCCGGGTTTTTTCTACCCAATCAACCCATAAAACTCTAACATCGTTCAGACAAGGATCAATGATTCACATCTATGACAATGACTTTAATGAAGATCTATTCCTAGAGGCATTTAGGACCCATACATCAACATCACCCAATTACCAAATAATCGCATCCTTAGATATTGGAAGACGACAAGTCGCATTAGAAGGGTACGAACGTGTCAAAAATGCAATTCACCTAGCACATTTACTAAAAGAAAAAATTAAGACATCTCCCAAAATTTCTGCATGCTTCACCGTATTAGCTGATGGGGAATTAATACCAAAAAAATATAGATGTACAACTGAAAAAAATACGACCTTACCTTATTCCGACATCATTCCAAATTGGGGAAACTCACTATTTGTTGTCGACCCGACACGTATAACAGTAGATATCTCTAAAACAGGGATGGATGGCAGTAGTTTTAGACAACTACTAATTAATAAATACGACATCCAAGTGAACAAAACATCGAGAAAAACAGTGTTATTCATAATAAATATTGGCGCATCAGAAAAAACAATTGATTATCTTGTAAGAATCCTCGAAGAAATTTCTGAAAGGCTAGCATCCACCCCTAAAACACAAAAAAAATTGATTACAGAGGACGACCAATCTGTTGATCTTCCTCAAAAAAGAATTTTTCATAAAGGATTTATCCCTATTAAAACAGATACCTGTGAAATACCTGATCTTAGAAGAGCCTTTTTTGCAGCCTATGATAAAAAAGTTATAGATTATATTCCGTTAACAAACGAAACAATAAAACAGGTCCTTAATGATAAAAAAATTATATCAGCTAGTTTTGTAACACCATACCCCCCAGGATTTCCCGTCCTCGTTCCCGGCCAAATCATTACCTATGACATCCTACTTTATCTTCAACGTATGAAGATAAAAGAAGTTCATGGGTATCAGCCAGAACTTGGACTAAAAATTTTCAGACAAGACTATTTGAACAATTTAGATTAAAAAATGAAAAAGGAAGCAAATATGCCATTAAACGTAGCGACCCAATTATCTTCGTTAGAAGACATTAAACACTATTTCAAAACTAATAAACGACCCTATTATTTTATTAGTGCATCTCATTTTAATCTCATGCATCTCGATGATTGGGTTAATAACATTAAATTTATAAACTATATTGATTGCTATGACGGTACCCATCCAAATGTAGTAGTCCCACCTTATGCTCCTCATAAACAACCAAGTTGTATTGAAGACATTAATACGTACCTTTTAGGGCACAAAGCAATAGTCGACCTCATAGAGTCTAATCAAGAAAATGACTCAACTACGCATATTAAGAGCCAGGCCATATTTCTGTTTTTTGATAAAGAAATTGAAAGCATGTGCAAACACTTAAATTTGGATATATGCCTGCCATCAAACGAACTTGTTCAAAAAATTGATAGTAAAATTGAAACAACCAGACTTGGAAATTCAGCCGGGGTTGCCAGTGTCCCAAATGCTCTTGAAAAAATAGATTCCTACACGACATTAGTAGAGGTAGCAAAGAAACATAGCCTTGGTCCTAAACTTGTTGTTCAACATGCATATGGTGACTCTGGAAAAACAACGTTTTTTATCTCAAGTGAAGAGGACTATGACAAAGTAGCCGATCAAATTGAAAAAGAAGATATGGTAAAAGTCATGAAACAAATCAGATGTGCTGGAACGGCGATTGAAGGGTGTGCTACCAAAGCAGGTACCTTTGTCGGCCCCCTATTAACGGAACTAATTGGTTACCCCGAACTTACACCGTACAAAGGCGGATGGTGTGGAAATGAATTATTTCCAGACGCTTTTTCAGATTCCGTTAGAAAACAAGCAGCCGAAATGACCGAACGGCTTGGTGATGCTTTATATAAAGCAAACTATCGGGGATATTTTGAAGTCGATTATTTAATAGATTTAGATACCAATGACGTTTATCTTGGAGAACTGAATGCACGAATAACAGGAATTAGCGCAATGACTAACATGTCTAATTTCTGTAAGAACACCATTCCTCTTTTTTTATTTCATCTCTTAGAATATTCGGATGTAGACTTAAACCTATCTCCAAAAACATATAACTCAAAAAGCATTACAGAAGGGGCTACGGGCTCTGCAAGCCAAATTATATATAAATACACACAAACAGAAACAAAAGTTATAGAATCTGCTCCCGTATCTGGAATTTATACATTAAAAGACGGCGAACTTAACCTTGTAACACATGGTTATAAACGACGGGACGCGCTAAATGAAAATGAAATATTCATCAAACGAATAATGGGAGTAGGAGAATACACCTATAAAGGCGCTGATTTAGCTATCCTTTTTTTAAACAAACCATTAAAAGATACTGAAACAAAACTCAATTCATTTTCTGAAAAATGGATAGCCGCTATTACCACGGCCTATGAACTAAGAGACATAACAAACGAAGAACAACAACTAATAGAACGCTATAAAAACCCGACTGGTTTTCTTAAGGGTTTTAACGAAGAAAAAGATGCAAATAACAGCAATGACTAAAAATAAAATAGGAAAGAAAACTATGAAAACTAAGCCAATGGCCCACCAATGAGTTATTTTCAAAAACGATTTCAAGCAATAGATGAACCTACTCCAGGGAAACAATGGCTTACCTTTTATAACGAGTCAAAAGAAGGGTATAAAAAATGGTTTTTAAAACAAGGTGAATTCAATCGACCAAATTATTTAAAATGCAAAACAGCGATGCAAACCCATATGCCAGAATTGGTCCCTATGTGGGAAAACCTTACCAAATTAGCAGGAGGAGGGGACTTCGAAGCACGTTTACTAAGTTTATATTGTCCGACGCCCTACCTCTCAGGATGCTCCCAGGCCGTTTGGCTGAGGTACAATCCCATTTTAGTAAGAAACTATGATTATGATCCCAAGCTATGCGAAGGTCGTCTTATAAAAACAAAATGGCATGATACCGAAGTCATCGCTATGGCTGACTGTCTTTGGGGGGTATTAGATGGCATGAACGAACACGGACTATCGGTTTCTCTATCGTTTGGAGGAAAAGAAGACGTAGGTGAAGGATTTGGAATTCCACTAATTCTTAGATATGTTTTGGAATTTTGTAAGACTACTCAGGAAGCAACGGACGTAATATCACGAATTCCTACCCATATGGCCTATAACATTACAATTTTAGATAAGAGCTTTTGTGTCACAACAATAGAAGTCTCTCCAAATTCAACGCCACTAATCAGTCAAACGCCCTTAGCTGTTAACCATCAAGGCGATTTTGAGCTAACGAACTACGCAATGTTTTCTCAATCGCACGCGAGAAAACAGGCTCTCATTGATAAATTATACGATCCTCTTTATACAATTGAATCGTTTATCAACTCATTCGAATACGCGCCTTTGTTCGCGTCAAATTATGACAAAGGGTTCGGAACTCTCTACACGGCAGTCTATAATCCACAGTCACTAGCAATGGAGTTTCGATGGCCTCACAATATTCGAATGTACCAAAGCTTTCATACGTTTGAACCTATGGAATTTCTTGTCACGCTCTAATTAAAAAATAAGTAGCCAGACTTATCCATCGTCGTGATCGAATTTAATATAATCGTGAGAATGTGTTCATTATTTTAAAAAGAATAACCCGTTGGTTAGCGTCATCAATAGGCCTTCTTTCTGAAATAATAACCAGTGACGGCATTATATTTTATTCAAATTTATAGGATACTAAACAGTAAGCGGTCCGAATCCAAAATATAAATACTATGAAAGACCACAAAACAAATCCTCAGCCTCAGCCCCCCATGCACGAGGTGACGTCAAAGGGGACCCTGAAATATTCCAACTTTTTTTATGCCCTATCACCTGACGAATCTGAGGTCGTCGAAATTTTAAGGCATTCTTCAAAATTATTACTGAGTCCGTAACATTCCAAATAGGTATACATATTTCCTTGCCATCACATTTAATAGCATGCGC
>JABIQV010000003.1 GCA_018699495.1 bacterium | reverse complement strand
GGAATTACCAGAATATGTTCTGGCGCTTTTTGTTCGATATCTCTAAATGCTAACACGGTATCATTTTCGAAAAGTATCGTAGCCGGTATTTTTTTATCTATAATTTTACAAAAAATACAGTCTAATTCCATAGTCATTTCACTTTACAATCGATCACAAACTTAGAAGTAAGCCTTCCATTTGCAATTTTAAGTTTAGATTATACTTTAAATTTAAAATTATTTCGATTAATTTTTCTGCACGTAAAATCCAAGTCTTTTCTTCTTTGTTATGGGTTTCCCATATGTCGTTTAACCAAAGTTTACAAAAGAGTGTGGCTAGTTGTTTGTCTGGGATGCTTTGAGCATAAGAAATCCTATCAAAGGCGTCCATTTGTAGAATATCTGAGATGGGTTTATAGGTCTCCATGGACGGTAAACTATTTGTTTCTAAATATTGAGAGAGTAAGTCCGTATTTTCTAAGCATTGTTCTTTTATGGATTTTGCATCGTCTAAAGAATTCACGTAATCATTTATCTTTTCAGGTGTGGATTGAGGAAAAAATAGATGTTGGCATCGAGACATAATGGTGGGCATTAACATATCGACAGAAGGTGAAATTAAAATAAAGGTAACGCCTGTGACGGGTTCTTCAAGAAGCTTTAGAAATGCATTTGCAGCCCCTGGAGTCATGGTTTGTGCATTTTCTATTAGTATAATCATATTTTTTGATGTCGAAGGACCGTATTTTGTTGCTTCTTTTAGCCATCGAGTTTTTTCGATGTTAATTGTTTTTTCTTCATTGATATGAATGAAATCGGGATGAGAATGGTTAGTGTAAGAAAGACAAGGTTTGCAGGAATTACATGGAGCTTCAATTGATTCGCAATGAATAGTCTGAGCAAAATATTTTCCAGCTTGGCTGACAAATGAACCTATCGGTCCATGAAAAACGAGTCCATTTGGAATTTGTTTATTTGCAATCATTTGCAATAGGTACGATTTATTTTTAGTTGAAAATAACGTGTTTGTTTCAGACATGGTTATAAAGTTATCATATTCGGGATGACAGATAAATCTTCGGAAAGAGGATGTATCCTGGTAGCTAACCTATGGAGCGGCATAAAACGGATTTTTTTTTCTTTCTAATAGGTGGGGATATAGTATGTATGAATATTAGAGAACCTAAGGTATCAGGACTACCTAAACCGAGCTATAACTTAAGAAATAGGAATGGTGTAAGCATTTTGTCCGGGTTACGAGGGGACGGTAATAAAAATAAAGATAACCAATCTCAATTTATAGAAATTTCTTAAATTGTGACGGTAAATATTGCAGAAAAGATTGAAAAATCAGAAGAATATCTAGATTTGAAATCGAATCGTTTAATAGGAATATATAAAAAGTTAACTATATTAATGATAAACCCTGAATTTGCGACCGAGAGTATTAACTTAGTAAATAGTCGTAAGGCATTATATTCTGATGATAGATCTCATACGGGTCATTTTCTATCCGAAAACAGTCATGAATGTAAAGAAAGCCATGTTGCCTGAGCGAGTGAGAGTGGAGAAACGACGGCGATTGAACAGTTTTTCAAAAGGTATGATACTAGACCGTTATTCAAATGGATACGTAAAGGGCCAATAATAGAAGTCTCTGACTTGCCGTGTGGCTATATACCATGGAATCTCTTGATAAGAAGAGACTAGTCCCTCGTCTATTATTTTCTATCATTTTATTTTATGACCTTTTCCTATGTTCCAAAAAAGGATGTCTTTGTCTAAGCCTTATAACCTAAACAAGTCAGGAAGCCTTTAAGAAGAAGAAATATCTATATTATGTCGTTCTAATGATTGCGTAAGGTCAGCCCATGTTTCCGGACTTACCTTTTCTTTTAAGGGGGCTATTACGGCATGTTCTGGAAACTGTTTTTCCATTGATATTTTCCCTGAATCATGGTCAATGGTGAATGTGACTACCATTTTTAATTTGATATCGTCTTTTTGGAGAGGTTTCCCTGTTGAGGTGCGCGAGCCATCGGCTGCTTCGAAATGGAGTTCCTGAGTAATAGTTGTGCTCGAAGGGGTGACGTTAATGGCAATTTTTCGGGCAGACGAATTTTTCTGGATCTCGACGCCATTATTCGAAAAAAGGGTAATGATGGGTATAACGGGATCTGCTACGGCGGCTTGACCTGCTAAGCCAGTGGCTGCATGAAAATTTAAGAAGACCGAGTTTGGATCTTTTTTAGCGAATTCGGTTTTTTGCATGCCGGTTAGGGTAGCTTGTAATTTGTCTGGCGAGGTCCCTCGAATGGTTTTAGCCTGGTCAGGTAGGCCGAGGGCGTCACATAATTTACCCAGTTGTGAGGCGGCGGATGGAGTATGTGGGGTGCTAGATGGGGCAGGTGCTCCCGAGTTTACAGATCCAGAAATGGTGGTGAAATGAACGCTACTCTTAAAGTCTGCAACAATGGTGCTGAAATCTTGGATGTCTTTTGATGCTAAGGCTCGATTTAGTTTGGCGCTTGCACGAAAGTCTGGATGTGTGAGATCACGTAATACTTCCATACCTTCAAATCGGTCGGATATTTTGGCTTTAGCAAATAGGGGTTTGAGTGTATCTAGTTCGGTCTTATAAATGGTTGTATCGTCATCGGAGGGTGAATTTTTAGCCCAATTTTCGACTGCTTTTATAAAAGACCCTAATGGAAGTTGTGCAGATTTTCCACCAATTTTATCTTCAAATGGGGAAGAACTAATTCTGACAGATCGTGTGATCCCATATTTTTGGAATTGTGGCTTTGAAAGGAGGACTTTTGATAGAGTTTGTAACGCTTTCTGCTGATCTTTTGGTAGGGCGCTCTGGTGTTCTTTACGAGACGGTTGGTTTTTAAACTTAGCTTTGCTATCGCCCGTTAAAACCTTGCTTTGTGCAGTTTTTACCAATTTACTT
>JABIQV010000099.1 GCA_018699495.1 bacterium | reverse complement strand
ATTTTTGCTGAATACAAAGAGTAGCCTATATCAACAATCAAAAACACGTCTACGACGTGTTTTTTTGTGCCTATTTTGTGGGGAGACTTTTTTATTTTTACCGGACACTAGTGATCTTAGATAAACTCTTTTCAAAAAAAGATATCTTAATCAATAATTATTTTACCTATTTCTGTTAAAAACACTATTATGTATTTTCTATGAGTATAAATAAAAAGTCATTATTCAAAATTTTTCTTCATAAAATTATATTAAAATTGTTTCATAACCTTCGAAAAAAAAGATTCCAAAAAACTTTAGAATCTCTTTATGAATATGTAAGGTATGGGCTAAACGTAGGACATATCTCTTCTGACCCTAATAAAAACGGAGAAAAACAGCTCATCATTTCGCTAGAAAAAGAGTTTTTAAAAATGGGAAATAAATTCCCAATAATATTTGATGTAGGTGCAAACAAAGGAGATTACACAGCTTTAATTCTAGAGCACATAAAAAACCCACAGGTTTTCTTATTCGAGCCTCAAAAAGAGTTATTTAACTCGTTACGTTTTAGGTATAAAAGCCATAAAAATGTTCATATATATAATATGGGCCTGAGTAATCAGGAAAAGAAAACAACTTTATATAAAAATGAATCTTTATCTAGTTTAGCAAGCGTATACCCTAGAGACCTATCTCAAATAGATCTTAATATGGAATTAAATATAAAAGAAAACATAAATCTTTCTACTTTAGACGTCTTTTGTAAAATGAAAAATATTAACCATATCGATTTTCTAAAAATTGATGTAGAAGGTCATGAATATAAAGTGTTAGAAGGTGGTTCTTCACTATTTTCATCAAATAGCATTGATCATATTCAGTTTGAAGGTGGTTGTAATGTAGATTCTCGAACGTTTTTTAAAGACTTCTTTATTTTTTTCAAAGAACGAAACTGGAATATATTCAAGATCGTTATTAATGGAACAACTCCCATAGAAAAATATATAGCCAGCTTAGAATATTGTACGTATGCTAATTATTATTGTAAGAATAATACCCCCAAATGAAATAAAGACCATCTTAGACTTTTTAACATTGTTTATCTTATTCTGATTTAACTAAAAATAATGTGAAATATTTTTGCTACAATTACCTATCTCGATTGGTCTCTCATAGAGATTTTTTTTCCAAGATACAGCCTCGTTTATTTTCGTCTATACTTTAGCTCTACATTTTTTGATATTACTGTGTCAATTAAACATTCAAATTTTACCCCCGGTTTATCTAAAAAAATACAGTTAATTGCCCGTCACAATCCATTGTAGGACCAAAAATAACTCGATTTATTTTAAATATGACTGGTATTCTGGATGGTTAAAACGATGTAAGATATATATCTGATGATACCATTTCTTAACTCTTTCTTGGCATATTAAATGATAACTTTTAGAAAATTTAAGTACCGACTGCTCTTTGTTAAATTCTTCTATCGCCAATCTTTCACCTGTAAAATCATTATATAATTCTCTTTCAGTTCCAATGATATCGTCAAAGTAAGTATATATTCGAGGTAACTAGTTAATTTCTTTATGCGTCAATAAATCCATTCCTGATTTAGTTGAAGAATAATAGTCAAAATCAAAAAAAATAGCGCCAACTGGTGCAGGTTTATGCTTACTAAAAAAATCCGTTTTAGTATCGTCAATATTTCCCAACACAAGCGTAGAACTTTTAAAAATTAATTTAGATTTATTCATCCTAAAATCACCCTTTTTCCAATGATAGGTTAAATCCTTGTACCCTTTTGGGTTCGGCAAGCCTTCTCCTGTATCAAATCCATAAACCTGAACATCAATATTCAGCTCTCTTTTTACTTTTTTAGATATTTGTTCCAAGGCAAGCAAACCTTTTCCTCTAGCACATCCAAATTCAAAAACTGATATCGCTTTATAATTAAGTTGCCTTGCCAAGTTTGCGGCATGAAATACTGAATAATGATACTGAGGATAATTTTTGTGTCCAATAGAAAACAACCATTTATAAGGTACAAAAGGAAAAAATTGAAAAACAACAACAGACATCCTTGAAACTATGGAAATCTCGGAGGTTAGAAGTCTAAAACAATAATGAGGCAAAGAAATCAAATGTATTATTAATTTTTTAATAAAAATAGGAGTTATCATTTTCAAAAATTTAATTAATATAGTGACAACCCTTTCATATCTACAAATCTGTTAAGTTCTAAACATCTCAGTTTGGCGGAGAGAGAGGGATTCGAACCCTCGCTGCCCTTTCGAACACTAACGGTTTAGCAAACCGTCCCCTTAAGCCACTTGGGTATCTCTCCTAAAAACATTTCAAACACAATTTGAACACTAACTATACCAAAGAATCAAACCCAATAAAACACCTTAACGCGACAGACCGAGCATTATTAACTCAAAGAATTAATTTCATATTGACTTCTTAATGGAAACTCGAAGACATTCCGTCTACAATACGGTAAAATGACTAATAATAACCTACGTTATAAAATTAGAAAAAGTAACCACTATGAAACAAATACTTATCGTTGAAGATGAACCAGAAGAACGAGAAATTCTAGACGAATTCCTCAAAAAACAATACAACCTTCTATTTGCAGAAACAGGGCAACAAGCGGTTGATATTTTTAAGGAAAAAAATGAAGAAATCGATCTAATTTTATTAGATATAAACCTACCTGATTTCTCTGCATTTGACGTCTATAAGAAGTTCTGCGAATTAACAGTAACGGGCATTCCAAACATAATTATGGTCACCGCTTATAATAGAACATCAGACGTTGTAAAAACACTTACCGAAAACTATGCCTTTTATCATTTAGAAAAACCTTACTCCAAAAAAGCGATTACCTCTATCATTGAAAAAGCCTTTATTAGTTCGAATTTTATAAGAAAACAACGTTTAATTGCCGAATCTGTCCGTCTCGATAGAATCGTTATGGATAGAAATTTTAAGCTCATTAATGAACGCTTAAATACCAATATGAAATTTAATATACCATTTGACGAAAATGAGTCTCAATCACTCGTTTGTCACATTAAACCGTTAAAAGCAGACGATGCGACGCTTTCCAATGTAGTTAAACTATTTGAGGATGACACGGGTATAAAAACGCAGACATCTGACACCAAATCTATTCTGATTGTGGAAGATGAAGAAGAATTTTCAACTATGCTATATGAATTTTTGGAAGAAAAAAACTATAACGTTGACAGAGCTTTTACGATACAATCCGCAAAACAAGAAATAGAAAAAAATAGTTATGACATAATTCTTCTCGATATAGGACTTCCTGATGGAAGTGGCGAAGAAATAATAGACCTAATTAGCTTCAAAATTGACAATCAAAATTATAAACAACCTACAATTATTGTATTGAGTGCGTTTGTAAATAAAGAAATAATTACCAAAGTTGTTAAATCTGGAGCTGATACTTTTTTATCAAAGCCAATTTCTTTTTCTAATTTGGAATCAACCATTAAGAATCTATCTAACAAAAAACAATCTACAGAAAAAATAACCCATTTATCTGGGCTTTTACACCAACAGTCCATGTCATTTAGAGGAAAACTACATGAACTTAACTGTTTACTCTCAACGCCGACCATTTCTTTTAAAGATATTTCACAATTTTTAGAAGAAAATAAAGTTGAATCTAGTTTTATTTCAAATACGTCCAATTACACCTATGCGTCCATCAAAGAAGCTCTTTCTGAAATAAATAACGCGACATATACAACTACGGTTTACTCCTAAATTAGAACTACCCTACCTCTGCATCAGTCGGTAAAAATAGTAAAAACGTACTACCTTTTCCTATTTCAGATTCAGCCTTTATGACGCCATTATTTTCAGTCGCAATGCGATACACTATTGATAGCCCAAGGCCGACATTCATTCCATTGGAGTTTGACGTAAAATAAGGCTCGAATATATTTTTTAGAACATCTTCTGCCATACCACTCCCTGTATCAATAACCTTTATGACTGCGCCACTTCTTTCAAATCCATTTGGACCAACGTATGTGGCTTTTTTGAGGACGATAGAAATTATCCCTCCCTGTTGCGAATGTTCAATAGCATTTAACATCAAATTTAAAATTGCCTGGTAAATGTAGTCTTTTACTCCATAAACCTGTAATAATTCATCGATATCCGTCTTCAAAGAGACCTTTTGACTTTTTAATTTCGCGCTAGACAAATCAACTAACTCATCCACCATTTCCTTTACCAAAAAGAATTCTTTGACCGAATATGTTTTGCCTAAGCTTCCATACGTAAGCATCGGTTTAACAATTCTATTTAACCTGTCGACATTTCTAATGATTGAATTTGAAAACGATAATACTGACTCTTTATCTTCGGAATTTTCGAGCATAATTTCTGCCCTTCCACGCAACATTTGCAATGGATTTTTAATTTCATGAGCAATTCCATTTACTAACCTGGCATAAGACGCCTGTATCGTCATTTCCTTTTGAATTTCCTTAATTTCTTGAAGCTCTCTATTCGTATTTCTTAAATTTTCGACTGTATCTATTAACTGTACCTCCGCCACTTCTTTCAAGTTAAAATAAAAGCGAATAGTAAACGTAATAATAATAAAGGTAATAATATGGACGAGAAAAAAAGTTATTAAACTTATTTCCTTTTGAAGGATCAAAACGTTAAATCCAAGAGATTCAAACGCTTCTGTATATATCGATAAACAAACCGGAACAGCCATTAAAAAGCGTCTTACCCAAACTGTAGACGTATCAAATAATACGAGAGGCAAACATATCATTCCGAAATACAACGTTTGTATTCCAGCCACTGCACCAAATGAACTTGAGTAAAAATAAATTGCACTATTTGAAATTAATACAAACAGTACCTTAGACAAAATATGGAATTTTATATAATTCAAATAAACACAGAAAAAAAGAATTAGAAACAAGGGAATTATTAAATTCGCTTGAAGAGTATACCCAGCAATATTAAATAAAAACAAAAAAGGGAGCGTTAGAAATCCAAAAACTATAGAAAGCTTATTTGAAACAATAATCATTCTATTTATTTCAGAACGATAGGTTTCAGATGTACCTATAGAAAAAAAAGAATGAAACAACTTACCCATAACGCATATATTATAAGACAATCTAAAATCTAGGAAGATGGACGACTTCACTTTTTACTAGGACTGTGCTCATCTTTTTCCACTCCTTCGGAGCCTCCCCTCTTTAATACTACAAATGCTTTTGAAGCACCATAATCTCGAGATAAACCCGTTTTTTTAACCTTTTTGTTGGCAGATTCACTAACTTTCCTGTCGACTGCTGAAGGTGCTGTTGCTAATTCTTCTTGTACGTTCTTATATCGCACCTTCTGTTTAGCCAGTTCCCTCATGGTTTGTTTATTGCCAGATACAAGACCTTTCAGGAAAGAAATCATCTCTAATCCTGATTTTTCGATATCTTTTACTGTACTCCCATTCCGATTTTTCGCAAGGGATTCATCGCCTAGATGATCACGTGGCTCCCTATTTGATATTTCAATAGAAAGTAAATCCAACCTATTCTTCAGAGTAGTTAATGTCTTCATTTTATTTTCAATTGTTACTTGAATAGACTGAGTCCGCCCTAATCCATAAGCTTCCTGAAGTTGTCTCGGATAGGTTGGCTTTGAAGACGATTTTTTTTTCTCTTCTACTGTTGAGTCGTGAGGTGATTCGGTACTGGATATACTAAAAGATCTCTTTCTAGAATTTCCTTGCTCATCGTGCTCCGCTTCTGTTACACGCAAACTCTCTGGCCACTCAATAATTCGTGGTGGATTATCCCTTGAGTCATCACTATCATTTTCAAGATAAACTGCTCTCTCGACTAACCCTATCACATCCTTAAATTCATAATGTGCCCATTCTGGTGTTAAATGATTAAAATATCCAAGAGCCTTCCACAAGTCAATGTACGTTCGAACACAAATATTAGTTTTTCTAAAGTCGTCATACTCACCTAAAGTTTTAAACAATTCTCCAGACTTTATATATTCATTTTCCGTAACCATTGTTTCAATAGTCGCTCTAAACGATTCAAAAAATAGAGAATTCGTTTTTCTAACTTTTGACACATCCTCTAGCTCTGTTCGAAAGGCGCTTAATGCTCTATTTAGGGGAGAATCTTGAAAACTCGATTTCTTAGTACAAATTGTCGCTAAAAAAGACTTCGCTTCTTTTATTATCGTATTTAGTATCGCTGGTCGACCTGAATAATGAGTAGGTAAATCATTTATTTTGAAAAATAACAGTAAAAATTTACCGGCCAGTATCATGTCTGCCTTCAAGTCTGAAATTGCCTTCTCGGAAGAAGTCCAATAAATATCTGGAGAACAATTTTGAACATATGTAGAAACCACTAATAACATCTTTTTCTTTTGAGGCGATTCAAATAATTTATAGCCCCCTACCCATTTATCTAGCTCGTCACTAATATGGAACCTGTAATCGGAAGGCTTCGCATTTACTTGAAATGGAAATTTAATTTCATCCTTTTGTGTTAAGGACGTAATATCCTGTCCGATACTAAAATTTCTACCAAAATCAGTAGCTGCTAGCGCCGCAACAATGCCCAATGGCAAACTTCCAAAATACTGAATTGGAGCAGATTTTCCCTGACCCGTTTGGAAAAATGAATCTATTCCCCATCCACCGTTCTCTTTCTGGCTTCCAACAATAGTCTCTCTAAACGCTTCCACATCCTCATCAATTTTTAATGCCCTCATTGAAATTACTAATGCACTTAAATTCAAGGAATTAGTCGGTCTTTCTCCGCTCTTGATTTCTTCAACATATTTTTTTATATGATACGCAACCAAATCTTCCATGGTCATAGATATCTCAAAGGAAGCTTTGGTTGGTATTTCAATATCAACAGTCTCTATGAAATCAGAGTCCACAATTACTCGCCTCTCTCTAAATTCTTTTGATACGGCAAACAACCTGCTGAACGCATGGAATAAAAAGACAGGATCTTTGTAATATTTTGACTGATAATTTGTCAATAAATCTTTGTCTTTAATAAATGTAACAAGATAATTTTTTGTCGTCTCTGCTCTCAAATCTTGATTCATCAAATACAAAAAACTAAGTGCATTAACGGCAACCACCGGACAAACCCTGTTTAACCGTTTTCCCCATGTATGAAACTGTATGCCTCCAAATTTATCCTGTTTAGGAAAATAAACTTGAATCACGCCCTCATTTTCAACGTCTTTACCGTCTACGTTAACCGTTACAAGTTCTTTTTCATCACTTGAATCTTTTTGTTGAACTTCTTGATATTGAGAAACGACTACATTATTAATAATTTTTTCAGCCATATCCACGAACATGTCCGTATCTGGCTTTTTGACCCTTGAATAATCGCTCTCTTTCAAGCTTTTGTCTGCCCTTAGAATTAACATCAGCGCCATTGACGTACAGTCGACATCAAATGGCAATATTTCCTTTAAGGTAACATCACTTAAAAAAAAGTGAGCATACCCTTTACCGTCCTCTAGATGGGCTTGGACTAAATTTAAAATATTTACTAACATGTCACGATTTATGCTTAAAAGAGAGGTTAGATATTTACTTTCTTGAGATATTTTTTTAGCCATAATCTCGTTATCCAAAAATAGAAGTCCCATTATTATATTCGTAAAAATCTCGTATTCTGAAGGACGAGAAATGGCCATTTCTGGACTATCACTGATGTTTATTCCAAATCCATTCTCCACATTGAATTCGTTTTTCAAGAGAGCCATTGCCTTCATAACGCCGTTTCCTTCGTCAACTATGGAATCTCGTCTCGTAAGTTGATCTGCAACCCCTACATATTTAGATTTAGAATTAGGGACTTCTAAAACAGAGTCATCAATTAATGGCCTCTTCCCACCTACGCGTACGCTTACATGCCCGCCATCAAAAAGATCACTAGCAGTTGTCCTTACAGGGTCGCTATTTTTAAAACCCCACTCCCTTTCAACTACCATCTTTTCAGTATATGCTACTGTTTTAAATAAAGACTTAACCGTTAATCGAATTTTCATTTCTTCTTGCCCCTAGTTTCATTTTACTTTTCTATAAAATTTGATGAATTCATCATTTTCTTAAGAAAAATACTCATTTAAACAAATGTCTGTCAACAACAATATATACCTTTATCTATAAACATTTCAAAAAATAAAGATTTTACCTGCTGTATCGTATAATTTAGTGTTAACTATCTAAATAGATTATAATAAGATTAAAGAAATAATATTAAAGAGAGGCATCCCATCCATGGCAACATTTTATCAAAGTAAAAAAGGAATTTTCCTTATCCATTGCCCAGATAAAAAAGGAATAATCTCCTCTGTAACCGAGTTCATTTTATCAAAAAAATGGAACATAACGTGTCTTCAACAAAACGTTGATTCGGAAGACTCTATATTTTCAATGAGAATAGAATGGGAATATCTTGACGAAAATCTTTCTAAAGACGACCTAACCCTGGAATTTAATAACAAAATCGGAAAAAAATACACGATGTATTTTCTTTGCTTTCTGAATGAGACCTCTGTTTCTACCGCACTATTCGTGTCAAAAGATAGTCATTGTTTACTAGATTTACTTTCGAGATGGAAATACAAAGAACTTCCCATTAATATCAAATTAATCATTGGGAATCATGAAGAAATAAAAACCTATGCAGACATGTTTTCTGTCCCATTTCATTATCTTCCTATATCATCACAAACAAAAGCTACGGTGGAAAAAAAGCAACTTGAATTATTAAAAAAATATGATATTAACTTAATAATCTTGGCTCGATATATGCAAATTCTTTCTCCTTCTTTTATTTCAAACTACGACTATAAAATTATTAACGTACATCATTCATTTTTACCGGCATTCCCTGGAGCAAAGCCTTACCATAACGCCTATCAACGTGGTGTTAAATTAATCGGTTCAACGAGTCACTATGTCACCCCTGAACTTGACGCAGGGCCAATCATCTCTCAGCAGGTTACAAATGTAAGTCACAGAGAAAGTATTTTGGACTTTGTTCGAATGGGTCGTGAATTGGAGAAAAATGTTCTGGCTAATGCTATTTGGCTCCATGTAAACAGAAAAACGCTAGTAATTAAAAACAGAGTGGTGGTTTTTGACTAATGATAGAAAAAAAATCTGTAACGAATAATAACTTATTTAGTAGTTGGTTAACTAAACTTATAAAAATAAGCGCCCTATTTAGTTTCGTAATATTATCGTCTTGTTCCCCGGATGATTCTACCCTCTCATCTTCCGAGAAAGACTCGGAACCTCAAACAAAATGGGAATCTGTGCAAACTATACTGTCATCTAGATGCATTTCTTGTCATCGTTCGGGACGACGCCACGCCTCAATTTCTGGGTTAATATTAACTGAAGATATTGCATATGCTTCCCTTGTTAATGCACTCCCAAAAAATTCAAAGGCCCTATCTGATGGCAAAAAACGAGTATCTACATCCGGAAATTCTGAAGACCGACTTTCTAATAGTTTTCTTTGGACAAAAATAAACACGATTTCAAATTCGGCTTATGGAAGTAAAATGCCTACTAGAGGATCTCTTAGTTTCTCAGACATTGCTATTATTAAATCTTGGATAGAGTCTGGGGCTTTAGAAAATTAATTTTTTCAATTCTTATGATAACTACTTTTTACACTAGACAAATAATTTGGTATCATTTTTGTTTTTAATAATGCGCCCGTAGCTCAGCTGGATAGAGTAACAGACTTCGAATCTGTGTGTCGGGAGTTCGAATCTCTCCGGGCGCACCATTAAATCAAGTCGTATTTAACGTCGAAATTTCATTCCAGACAAAATCATTCGCAATTCTATAAGACTCAATGGTTCCAGCATCTGTCCACCACCCTTGGAACTGATTAAATTCACAGTTCCCTGATTCAATATAAAAGTTATTTACATCAGTAATCTCTAGTTCGCCTCTTTTGGACGGTGAACATTTTTTAACAAAATCAAATACGGCGGCATCATAAAAATAAATTCCAGTAACGGCCATTTTTGATTTTGGAATTTTTGGTTTTTCTTGTATTGCAACTACCTTATCCCCGTTCAATTCGGCAACTCCAAACCTATTTGGATGATCAACTTCTTTTAAAATTAATCGAGCGCCTTCATTTTGATTACTAAACGCTTCGACATAAGGGACCAAAGAATCTTCAAATATATTATCTCCCAAAATAACGACAGATTTACTTCCGTTACAAAAATTTTCAGCGAGACCTAAAGCTTCTGCTATTCCGCCGGCTTCATCTTGAACTTTATAGCAAAACTGACAGTTATAATCGCTTCCTGAGCCCAATAAATTGACAACGGCTCCCATATGTTCTTTTCCCGTCACGATCAATATTTCTAAAATACCAGCTTCCACTAATTTAGTTACTGCATGCACTATCATGGGATTCATGCCCACTGGCAACAAATGTTTATTCGTCACTTTAGTCAGAGGAAGCAAGCGAGATCCTGTCCCTCCTGCCAAAATAATTCCTTTTATTTTCATAATTTAACTCTTTTCATATTGTGCCTTATAATACGTTATGTACTCGTTGCTTTTTACCTTATCTAGCCATCCGGTATTATTTTCGTACCAACTAATTGTATTTTTCAGCCCTCTTTCGAGTCCAATGTTAGGATGCCAGTCACATTCCTTTGAAATTTTCGAAAAATCAATAGCGTACCGTTCATCATGAGCCAATCTATCTTTGACGAAATCAATAGTTGGAACAACCCCGAGTTCGTCAGCAATTTTATGCACCAAATCAATATTTTTAATCTCTGACCTTCCTCCTATATTATAAACCTCTCCGGCTCTCCCTTTTGTAATTACGGAGTAAATTCCTTCACAATGATCATCAACATAAATCCAATCACGAATATTCGCCCCCGTTCCATAAATCGGTAAGGACTTTCCTTCAAGAATATTCGAAACCATTAACGGTATTAATTTTTCAGGATACTGAAATGGCCCGTAATTATTTGAGCATCTTGTTATCTTCGCTGGAAAATCATGTGTACGAATTGCGGCTAATACCATCAAATCTGAACTTGCTTTAGATGCGGCATATGGACTATTTGGATGAAGTTCTGATTTTTCAGTAAATTTACCTGGCTCTTTAATACTTCCATATACCTCGTCGGTAGACACGTGTATAAATTGTTGAACAGAATAGTCTCTAGATACATCAATTAAGGACTGAGTCCCTTCGACATTGGTTTTAACAAATTCAATGCCTGACAGAATACTTCTATCTACATGGGATTCCGCCGCAAAATGAACGACAATATCTATTTTTCGTGATTTAAAAATCGTTTCGACCTTTTTCTTATCACAAATATCTACTCTGTAAAAAGAATACCTTTCATCATTTTCGAATTCCAATAAATTTAAGGGATTCCCTGCATAGGTCAATTTGTCAATATTACAAACCGTCGTATCAGAAAACCCCATTATAAATTTTATGAAGTTTGACCCGATAAACCCGCAGCCCCCTGTAACTAAATAATTTGTCATTTTTCTGTTCTCCTATTTTTCAAACGGATCAACGACGCCCGCAGACATTAATATTTTGATGCTGTCTTCAACAGACAATTGAAGCGGTTTCACAGCTCCTTTATCGACAAAAACAAAAAAACCTGAGGTTGGATTGGGTGTGGATGGAAGAAAAACAGATAGTTTATCCTGCCCCATATCAAGCCCCTCCGTATCGATAAGTCCGTTTACATTTTCTCGTGTAACAAACCCAATCGACCACAATCCTTTTCGAGGATATTCAATCAATACAGCGCGCATAAAATTTTTATTCCCGTTACTAAACGATCCTATAATATGTTTAATAGAGCGATAAATCTTACTTACAAATGGTATCTTAAAAATAATTTCGTCTATAAGATTGATAATGAATGAGCCAATATAATACCTCGTCATAAACCCAATTAAAAAAATAATAATTATCGATAAAACAACACCGTAGCTTTTTGATAAATTAGTTCCAAAAAGCCTAACCGCTGGAATTGATATTAAATCAATACAAAACGACACAAACCAAAACGTGATAATGATCGGAATTAAAACAAGTAACCCATAAACAAAATCTTTCTTTAAAGACTTCAAAAACCCACTATTAATTTTATCTTTTTTCATCATTACCTTTCCTGAATTTTTTATTAATTACAAATAGTCGGACAAAAATGATTATAAACTTAGATGGGAGAAGTAAGCAAATACCTTAAACGTCTTAAAAATATACTTGCGATCAATATTAAATTCCATTTTTTCTAATTGACACTTAATCGGGGTTTTGTTAGACTTTTCCAAATTATTTTCTCCCCAGTAGGAGCTGAACCAATGGCAACAATAACAAAGAAATTTACACGAGCATACGGACTAGATGAAATAGCACTAGTTCCCTCAAATAGAACATTAGATATGGACTTAGTCGATATATCTACAACAATTGGTGGTGTAAAATTAAACATCCCTATTATCGCTTCTGCAATGGATTCTGTAGTAAATGCTAAAACAGCAGTAGAATTAGGCAACCATGGGTCTGTAGGCGTTCTAAATCTAGAAGGTGTTCAAACTAGATACGAAAATCCTGAAGGTGTTTTAAAACAAATCTCATCTGTAAGTAACGCAGGTTACGTTGAACTTATGCAAAAAATTTACAAAGAAAATGAAGTAAAAGATGACTTAGTCTTAAAACGAATTAAAGAAATTAAAGATAGTGGCGCTCCTTGTTTCGTGTCGTCAACTCCTCAAAATGCTATCCGATTTGGTAAATTAGCAGAACAAGCAAACGCAGACGTTTTTATCGTACAATCAACGGTTGTTTCGACACACTTTATTACTAAAGATAAATCTAAGAATTTGGATTTATCAATCTTTTGTAAATCTATGTCAATTCCAGTCTTAGTAGGCAACTCTACGACAACTGAAGTAACTCTTGACCTCATGAGAATGGGGGTTCAAGGTATCTTTATCGGAATTGGACCTGGAGCTGCATGTACGACTAGAGGCGTTTTAGCTATTGGAGTACCAATGGCAACCGCAATATTAAACGGAGTCGCTGCTAGAACCGCATACTTAGAAGAATCCGGACGCTATGTTCCGATTATTGCAGATGGTGGAATCGTTAACTCAGGAGATATTTGTAAAGCGCTAGCCTGTGGAGCTGACGCAGTAATGATAGGGTCTCCAATTGCCAAAGCTTCTGAAGCACCTGGTAATGGGTTTCATTGGGGAATGGCAACTCCAAATGCCGTGCTTCCTCGAGGCGCTCGCATTAATGTTGGGACAAACGGAACACTTAAAGAAATTCTCCATGGGCCTTCAAACACAGACGATGGGTCTCAAAACTTTTCAGGCGCTATTCAAACAGCACTTGCAACGCTTGGGGCTGCAACCATCAAAGAGATGCATGATGTAGAAATTGTTATAGCCCCCTCCTTATTAACTGAAGGAAAAGTTTATCAAAAAGCACAAAGCTTAGGCATGTATAAATAAATGATAGCAATCCTAGATTTTGGATCTCAATACACTGAATTAATTGCAAGACGAATTAGAGAAATTAACGTTTACTCAGAGGTTATCCCTCATGATACGCCTGCTTCAAAAATAAAAGCGAAATATTCCGGAATTATTCTTTCTGGTGGTCCATCTTCTGTCTTTGAAGAAGATGCTCCTGTATGTGATCAAGATATTTTCTTTTGTGGGCTTCCTGTTTTAGGCATTTGTTATGGAATGCAACTTATGGCACATAAACTTGGCGGTAAAGTAGAACGTGGGACAAAACATGAATACGGAAAAGCAAATCTATTTATTACCAATAATTTTACTTTATTAGAAGGTTTATGGCTCGAAATGAATATTTGGATGAGTCATAGTGATTCAATTGTTGAACTTCCTCAAGGCTTCCAAGAATTAGGTCATACAGATAACTGCAAATACGCAGCGATGGGAAACCCTTCTTCTAAACTTTATGGAATTCAATTTCACCCAGAAGTGGTCCATACTCCAAGAGGAAAAGAAGTAATTAAGAACTTTGTTCACAACGTTTGTAAATGTGAGCCTAATTGGACGGCACAGTCGTTTATCGACGAATCATTAGAAAAAATTCACCAAGAAGTTGGTGACTCTAAAGTTTTATGTGCTCTATCAGGAGGTGTCGATTCGACAACTGTCGCAGCTCTATTGAAAAAAGCAATTGGCCCTAGATTAACATGTATGTTTATCGATCAAGGCTTTATGAGAAAAAATGAAGCTGAGCGGATTGTTCGTCTTTTTGACGAATTTGATATTAATTTAATACACGTTAACGCAACTGAACGTTTTTTTAAAAAAGTTAAAGGTATAACTGACCCTGAGCAAAAACGAAAACAAATCGGAGAAGAATTCGTTAGAGTCTTCGAGGAGGAATCTAAAAAAATTAAAGGTGATTTTAAATTTTTAGCTCAAGGAACACTTTATCCAGATATTATTGAGTCCGCAGCAATCGGCGCATCTGGAACGGCTGTGACAATAAAAACACACCATAATGTTGGTGGATTACCTGATGACATAGATTTTATAATTCTTGAACCATTAAAAAAATTATTCAAAGACGAAGTAAGAAAAGTTGGCCTAGCTTTAGGTGTGCCCGAAAATATTATTTTCCGACAACCTTTCCCAGGCCCGGGTCTTGCCATTCGCATTTTAGGCGAAATAACTCCTACTAGGGTAAAAATACTTCAAGAAGCAGATGCAATTGTTATGGAAGAGATAAAAAAAGCTGGTTTATACAGAGATATATGGCAAGCATTTGCAGTATTACTTCCGATTAAAACAGTTGGTGTTCAAGGTGATAAGCGAACCTACCAAAACACAGTTGCTATACGAGCAGTAACATCTGAAGATGCAATGACCGCTCAATGGGCACGATTACCTTATGACCTATTAGAAATTCTTTCTACCAGAATAATTAATGAAGTCCCAGAAATAAATAGAGTGGTTTATGATATTTCATCGAAACCTCCTTCCACTATTGAATGGGAATAACGGGTTACCATCTTTTTATTAATACGCCGACACATATCCTCTAACATTCCAAATCGTCTGATCGTATGTTCTTATTTTTTGTTAGAAGTGAATCGTCCTAAATAGTCTTATTTTAAATCAATAATTCAAAAAAATTGTATGTATCAACACAGATTTTTATGTAATCTTACCCACTATATTTTTTGTCTAAGTATCTTATAAGTGGATCAATTGAAATCGACGAATTCGTAATTTTTGAGACTAATTCTTTAGCAGAATACCGTCGTCCATATTGATGAATATTTTGATTTAACCAATTTTTTATTTTTCCTAGTTGCTTACGTCTAATACACTCTTCTACATTTAATTCAGTACTCATTGCTTCATAAAACTGACTGGCGTAAATATTACCCAATGTATACGTCGGGAAATACCCTATCCCCCCTGATGACCAATGAACATCTTGTAAAACTCCGTTTGCATCTGAACTAGGAGATACTCCCAAAAGCTCAGAATAAGCGCTATTCCAATAGTCCGGCAAATCCTTGGGAGCCAAACTTTTTTCGATTAATTTCTTCTCAATATTATATCGAATTAAAATATGAAAATTGTAAGTCACTTCGTCTGCCTCGACTCTAATTTCACCTGGATTAACCGAATTAATATCATGATAAAAACTTTCACAGTCTGTATTTTTTAATTGCGACGGAAAGATATCTTTAAGAATAGGATAATAAACAGACCAAAACGACTCACTTTTCCCAACAATATTTTCCCAAAAACGAGACTGACTTTCATGAATACCTAAGGACGTCGATTCACAAAAAGGAGTTCCAAACCATTCCTCTAGAAGCCCTTGCTCATAAAGAGCATGGCCGCCCTCATGAATTGAACCTGAAAGACCTTCAAATAAATCATTTGTCTTAAACCGCGTTGTTATTCGAACATCGCTTGGATGAAAATTTATTGTAAATGGGTGACTACTTTTTTCTTGATACCCTTTATCAAAGTCGTACCCCATATCTTTTAACACCTGTATTCCAAAGTTCCATTGACCCTTTTCCTCGAAAAACGGTTTTGTTTTATGAAGTGATTCAATTCCTGATTTTTTAGGCGACTCACTTTTAGCCTGAATTTTTTGAAGTAATCCTTTTAAACTACCTTCCAATTTATTAAATAGCGGGTCAAGCTCATCCACAGTCATATTCGGTTCGTACTCATCTAGAAGGAAATTATAAGGGTGCGTATTTAGCTCTTTTTGATAGTCATAGGTTGAAGAATTTTGATAAAAATCTATTTTTTGAGTCGACAAATTAACGACCTTCTCCAAGTATGGTAAAAATAGTTTGAAATCATTTTTTATTCGAGCATCAGCCCAAACGTTCTGACTTATACTAATCGTTTCCTGATACTCTCTTACAAATGTTTCCGGTAAACAAACGGATTTTACCCAATCCCTATGTACTTCTTTTAAAAGCCTTTTGTCCAAATCGGTTGCATTTTTTATAATGCACTCCCCTGTTTTTAAATCGACACATTGTTTTAGACCATTTTTAAAATCATTTCCGCTATGAAGGCGATGAATTATTGATGCAATAGCACCTAATTGTTCCGTTCTGGATCCAATTGCCTTTTTTGGCATTTTTGTCTCTTGATCCCAATGCAAAAGAGACTGAATTCCATTTAAATGGGCGATTTCTTTTAACTGATCTAAAAGTGGATTCAAATTCGCATTAATGTCATTTTTTGAGTTTTTCATTTGTTACTTAAAGAGTATACACAAAGAAATTTCAAACAGACAATTATTCGATTTTTATTTAAAAAAAACACCATATGAGTTCGACTATTTTCGGTTAACCTAGGCTTTATTATCAACGCTATGGACTACCAAATCACCCAATATCTATATATTGAATTTTCAAAAAGATAAGAATATTGTAAACTTAATTTAAATAAAAATACTTATCAATAAAGGATACTTACGATGACCACAGATAACTCTTCAAATGACTCTCGAATTTTCTCGTCTAAAATAGTAGATGGTGCAGACAGAGCGCCTTCTAGGGCAATGTTACGAGCCGTGGGATTTTCCGATAACGATTTTGAAAAACCTCAAATTGGTGTCGCTTCAACATGGAGTATGGTTACCCCTTGCAATATGCATATTAATGACTTGGCTAAAGAATCAGAAATTGGAGTAAATAACTCGGGCGGAAAAGCCGTTATGTTTAATACGATTACAATATCAGATGGGATATCTATGGGAACAGAAGGAATGAAGTATTCTCTGGTATCTAGAGAAGTCATCGCTGATTCTGTTGAAACGGTTGCTGGGTGTGAAGGATTTGATGGAATTGTAGCCATCGGTGGGTGCGATAAAAATATGCCTGGATGTTTAATAGGGATGATTCGACTTAATCGACCATCCGTCTTTGTTTATGGAGGAACAATCCTTCCAGGTTGTCACGATAACAAAGACGTTGATATTGTGTCTGTCTTTGAAGCCGTAGGCGCTCACGCCAAGAAAGATATTGATGACGACGAACTTTATAGAATTGAATCATGCGCCATACCTGGCCCTGGCTCTTGTGGAGGAATGTATACGGCTAACACGATGGCTTGTGCAATCGAAGCTCTTGGAATGAGCTTACCTAATAGCTCTGCTCTTGCCGCGATTTCTGATGAAAAAAAGAAAGACTGTCAAAATGCGGGGTCTGCTGTTCTAAACTTAATTAATTCAGATATTAAACCAAGTGATATTTTGTCCAAAAAAGCATTTGAAAACTCAATTACGTTAGTAACAGCGCTTGGAGGGTCTACGAATGCAGTTCTTCATTTACTTGCAATAGCAGACGCGGCGGGAATAGATCTTTCTCTTGACGACTTTACTCGTATCGGCAAAAAGACACCTGTTCTTGCAGACTTAAAACCTAGTGGTCAATTTACCATGTCTAAACTTGTTGAAATTGGAGGGGTTACACCACTTCTTAAACGACTACTTAACGAAGGTCTTCTTCATGGTGATTGCCTGACAGTCACTGGTAAAACGATGCAAGAAAACTTAGAGAATGTAGCCGACTATCCTGAAGATCAAGTAATTATTCGTCCATTTTACGCACCGATTAAATCGTTTGGACACTTAGTTGTTTGTTATGGGAATATTGCTCCAGAAGGATCCGTTGCAAAAATATCAGGAAAAGAAGGAACTACATTTTCTGGCCAAGCTAAAGTTTTTGATTCTGAAGAATTAGCACTAAAAAAAATATTAGATGGAACCATAATAAAAGGTGACGTTATTGTTATTAGGTATGAAGGACCAAAAGGTGGTCCTGGTATGAGAGAAATGCTTCACCCTACGTCCGCAGTTATGGGAAAAGGTCTGGGAAAAGATGTTGCTCTTATTACTGACGGTCGGTTCTCTGGAGGAACTCACGGATTTGTCGTTGGTCATATTACCCCCGAAGCATTTGAAGGAGGTCCTTTAGCTATTATTCAGGACGGAGATAAAATTACCATTGACGCTACAAGTAGCGAGGTGAACCTAGACATATCTGATGAAGAAATAGCCACTCGCCTAAAAAGTTGGACGCAACCAAAACCAAACTACACAAAAGGTGTATTGGCAAAATATGCAAAATTAGTGTCGTCAGCTTCCTTAGGTGCCGTCACGGACTAATTAAATATGGCATTTTTAATAACATTTTTCGCCTTAAATTTTGTTGTCTTTTTCCATGAACTTGGCCATTTTTTGGCTGCAAAACGAGCGGGAATTGGCGTAACTGAATTTAGTCTTGGAATGGGTCCTCTCTTGGGTTCCTTCTCGCATAACGATACCCAATTTTCGTTTCGTCTTTTCCCACTTGGAGGGTTCGTCAAGCTTGCTGGATTAGATGACGCAAATTGCCCGGACGAAAAAAATTACTTTAAAAAAACAATTTCTCAGCGGGCGTTCACTCTCGCTGCTGGATCGATAATGAATGTGTTACTCGGTTTTTTGATTCTCTTTTCATTAGCGTTTTTACTTGGAATTCCATCTATTAAACCGGAAATCAATAAAGTTGTTCCAAATAGTCCCGCAGCCACTGCAGGAATTATGAATGGCGATATCGTAACGCATATCGATGGAAATATAATTAAAAATATGAAAAGTGATTTTATCCAATACATTGGAACCCACTCAAATATAAATGTTTCAATAACCTTAAAAAGGAATGGAGAAACGTTAACTCTCTCTGTTCTTCCAAAGGAATCCGAAGGAAGAGGTCTTATTGGAATAGAATTGGACTACCTTCGAAAAAAATACAACCCGTTTCTTTCTGCAAAAGAAGCAGCAAAAACCAGCCTAATGTATGCCTCACTTGTCTTTACAAGCATCGATATGCTTGTAAGTGGAAAGGTTAATATTACTGAAATGTCAGGCCCTGTTGGTATCGTTCAAGTCGCTTCAAACCAACTCGAACAGGGTCTTATTCAGTTTTTATCCATAATAGCCATGATAAGTATCAGTCTTGGAGTCATCAACCTATTTCCCTTCCCAATTCTAGATGGGGGTCATCTTCTTTTTTTAGCAATTGAAAAAATTAGAAAAAAACCTATCAATAAAACTGTTGAAAACTGGATTAACAATGCTGGTATCGCACTTTTAGCATTATTAACGATAACTATTCTTTTAAATGATATTAAACAATGGTCCCCGAGGACAAAAATGCTAGATACACTCAACTCTCAAATTGAACAATAAATGATAAAAATAAAAAATCTTGAAAAAATTCATAAAAACGGGTTTAAAGCTTTGAAAAAAGTTAATCTTCATGTTGGAAAGAACGAATTCATTTACCTAGTTGGACCTTCAGGGGCTGGGAAAACAACTCTTCTAAATATGATATTCAAATTCGATAGACCGACCTCCGGAGAAATATATATCGACAATTGTCCATTAACCTCAATTCATGATAGACAAATTCCTCACCTACGGAGAAATATTGGGGTCGTTTTTCAAGATTTCAAATTACTTCCAAAACGAACTGTATACGAAAATATTGCCTTTGCGTTAAAGGTCATGCATTACAGTAGAGCAAATATAAGACGAAAAGTCAGCCAAGTGTTAGATCTTGTTGGATTAACTCAAAAAGAGTCATATTTTCCTAATCAATTATCTGGTGGAGAAAAGCAGCGAATATGTATTGCACGAGCAATCGTAAACGATCCCCCTATTCTATTAGCGGACGAGCCTACCGGGAGTCTTGATCCCGACACGTCATGGGAGATTATGCATTTGCTTAGTAAAATTAACGCTCGAAATACGACTGTTATCGTAGCAACTCATAACAAAGGTCTCGTCGATGACTTAAGAAAACGAGTTGTCACTCTAGAATCCGGTAAAATTATTAGAGACCAACAAATAGGATTTTATCAATAATATGCTGCTGAGTAATATCAAGTTTTTTATTTATGAGGCATTTATTGGACTCAATCGATCGCGACTCATGTTTTTTACATCTATCGCTACAATTGCCGTTTCGTTAACCGTATTCGGCTTTTTTATCCTTGTATCTGTTAACATCCACAGTATAAGTAACTATATGTCTTCAAAATTTGAAATTTTGGTGACTGTTAAAGAAAACTTACCCCAACAAGATATCAAACGACTACGTGCAAAACTAGCGCGAATGCCATTAGTTAACTCAGCGCTATTTGTTGATAAAGATAAAGCATGGGTTGAATTTAAAAAGAAATACACACACCTGGATCTTGCAACCTTAATTGTTGGTAATCCGCTCCCTCACTCGATTACTATTCAAGTTGTCGAACTTAACAAAATCAAACAATTGGTCGCTTCTCTTAAAAAAGAAACGGACTCTATCGATGACATTATTTATTCCGGGGACTTATCTGAAAAACTAATCGTATTCGCGAAATATTCGCAAATAATAGGTGTTAGCATTGTCGTTTTCTTGTTACTGGCGACACTATTAATTATCATTAATACGATTCGTTTAACCGTATTAGCACGTATCGAGGAAGTCACTATCATGCAGCTTGTCGGCGCGACTAACGGTTTAATTAGAGGCCCATTTCTATTTGAAGGTATGATCATAGGGTTAATAGGTGCGTTAGGTGCAAACTTAATTTTACATTTTGGGTACCAATACATCACTCAGTTGTTTGTTGAATTCGCACCTTATTTTCCTATAGTTTCTGATAAAACGGTCCTATTCTCTGTCCTACTGATTGTCGGAACAACCGGCCCTCTAATAGGCTTATTGGGGTCAAATATATCCATTTCACGGTCATTAAAATTATAAAACCTTCAACTACAAGGCAATTTCTACTAAACTACCATCTAAGAATTCGTTCGAAATTCTAAAGTGGGTTTCGAATAGGTGTATCGTTAAATAAATCTATACTAAATTTACTTATTTAACATAAACCTAATTTTTAGTAATTAATAAAATTGAAAATACATGTAGTTAAAAACCGATTTATAGGAGATAAAAATGTTAAACTTTTTTAGAAAATACGCGACAATAATCGCATGGACAATCGTAATATTTTTTGGGGGTACCATGTTTGCTGGCACCTTGATATTTGGTCGAAAAGATAATAGCGAACAAACATCTATGCAAACCATTGATGCTCTTAAAAATGCCATTGCCATTATCGATTCTGTACCTGTCGATTCTAATATTTATAGCGAACTTTTGTATCAATACATGTCTACATTTCAAGCCGAAAATAAGAAAGCTGTCATCCCTCCCGAAATTATAGAACTTGCGCGATTCAGAGCGTTTAATCAAGCCGTTAACTACTCATTGTTTTTGGACTATGCGAACTCTGAAAAAATAAAAATAAGTAAAAAAAACGTGTCTAGTCGACTAGACCAGTATATTTCTTCTTATAAATTAAAAAGTAAAAAAGAATTAAAGGCGCTCTTGAAAAAAAATAATTACCCCTACAAAGCTTTTTTAAACAAAACTAAAAACAATTTGAAAGTAGAAAAAACAAAAGATACGCTTCTCGCTTCCATTTCTGTAAATGATAAAGATTTAGAAAATCATTTTAAACGAATAAAACTGAGTCACATATTAATTAAATTTGATCCAGATTCAATCGAAAGCCAAGCAAAATCTAAAGAAAAAGCAACCCAAGTGCTGAAAAGAATCACCACTAACGATATCGAATTTGATCGGGCTGTTTCAATATTTTCAGAAGATAAAATTACAAAGCAAAATTTTGGAAAATTCTCGAATTGGATGTCGATAGGACAACTCCATCGACATATAGAGGCCGCTGCATTTTCGCTTCCAATAGGAATATATTCCGAGCCCATCAAATCGGACGCTGGGTATCATATTATTGTTGTAACCGACTCAAAATTTGTATCTAAACCTAAAAACTATAATAAAGAAACTCTCAGAAAAGAACTAATGACGACTAAAGAAACCAATATTTTAAGTGATTTTATTTTGAATAAAATCACTAGTTCAAATTTCACAATTAGAGACCCTTATGTAAAAGCAGTTACCGATAAATTCAAAGGAGATTATGATGAAGCTATCGCTAGCTATCAGCAACAAATAGCTAAGGACCCCAATAGTCCACTTCCTCATTACTTTATATCCAAAATTAGAAACTCACTTGGAGAAACATCTCGAGCGTTAATCCAATTAAATAAAGCAAAAATAAAGGGAAAACTATACCCTACTTTAGATTTTTCAAATCTCCATATTGAACGCGCTAAAACAGAGGCAAAATTAATGTACGAAAATAAAACTTTAAAAAGAAAAGTTCAACGTACGATTAAAAAATATGGAAAAGGAATCCCTATTACCGGAGAAATTGTTTTAAAAGAGATTGGAAAAGGTTATAAACAAGCTAACGTTCCATCGATTATAACGGATAACATAGAATTCGCTTGGAAGTTAGCGAATAATGACACTGGTTCACTTAAGTTAGTACGTGAGTCAGCGACTCTTCTTCAGCTTTCAAATATTACATCTAGTATCGACATAAAACTAAAATTGATCGAAAAGGAAAACAAAAAAAATGATATGCCTGTGCCAACTAATCCCAGTTTTGAAAAATAAAGATTAATATAATGAGATTTTTTTTAAGTTCCAAAATTCATAATGCTGTAGTAACAGAAGCTAACCTTTCTTATGTTGGAAGCATTACTATCGATAAAGAATTAATGGAAAAAGCAGGCCTCAATATTGGAGAGAAAGTCTTGGTTGTAAGCAATACGTCTGGGGCTCGCCTAGATACATATGTTATTGAAGGACGCCGTGGGTCAAAAATTATTTGTATGAATGGGGCTGCCGCGCATCTTATTAAAAAAGACGAGCAAATAATTATCATGGGATTTGAACTAGCTACAGAGCCAATTTTACCTAACATTATTGTACTAAATTCTGAAAACGAAATATTGGATTTCAAAAATATTGAAAAGCATTCAAGCTAATTGTATGTCTAGACCAAGTACTTATCTAGCCAGAGTTTATAAGACGGTTCCAAAATCTCTAACCGTATAGCAACAATCTGAGGGGTCTCATAAGTGTGGTTTTCTTTGATAAATTGGCTAAGGGATTCAACTAACGATTCTTTTGTTTTTATTGAAATCAAAATTTCTTTTTCAGATTCTATTTGATCTTCCCAAGAATAAATACTTTCTACATTTTCTTTGATTTGAACGCATGCTCCTAGTTTTTTAAGAATAATCGCACGCCCTAATTCTTTAGCAAATTTCCTATTGTCACAAGAAGTCTCAACCTGAAAATACATATTATGTCGTTAACGCATTCTGAATTTTATCAATATTATTGGCAAAAAAGATGGCATCACTTGAATGTGTTAATTTGTTTGGTACATCTTTGGGATACATCCATGACGCTACTGGGTTTTTCTCATCTTCAGGGCATAAGTGGAGCTCCTCTGTTTCGAATAAAAAAAAGACAAGTGTTTTTCTTTCGGATTTATCATCTCGACCATCTTTACCAATTTTATAGCGTGTATATTCACCTAATCTTTCAACAAATGAAATATTCTTTAACCCTGTTTCTTCCTGAATTTCACGTACGGCGGCTTCCATATCTGATTCATTCCCTTCCAAATGACCCTTCGGTAAACTCCAAGAGTTTCCACGTTGACTTACCATCACAACTTTTCCAAATTTTTTATTTATAACGATTCCTCCAGCACTTCTTGTATCTAAAATGCGGCTACGTTCCTTCGCGTCGTTCCAATAGTCTTCCCATTTTTTCAAGTCCAACTTTTTCAATGAAACAGAATCTTCATTCGCCAATTTTTCCATCATATTAAATCGAGATTGAAATTTATCATTTGAAAATTGAAGAGCGGCTTCACAATCGATGTTGAGGTATCGTCCTACATTCACAATCGAAAATAAAACGTCTCCAAATTCATCGATTTTTTTTTCAGCTATCTGTCCGGTTGAAACAGCGTCAGAAAACTCACTAAGTTCTTCCTTTAATTTTTCTAGTGGTCCTTGAATAGATTCCCAATCGAATCCAGATTTCGCAGACTTTTTTTGAAGTTTTTCGGCCCGTTTCAATGCGGGTAGCTGATTAGGAATAGACTCCAATATCCCCTCATCTTTTTCGGTAGACTTAATCATGTCCCAATTTTTCCAGACGTCGTCAACCGAATCTACTTTTATATCTCCAAATACATGGGGATGTCTACGAATCATTTTTTCTGATACATGCGCGGCGACATCCGCTAAAGAAAACTCTCCTATTTCACTCGCCATCTCGGAAATCATAACGACGTGTAATAATACATCCCCTAATTCTTCCTTTAAGAGACCGAAATTCTGTTTATCCAACGCATCTACAAGTTCATAGGCTTCTTCAATAACATGAGGTTTTAAGGAGATAAACGTCTGTTCTTTATCCCAAGGACACCCTTCCTTTCCCCTCAAATCTTTTACAATATTTTTTAATTTTTCTAATTCTTTCATAGGCTTACTCAAACAACTTAACGTTTCAATTTAATTGACGGTAATTTTCTCAAAAAAAGAGTCGCGTTTTTCAGTCTCTTGATGAGATAAACTCGTCTTATCATCAGGATTTGAAATATGAACATTTGCT
>JABIQV010000098.1 GCA_018699495.1 bacterium | reverse complement strand
ATGAGAGCCGTTCGGTTGATTAATACGTATAGAGAACGCGATTAACCAACGCTTTTAAAATTATTTTTAACTCCCGCGTACATAGTTAAATAACTGAGCTTAACTCAATGTTTCAGACAAACTCGTTTGCTGAATGACACGGATACTTGACGTTGATTTGTTCAACGTATACAAATGAATGCCACTTACTTTTTGTTTGATTAAATCAGTTACTTGGGTGACTGACCATTCTTCCCCAATTTTGTGAATATCTGCGTCGTCTGCGTCGATAAGTTTCTTTAGAAGTTTTGCAGGATATCTGGCACCTCCAGCAAGGTCAGCCATACGAATATAGCCAGACCTTGTAATAATCGGCATAATTCCAGCAACGATAGGGCAGTTTATTCCGTTTAAGGCAGCGCGCTCTTTAAAATCGTAAAAATCATTATTATTAAAAAATAATTGAGTACATATAAAGTCTGCACCTTGATCTATTTTTTGTTTGAGGTAGTCTATTTCTTTCAGTCTATTTGGAGTTTCTGGATGACCTTCGGGAAACCCTGCAACTCCAACACAAAAGTCTGGAAAATGTTTTTTGATAAATTGAACAAGTTCCCCTGCATAACGAAACCCTCCATATGGAAAAGGGTTGATAGAAGAGTCTTTAGGAAGATCTCCACGAAGCGCCATAATATTACAAATTCCGATGTCTTGATATCGTTTAAGAATCGCAAAAATTTCGTCTTTTGTAGAGCCAATACAGGTAAGATGAGCCATAATGTTTAGGTCTGTTTTTTTATGAATAGATTCGACCAAGTCATGCGTTAAATGTCTCGTAGCTCCGCCAGCTCCATATGTTACGCTGACAAACGACGGTTTGTAAGGAATCAATTCTTTAATTGTTTTAAATAAGGTTGATGACCCGGTTACATTTTTTGGAGGGAAAAATTCAAAACTAAGGGTTGTAGAAGGTGATGTTAATAGAGAGCTAATTTTCATAGCTAATTAGTATACTTAATTTCGAATATAGGGGCCAGGTTTAAAAGAGAAAAATTACTCAAATAGTGGTCAACATACAATCATGGATATATCGGGTTTTATATTGATTTGGATGACCGGCTTAACGTTCGAAATTTTTTATTGCACACATATTAAGGGGTGACAAAACATAGAATCGGTTCGCATGAAATGAGTCGGTGGCTCGATAGTGATTTATTCTTTATATCATTTCATTTTTATCGTATTATTTGTTGTCTAGTCTATAGGAACGAGGGTAAATATAATGGTTTTAGAAAATGGCGTGAAAGCGCCACAATTTACACAATTAAATCAATCGGGAGATGAAGTAAGTCTTTCTAATTTTGACGGTAAAAAGGTGCTTTTATACTTTTATCCAAAAGATAACACGCCTGGGTGCACGATTCAGGCAACTGATTTTACAAAGTTAAATGGTCAATTTTTGGAATTGAACACAGTCGTTATCGGTGTTTCAAAAGATTCGGTGAAATCACACGAAAAGTTTTGTAATAAATATAGTTTAACCATAGATTTGATAAGTGACGAAGACCAGAAAATCATGGAATCTTACGGGGTATGGCAAGAAAAAAAGTTATATGGGCGTACTTATATGGGAATCGTTCGCTCGACTTATTTGATTAATGAAAAGGGTGCTATCGAAAAGTCTTGGACAGAGGTAAAATCAAAAGGTCATGCTGAAGAAGTGTTAGATTTTATTCGAAAGAGTAGGGAATAATCATTTTCCACTCTTTTCCAGAAAAAGAATTCAGGTAATAATTGGAATAGTTACGAAAAGTATAAGGTTATAAATTAAATGACAAACGAAGAAAAAATATCAAAAATGGCAGACGCCTTTAAAACGATTATGGAATGTGTCGGGGATGATTTGAATCGTCCAGGACTTCAGAAAACCCCTATTCGGGCAGCTAAGGCTTATTTTGAATTATTGGGTGGCGATAGAGAATCAATAGATGATATTGTGAATGATGCGTTGTTTCCTACTCAGTTGTCAGAGATGGTAGTCGTTGATGAGCTGTCGTTTAATTCATTTTGTGAACATCATGTTCTTCCCTTTCGAGGCAGGGTACATATTGGCTATATTCCACGTGGACAACTATTAGGATTATCAAAGTTTGCAAGAATTGTTGATTATTTTTCAAAACGCCCTCAGGTTCAAGAAGAATTGACCGCTCAAATTGCTGAATGTCTTGAAAAAGTAACAGGAGCAAGAGGCGTTGGTGTTGTTATTAAAGCATCTCACGATTGTTTGGAATTTAGGGGTGCACAAAAAAAAGGTGCCGTTATGACGACTTCTTGTTTAAAAGGCAATTTTTTTGAACCACAAACAAGAAAAGAGTTTTTTGATATTATAAAAAAATAGGCATGCTTACAGTTTCTCGTCGATTTAGATTTTCTTCATCCTTTACCGAAAATTCAGGCAAATTTTATGGGTTTAATTTTGAACTTTGGGTGACATTAGCAGGAAAATTAGACCCTGTTACAGGGTTCATTTGTCATTTATCGACTGTCAAAGAAATTTTGGATCCAATTATTGATAAATTAGATCATCAACACTTAAATGATGTGACTCTATCACCTAATTTTATTCAGACAAAAACAGCTGAATTTAATATGCCGATAGGTAATACCTCTGATTGTTTAAAAATCGATGGGCACTCTCAAAACACGCATACATCATTTGATTTGTTTAGCTTTTTAAATGACTTAATCAAAATTATGTCAACATCACTTCATGAACATGGCTTAAGTTTAATTGAGTGTACCTTGAATTTACCTAAAAATTTGCAGCTTTGTTATTCAGAGGGAAACGTAACAATTTCTTATAAAAAACAAATTGTATTTCCTAAAGGTGATCGAGAGTCAATAAAATGGTCCGTTGGAAAACTAAAAATAGAGTTTGTCTCAGATAAAAATATTAGAGATGTGGATACTCTTTTTAGTAGTTTAGACACTGATTTTTTAGAAAATATGCAGGAAGATAGTCGTCAATTTATGGTGGAAATGGACGACCTAACAAAATTGAAGAAATGCGAATCACGTCAAAATGAAACGTCGACCCAAGAGCCAATAATACAGGAACCCTTTTGCAAGAGATATTCATATGAAAAATTTTGTAGCGAGTTATATGTGACGCGCTTAATGAACGCGTTTAAAAAGAATAAAAATATTCAAATAGAGGCTATTCAACTAGAGTCTGAAGATGGGTATGTTTATCGGGCACACACGTCTGGGCAATTTCATGGATTTAACATGACCACTTATTCTGGTCATTCGCTTAACCAACCAACGTTAACACATACGGTATCAGAAACTATTTTTGGACCTTGTTCAAACAAACACGGACATAATTTTAAATTTGGATTTATGATAAAAACAAACACTAATTTAATTGAACAAGAACAAGATATCACCAATATCAAAAACCAATTTTCCAATTTAGAAGAGGCGCTGCTGTTTTTTAAAGGGTTAGAAAATTCTTGGTTAAATAACAAAATTCCCGTAACGCCATGTACAGGAGAAAATATGATATCTTGGCTTGCAAATAGATTTGAGTTTTTAGAACATATTATTTGTATCGAGACAGAAAATAATCAGTTTAATTGGACAAAAAAATGAAAACATTAGTCATCAGAGACATTATGTCAGACGTGATAATTGGCGTGTACGATTTTGAGAAAATAAAAACGTCCAAGGTACGGTTTTGTGTAACTATTAAATTTGATTTTAAGAAAGATATGTCTTCATTTATCGACGAAGACAATGTCGAAAATACGGTAGACTATGACTTATTTATTAAGAGTATTCAGAACGTTTCTTCAAAGAGACCTTATCAATTAATCGAAACGCTTGCCGAATCTTGCTTAAGAGCACTAGAGACCAGGTTGAGTTTGATTGAAAATGTTTCCATACAATCGGTAGACTTAGAGGTAACCAAACTATACCCTGGTGAGAACGTGAAAGAAGTGAGTTATTTTACAGCTCTTAACTTTTTGTAAGTTCGACCACAATTGCCGCTCAAAACTTAACAAAACTAATAAATCGAAAAGAGGAAATTTATGTCAAATACAACGCATAGCAACGTACAGGAGTATTATGGGACAACATTATCAGGCAGTGATGATTTAAAAACGAATGCGTGTTGTACCGATGAGTCGATGTCAGCAGAGCATAAAGAGATCTTAAAAAAAATCGCTCCAGAAATTTTAGATAAATATTATGGGTGTGGAATCCCCTTACCAACAGCATTAGAAGGACTGAACGTTTTAGACTTAGGAAGTGGAACAGGAAGAGATGTCTATTTGATATCTAAACTTGTAGGGGAGTCTGGGCACGTTACAGGGATAGACATGACCGACCAACAATTAGATGTTGCGAGAAAGTATCAGTCGTTTCAGGCGGAAGCATTCGGATACAAAACATCTAATGTCAGTTTCAAAAAAGGGTATATAGAAGATCTAACGTCATGTGGAATTAAAGATAAGTCGATGGATTTAGTTGTCTCTAATTGTGTGATTAATTTATCGCCTGATAAAGCGGCTGTGTATAAAGAAATTATTCGAGTTTTAAAACCTGGAGGAGAGCTCTATTTTTCAGACGTTTTTTCTTCAAGTCGAGTTCCTGAGCATCTTACGAAAGATCCTGTTTTACATGGAGAATGTCTTTCGGGAGCCATGTATATAGAAGATTTTAGGAGGTTACTCGCTCAATGTGGTGTTAACGATTGCAGAGTAATGTCTAAACGACGATTAACGATAGAAAACAAAGAGATAGAGGAAAAATTGGATGGTATCGATTTTTATTCAATTACGGTTAGAGGGTTTAAGTTGGAACTAGAAGATAGATGTGAAGACTTTGGTCAAACGGCTAGATACCTAGGTAATGACAAAGAAAATAAAGATAAATTTATATTGGATAATAACCATACGTTTCATTCAAGAAAACCAAAACTAGTCTGTGGAAATACGGCTGATATGCTGTCTAAAACACGATTCAAAACGTATTTTGAAATTGTAGGAAATCAATCGTCTCATTTCGGTTTATTTGACTGTGAAGAGAACTGTCCAGAAAAATCTCCCCAAAAAAGCACGGGGTGTTGTTAAGTTGAACCTATTCGTTATAGTCGTCTAAAACATGCTCATAATTAGTAGATGGACCATTGTTTTGGCAAATGAACTAACATAAGTTTTAGAGGGGGATATTTTTAATTTACAAATAGGGCCCATCTTATTCAGAAGTAAGGTGTGCCCGAGGTAAGTTGTTTTTTGCGAATGTGTTTCTTTTACTATCGTTCTTATCCAAAATAATATTAAATTTCAATTTATTGCATATGAGTAAATATCCTAAGTATAGGATGAAGGTTAACTGTGTTGTGAACGAATAAAATCCCCACTTAGAACATACCAAAAATATTAGATGTTTTAAATGAGTCGAATAAATCCATAAATTTAGCATGGATAAAACAATATTCCTGGGAATATTTTTAGGACTTGGTCTGTTATTGCATGCGATTGGTATTGAAAATGGGCTGAAATTGTTTTTACATACAGATTCAATTTTAATTGTTCTGGGAGGGTTACTAGGGGCAACATTAGTTCATTTTCCTATGTCACAGTTATTGAAATTAAAGTCGCGATTAAAAAAAGTGTTTTTTTCAAAAAAAATAAATTATTTTGAGGATATTAAAAATATTATAGTTATTGTTGAGCGTTCGAAAAAAGAAGGAAGACGGGCGTTAATACAAGATATTGATGGAATAAAGGATCATTTCTTAAAGAATGGATTAACATTAATTGCCGATAATGTCGATGTGTCAGATGTTAGAAAAATTCTTAGAGAAAATATTAATTTTATGGATTTTAGGCATGACCAAGGCATTCGATTTTTTGAGCAAATGGGAAAATATGCGCCAGGGTTTGGGCTTATCGGCACGTTAATAGGATTAGTGTTGTTGTTAGCCGGATTGAGTGATCCTGAAAATATTGGAGCTAATATGTCGATAGCTCTTGTTACGACTCTTTATGGAGTTTTATTATCTAATTTAATTTTTTTTCCATTGGCAGGACGAATGAGAATATTAAGCAATGAGGAACTTCTTCAAAAAGAGATGTACCTGGAAGGATTGGTTGCATTGTCGGAAGGGGCAAGTACATACGTTATCCGGGAAAAGATGTCTATGTTGTTGCCTTTAAAAGAACGAATGGAAATTACGGAAATATTAGATAAAAAGAACGACGATAGAAACGAAACGTGAAAAAGTTTCAACGGTATGAAGATGTAGATCCTTCCCAAATGTTTTATGTATCTTGGGGAGATTTGGTAGCTTTGTTGTTAGTTTTTTTTATTTATTTATATTCAATATCTGAAATTGATGTGACTAAGTTTTTGGAGGCTACAGAAAGTTTTCGGACGCAACATAAATTTGAGTTCGAGAATAAAAATCTCTCAGACGATTTAAGCAATAGGCTTCAAGCTGAGCAAGACCAATTAAAATATCTTCACGGTCGGGTGCAATTTTTGATTGAGGAGGAAGAATTAGATAGTCTCGTGTCTGTTGATTTGTACACGGATCGCCTAGAAATAGATTTTAAAGGGGCCTTATTGTTTTTGCCTGGAGAGGCAGCTTTAAAATCATCAGTATCTCCAATTTTAAGACAATTTACGGACATATTAGTTGATATTCAAAAGGATAGTACATTTGTTGTAGAAGGACATTCAGATGATACGCCAATTTCTACAAAAGAATTCCCGTCTAATTGGGAATTATCGACAGCAAGAGCTGCGGCTGTATTAAAAACGTTATCTGCGTATAATTTGGATGAAAGTAAATTTTCTGTTATTGGGTATGGGCCTTATAAACCATTGGTTCCAAATAGCTCAGAGAGTAACAGGGCTAAGAACAGACGCGTTAAATTTATTTTAAAAGCTAATTTGCAAACAAAAAAATATGCATCTAAAATACGAAAAAAGCAAACGCAGAGATGGAGAGACAATGCAAGCCAAACCAAATAAACCCGACCAATTGGAACTGAACTATAAACGCGTTGCTTTGGGAATGTCCGATATTATTTCTACAAAGCTGGATTTATTATTTAGTTTTAGGCGTGTTTCTGTGGAAAATAAGATATATTCTGTATTTTCGAAATTATCATCTCAAATTTTAATGATAAATTTGCTAAACTATAAATCGAGAGGCGCATTGTTAATTGTGGAGCCGGTTGTTTTACAAAGATTAACAGATAAAATGCTAGGTGGATCTGGGAATGGACAGTCTTCAACTTTTGAGGATTTTTCAGATTCCGAGGTCTTTTTTAATCAACAGCTGGTTGATTGGTTTACGCAAGAATATAGTAAAGCTGACATCGAGGTTGACTATATTAGATCGGAACGTGAACTTCAAAAGATTCACTTTTTCTTTCCAGATGAAGACGTACAGGTTGTAACGTTGAGTGCATATATCAACAATGAATATGCAGGACAAATTATTGCATGTCATCCGAAAGACTAGTTTAACCTATATAATCTCTCATAATAGTTAAAAGATTAGGGAGGAAATTTATGATTTCAATCGAGGAGAAAAAAATGACGGCTTGTGCCAAGAGTTTCGAACAGGAATTAAATAGGATGCCTGTTCCAACATGTTCGGTGTTTTTATCGGGCGGTTCGTTAAAACCTGCATCATTTCAGGAGACACCTATTCAATTAAGTTCAAGCAAAAGTGATTTATTTGATAGGTCTTTTCCCAAGCTTAGCCAGAGAAGTAAAAACGTCGTATTAGAAGCAGTCCCAAATTTTATGAACTGTAAAAATAAGCGAGTTGCCGTTTTGTTTTCGGGAGGACCAGCACCTGGAGGCCATAATATTGTAGCTGGGATTCGGCGTATTTGTGGAGAAGAAAATACTGTTTTTGGGATAAAATCCGGACCAAAAGGATTAATGGCCAAAGATTTATTTGAAATTGGTCTAAGTGACGTGGACTCAATTCTAAATACAGGTGGGTTTGATTTTTTGGGGTCTGATAGAACAAAAATTAAAAGCGACTCACAATATCAACGAGTAAAAGCGTGTGTTCAGGAATTTAAGCTCGATGCCATTATAGTAATTGGTGGAGATGATTCCAATACGAACGTAGCCTTTTTGGCGGAGTTTTTGGCGGATGAAGGGTGTTCTGTTATAGGTGTTCCAAAAACTATTGATGGAGATCTTCAAATAGACAACTATTTACCAATTTCGTTTGGGTTTGATACAGCGACCAAAGTTTATTCTGAATTAGTTGGAAATATATTGAAAGATTCAGCATCGTCTCGAAAATATTGGCATTTTGTAAAAATGATGGGTAGAAGTGCAAGCCATGTAGCTTTAGAAGTTGCTTTAAAAACCCATCCTCATATTGCACTTATTTCTGAAGAAATTTCGGAAAAAAAAATGAGTTTGGATCAAATAGTGTCACAAATTGCCGAATCAATATTATATCGTGCAGGTAAAGGCAAAAATTTTGGAGTAGTGATCATTCCTGAAGGGTTAATTGAATTTATTCCAGAATTTAGGGCATTAATAGATGAACTGAATACTGTTTTGGGAAACTATAAGGTAGAAATAGCAGCCTTACCAGGAAAATCTAGAGAATCATTTGTTCAAACAAAGTTGAGAGTAAGTTCTAGTCAACTACTTCAGACGTTGCCAGAAGGTATAAAAAACAAATTACTTTATGAACGAGATTCTCACGGAAATTTACAAGTAAGTCAAATTCCTACAGAAGAGTTATTAGTTTCCATGGTAGCTAAAAAAATTAGCGCCTATAAGGCATCAGACAGCTTTTCCTTTGAGGAGAAGACATTCATTTTAAGTAAAAACGAATACAAAACTATGCAAGCGTTTAAATTTTCATCTATTCATCATTTTTTTGGATATGAGGGACGCTGTGGAGCGCCTTCTCCGTTTGATGCAGCATTTACCTATAATTTGGGTTTATTAGCGGGGTCGCTTGCTTTGAATGACAAGACTGGGTATATGGCTGCTATATCAAATTTAACTGGTGGTGGGTATTTGACTGCTATTCCATTGATTTCATTGTTATCAGAAGAAATGAGAGATGGAGAAACGTGTTTAGTTATTGAAAAGGCATTAGTAAAAACTGAGTCTCTCGCATTTAAATCGTTCGAAAACGATCGTGTTTCATGGGCTAAACACGATATGTTTATTTCTCCAGGCCCGATCCAATTTTGGGGGCCTTTATCACAAACGCTACCTGAATTGGTTGTATTGAATGAAGACTATCAAACGTCTAAATTTTTGTTTAAATAAGATTTATTTTTAGCTAAAATAGCCATGATATTAAAGCCTAATAGAAGACAAGTTTAGTCTGATATTAGGCTTTTTTATGTTTGAACAATGTAGAATAACACATAAAATAACGTTAATCTCAATGACTTTTAAATTAGTAGTGTAATTCCTGGTGCCTGAATCTCCATCAGTGGGGATATAACTTGTTTTTATCAGCGCGTGTTTAACAAATTCCGACAGTAAATCGAATAAGAAAATGGAACTGTACGCTTTATGAGGTGTCATTTCTGTGAGTATAGGTTTAGATTAAATTGTTAAGGGGAAAAGATTAGATAAAATAAGAAATCTCACTAGTGTCCGGTAAAAATAAAAAAGTCTCCCCATAAAATAGGCACAAAAAAACACGTCGTAGACGTGCTTTTAGTTGTTGATATAGGCTACTCTTTGTATTCAGCAAAAATGCAAAGGAGTAGCCTGTGACTAAATTT
>JABIQV010000097.1 GCA_018699495.1 bacterium | reverse complement strand
TCCTTTATCGATGCTTTAATGGCTTGCGGAAAGGCATTAAATTGAGCAGCTGTAATCGTAGCGTCCCCTAAATCCAGAGTCGTTAAATCAAAATTAAAACCATTAGAACGTTCAGTCGCTTTACTTTGTAAGATTTGAAGCAACTGCATATCACATCTTATTTGTTCTCCTAGCGTTATCGTTTCTAACTTTGGAAGCATATTAATGAGTCTTCCTACCAACTCAGTCGGAATAGTCGTATCTAGGCTTAAATAGGTTACCTCTGATAAATATAAGGGTATCGTGCTCATCAGGTCGTCTATTCTATCGGCACCCACTAACTTATTGATAACATCGCTAGCTATCTGATTATCTTGAAAGATACTCTTAAGCGTGTTCTGATTCGTTTCGCTTAATTGGTTCATCGGTAACATTTTTTGAGGCGCACGAACCCAATCTAAAAGGTGCGTTAAGATAGACTCATACAGCTCAGGTACTGGTAAAAAGGCTATCAATAAGGAGATGTAAGGTAATTTCTCGTCTTCTCCTAATCCCCCCATTAGGTCATCAAATGAGTGCTCTTTTATTCGTAATAAGTTAGGTATATAATCGGTTAAGCTATTGTCGGTGATAGAATAGGAGTCATCATCTTTTCTTTCTATACCTCGCATTCCCCCTGAGACAAGTGTTTCATTAGTAAAATAACCAAACATTTTTTTCAGAAAATTCAAATTACCTTCTGTAATAGTGTCCGGTGAGTCTGACCCCGGCTGTGGTGCCAAGGTTATGCTTACAACCTAATAGATGTCCCTTTAATTGATCTTTAGGCAATACTGAAGCCAGCATAGGCCCTCACCATATATTAATTATCATGAATAAGTGAATACATATTTTCGTATGTTTAAAAACATAAAATACGGTGAATATAGTATATTAGAGAGGAGAATAATTCATGTTTAATTATATGCAATGGAATCCATTAAAAGTACCGGGCACTCCGGAAGCCAAAAAAGCCCCAACAAAATCGGATGATAAGACAAAAAAAAAAGACATCCAGAATCCATTACCTCCGGTGCAAATTGGTGCTATGTCTTCCTCATTTCAACTCCAAGATATACAAAAACAAACAGATACTGGTCAAGATATAGCGTCACGCCTGATTCCAAAATTCAGTTATGAAGGAGTGCTTCGTCCAGTAAATAAGTCAGAAGCTGGTGCAAGCGGCGGTGTCTATTTTATGAGGGAACATAATGGAACTTTGGTAGTAAAATCAGACTTCGATAAGGTTAAGACGTTGACTTCCCATTTCTTACTTGGAAAGTTGGATGTATCTACCTGTAAATTTTCTTTAATTGATACTAACAGCCCCAAAGAACATGAGAAAATTAGCGCTCTATTACCACCGAAGGCAAAGAAATCAAACTATATGTTGATGACCGAAGTGAGTGGCAGAACACTATCCGGCTTAGAGCCTACGGAAGCTAAATCATTTTCATCTGAAAAATCGTTGAATCAACTTGGTGAAATAGCCCTATTTGATTCCTTCATGGCTAAAGAGGCGGATAGATTTTCATATGTAGAAGGTAGTCCTCGTACAAATGTAGACAATATATTCTTTGATATAGAGGGCGGATTTACCGTTATTGATAATGAGGCTCATTTACATGAAGAAGGTGATATGACCGCCTATTTGAAACCCCTATTTAATAGGCGAGATGGAATTAATCTATTGCATGGAATATGTTTACCAATGCCTGTAGCCCAAGCGGAGGTTAAGAATACAGCTTTAGAAGGCTACTTTTTAAATGGTATAAATAAAGGTCGAGATAAGTTATTATCTATGTTTGCAACTGAGCCTCAAAGAAGCTTTTTTTCAAGAGCACAGAGACCTAAACCAAGTGACATTAAAATTAATAATTTTTTGGATGAGTATAATGAGGCACACGGACTTTCAAAGGAGCATAGGGATAAAATGTTTAACTCAATACAAAAAAACATAAAGTATTTATTAACGACAAAATAAGGAGTAACCTAACAATGAAATCAAACAAAGTGCTCTCTCTTTCAAGTAACTATAATAAGATCTATATACCTATTTTCTTGAAACTATTGAAAAGCATTAACCAGGATAACTTTCTTTATTTCAAAGAATGTTTACCAAAAACTAACATTGTTTTTCCTTTATTTGAGGTGTTTATTCATTCACAAAATCTTCTACTAAAAAAAATGACATTGGACTCTGAAAACGATAGAAACCTATTAAAAACAGCTGTAATTGAATACTTAAATCATTTAAACCAAAAGGAAAGCCTTTATAAACAACATAGATTTCTGCCTTCTGATATCAACCCTGAAAATAAAACTAAAGATGATGTTAGAGGTATTTTAATCTCTATTGAAATTTTATATAAGTTGGATTTAAAACAAGAGTTTGATAAAGAAAGGATACTAAAAAAATGGCTAACTAAAGCGCTAAATTTAGCAAAGACTATTCCTAATAAATCAGAAAGTTTATCGGGATTTATTTCGGATGCACAAAAATATATTAATACTATTGAAACAGAAGACCTAAGAAAACTAGTCGACGATATTAGTGGTATTGAATACATATAAAATCTATACTCCCCACAGCTTCTTTAGTTTGATCCGTTCTATTAAAGTGGTTTTTTAAATAAAAAAGCTATATTCATATAAAGCAGCTAAAGCGTTCACACAAGTTATTCTATCCGAATCATTTTCTCCTAAAAGTTATGTTCTTCTAAAACAAAAATGGTCCGTTCCTGTCCATCCTCGATTATTTTGATCTCATTTATAAACTAATCTCATCAAATTTTTCACTATACATATTTATAGTTATTTGATATTTATAATCTTGTTTAGTGGTAATTGCTTTTGCTAACACCTTTAAACAAAATTCTTTAAATGAACGATTCTTCTCTCCTAAAAAATGGTCTCTTATAAAGCTAGAACTATGTGTACCTCACCAACTTGGGTTGCACCTCTCTATTTTTTCAAATATTCTCATAAGTTCATTTTCTGGCACACCATTTATATTTGTGTTCAAATCATCTAAATCTATAGAGTTAAAAGCCCCGAGTGTATGAATCTGATGACTTCCTAAAATATGTGTCTTTAATGATTCTTTTAGAGACCGCGCCTTCGTCGAAGCTACCACTCTAGATCTTCCAATGTTAGACACGCAAAAGTTTAAATCCAATATTTTCGACATGTCAAAAGGCTTGTTGCTTAAATCCGTAGGACAGAGAAATTGTACTCGCCGAACATGTAGATGTGGTGCCAAGTTAAAATTGAGCTCCTGCGTATCTTTTCGATTATCTCTTGTCGCTGGGCCTCGGTACCAGCGTTTGCTATCAGCTCCGACAAGTGGGGGCTTTGTGGAAAAAACGAACACTACACTGTCGCTAGAGTCGCTCTTTTAGAACGTAATGTTCGTCTCGTTAAATCGTGTTATGGTGTTGTTGCCTTTATCGATAAAAACTCTCGAGGGTCCATTTCAACAATTAAACAGGCGATCAAACAACGTAAAAAAGTAGTCGTGTTTCCTATCGATTGCGACCCTCTTAAAATTAATGACATTGTTTGGAGTCGGATCAAATGTACAGGTCCTTGGGCCGTTAGTTACGTGGCTAAAACCATTTATGACGCAAACTCATGAAACTAATGGAACCTTGAAAGTATGGGGCACCCTTTAGAATAACGTGAGCATAATTGGTCGATTATGATTATGTTCAAAATATAAAATTAATTTCTTTATTCTAATTTAAGAACAATAGTAGATGAAATGTATTTTTAATACTTTACGATAATTAATAAAAGACCATATTATTTAAACATTATCAGCGCAGTACCCATTCTCGGGTATTAAGAGGCCCCTCTTAGAAGACGATTAACCATGTCATTAGTAGAAAAGTTCGAAAAAGAAAATGAAGAAAGAATACACATGTCTTATATTTCTAAGAAATACGATATGCACTCTACGACCGTAAAAAAAATATTAGATAAGCATGATATTCCTTATTATAAAGAATAGAAATTTACTTATTTCTTTGAATCTGACTTAAAGCCCTATCTTCCAGAGTCTTCTGCCCCTAAATCCTTTGAAGAAAATGAAAAGCTTCTAAACATTATTGAACTCAAATTCGAGGTTCTTTAAATTTATTATCAAGCTAAGAAATAATAAAACATAAAAAGGATTAATATACTATTTTATGTGACTTTGTGATCTTTTTCATATTCCCAAAGAGGTTTCAATGTAACAATAGCAGGTTTATTATTTCCTGAAATCACAACGGCCTTATCGATTGGCATGACTTGGATTTCACTAGAATCAACTAAAGGTTGTTTAAGAGAAGAAACACTAAATTAAGTTCCCTGAGTGTCCGTTTCAGACTCGCTATTCTTAGTGGCGCTCGATGAAATATTTTGGTTATTACCTTGTGAAATATTTGTCTGTGAAGCAGGAATAGAAATAGACCCCATTATTCCGGAAAAGTACTCACAATCTAGCTTTTCAGAAGAAGACAGTATTATTTTAGTAACACAGTTAGAAAGAATAGTTTGATAACTATTGGGGTAGTGTTTTTTAAGCTACGGAACTTTAGCCCTAAAGATGCTAGCTCAGGTCCTGTTTGTTGTAGTCCAATTACATCAGGCCCACCAGCAACTAGAGGTTGCGGAACAACAGCATCTTAGTAAAAGAATCTAACAGGCGACGGGCACGGGAACTATGGCTCCTGGAGGTCTGTATTTTTGTTAGAAGACTCTCTTCTAGATTTATCAAAGACTGCACTTGTTAGTCGTTTTCAATGGAATTGCCCTTAGTATTGTGTTCACAAATACCCATGCCATCTATATCTCGCATCGTCATTATGGCTTGTTTAACGAGACTAGTAACCCCCATTCTATGTCCAGGTAACTCCATTACTTCAGTTAATCTATCCTTTTGACGTAAGTATGAGTTTAGTTCAGAGCTGCTACTTTCTTCTATCAGGTTTCTTAGCACTAAAGATGCCATCACAGTTCCTGTTCTTCCCCAACCTCCCTCACAATAAATAGTCACATTTTCCCCTTTTTTAGCTTTATCTGTAACAAAAGTGGCTATATCATCAAGTTTTTCTACCGAAATTCCCTGAAAGTCTTCAGTATGGACTAATTTAAACTCATATTTTGAATCAGAACCACTCCATAGATCGCTAACTATCTGTGCATCTCTCTCTTGTAGAGCGATTATATGCTGAGCGCCATGCTTTTTTAATTCCGTTACAAAGTCCATTTGGTCCTTACGCGTTGTACTCATATATCCCATTGGATGAGCATGACCTGAAACTGTTATTTTAGAGCCATTAAAACTAAGGGGTAGTTTCCGAAAATTAGCATTCTTAAGAAGGTTACTAGAGACAGTGCCCGTAGGATTAAACTTACTTACAGGGTAACCTTCCCCCCTTATACTATACATACCTTGTCCCCTCTATCTTTCTTTTTTATACCCGCCTCTATTTCATATAAGGGGTAATAGTCTTGTTGTCGATAGTCCTTATATTCATATAACGTGACCTCTTTTGGAATGTTTTTTGACATTCTTAATTATACCATTTTATACTCAAAAAATCACAGATGAACAAGTATTAAAAGGATATGAAAAGACTACAAAAAAAAAGAACCTCCGGTATAAAAGGAAAACTATTAATACTTCACGATACGACGGAATATAGTTATAAACGAAAAATTCCAAGTAAAATCGGACATATTCGAGAAATAATTTTTAATTATGGACGAAAATATACGGTATATGGATTATTGATGCACTCCAACATTGTAATCACCCCAGAAGGTCTTCCTATAAGGCTATCCTCAATTAAACTTTGGTTGCGAGTGTTACTATTTGAATTTTATAGTAAGCTCTGCTCACCTATACTGCCCCCATTTAAGAAATGACGTAAAATAAGAGAGTCTCAATAGATACAAGACCACCCCCTAAAAGCCCTTAAGCTTAAGGCCTTTTAGGAGGTGGCGAAAACAAACCTTTTGAAGGTGACTTTTAATGAAAAACAGAAAATGGACAGGAAAGTAGAAGCTACAAATTGTAATGGAAGGATTTAAAGAAAAAGCATCCGTATCAGAGCTATGTTCTCGATTCATAGTTGGGGGTGGGTCTATGTTCATATTGTTCTGGATTGGTATACAAAGGAGATAATCGGACATTACACGTCTTTATCTTCCAATGCTGGAAATTGGCTTGAAGCTCTACAGATAGCCGTTAATAATCGATACCCATATGGACTCTTTTCTAAGCATGGCAAACCTAAGTTTATTTCAGATAATGGCTGCCAGCCAAGCTCTGAAAAATATATGAAAGAGTGTTCTCAATTAAAGATTAAGCACATTTTTACTACCTGGAATAATACTAAAGGCAATGCTGATACGGAGCGTGTGTTTCGTACCCTAAAAGAAGAGCTTGTTTGGACTCATGATTGGGCTATTCCCTTTCAGTTCCAACAAGATTTTGAACAGTGGAGTATCGATTATAATACCGATTTTCCACACCAATCCCTAGACTACAAAACGCCCGCTCAAGCCATGCAGCGTTTTGTCGATAGAAAACGGCATAAGGAGGTATTGAAACATAGACATTACTCCCTTATTTCTCGTTGACTTAACCGGGGCATTACACTTACACACATACTTTTTAGTTCTGTCTTGTGTATATTGTAAAACTCTTTTTAAAAAAGTTTAAACAATCTTTAATGTGGGTATGTTTAGAGTATGAGTAATATAAGTCCAGGTACGCAAAGTAAAAGGTTATGTCCCCCAGTAAGTGAGTCTAAGGCTACGGGGACTGTTTCTAGTGACCTTCCTGATGTTCCTAATTATCGGAAAGTATCCCTTAGTTTTAATGGCTATAAAATAACAGTTTCAGGTCATACTCATCCAGTAGGATGGACGAGTAAGGATTATAAGGCCTATAGGAAGTTTGTAACGGAATTAAAAAAGCATGGCGCTCAGCATATAATCGCTCTACAAGAGAGAGATGCACAGATAGTTATCGATCTATGGAGTGGTTCTGATTCAAAATATGAGTTTAAATTAGTCCATACTGAAGACTTTCAGGGAATTTCGGTAGAAAAACTTGATGATATAGCCACTTTTGTTACAGATAAAGCTAAAAAAGAGGAAGATG
>JABIQV010000096.1 GCA_018699495.1 bacterium | reverse complement strand
TGTAATTTAACAGACTTTATTTTTAACGCAGATAAAGACTATGGGCCACTTCCAAACTCTGATGCGTATTCGTACGAAACAGTGCATTTCCCGGCAAAAAATGGAAACCTTCTTGAGGCATGGTTTTTTAAACCTAAAACCAGTGAGATTAAAGGAACCGTTTTACATTTCCATGGCAATTCCAGAAATATTTCTTATCAATTCCATAAAACAGCTATTTGGGTAGATAATGGATACCAGCTATTAACCTTTGACTATCAAGGTTATGGAAAATCAGAAGGCAGTCCCTCTCAACAAAATGTTCTGGATGATTCTCTAGCCGCTCTAAACTACCTTTTATCAAGGCCTGATATACAAAGAGACTCTATGATTATATTTGGACAATCACTTGGTGCACACCTTTCTATTGCGTTTGCACATCATGCTCAAGATAACTTTAAAGCGATGGTAATAGAAAGTCCGTTTACAAGTTACGACGAAATTATGACCTTTCACGCAACTCGATTTGGGGTCCCCAAACAGATATCGGATGCCCAATTTAATTCTACTTATAGCGCGATTGAAGTTGTTGAAACGATCACAATTCCCAAGTTATTCATACACCCACCAAATGACGATGTTGTACCTTTTTTCATGGGTAAATTACTTTATGAAAAAGCAGTTCCTCCAAAACTTTTTTGGGCTCCGGAAGCAAAACATGAAAGTACGCCGCTGGAACACCCTGAAGAATTTATGGAGCAGGTCCAAAAACTTTTAACTATAAATACTAAATTGAATACTTATGGTCCCTCTCATTTATAGGCGGCTGATATGAAATAATAGGAAGTGCTGGTAAAATTCATGTACTCATCTAAAGAGTGCCTCTTTATTAAAGATATTACTAATGACTATTAAATTTAAAAATTCGTACGCTGATTTACCCCCTAAGTTTTATTCAAAAACTAACCCTTCCCCTGTTTCAAATCCTAGCCTTATATTAGCCAATTCATCGCTAGCTCAGGAATTAGGCATCCCTGAAAATTGGATCCGTTCTCAACAAGCTATCGATACTTTTTCTGGAAACAAAATACTTTCAGGCTCAAACCCCATTGCAATGGTATATGCAGGTCATCAATTTGGTCATTTTGTACCACAATTAGGAGATGGACGCGCCCTCTTACTTGGCGAATGTATCGATAAACTTGGGAACCATCGAGACATTCAACTCAAAGGATCTGGAAAAACAAATTACTCACGAAGTGGCGATGGACGGTCTCCTATTGGACCCGTTATTAGGGAATACTTAGTTAGTGAAGCCATGCATGCTCTTAATATTCCAACGACGCGGGCATTGGCTGCCGTTTCTACTGGAGACACCGTCTATAGAGACACGTCTTTTCCAGGAGGCATCCTCACTCGTGTTGCAAAAAGCCATGTCCGAATCGGAACATTTGAATACTTTGCTTCACTAAATGATTTCGAATCCGTTCAAACTCTTTCCGATTACTGTATAAACCGTCTATATCCGGACTGTCTCAACTCGACAGATAAATATCTCACCTTTTTAAAATCGGTTGTGGAAAAACAAATAAATTTAATCGCGAAGTGGATGAGTGTAGGGTTTATTCATGGTGTAATGAATACCGATAATATTTCCATTTCAGGGGAAACAATTGATTTTGGACCCTGTGCATTTATGGAAGCGTTTAATCCTAACCAAGTCTTCAGTGCAATAGATGCAAACGGACGATATCGATATTCAAAGCAACCAGAAATCTTGCTATGGAACCTCATGAGATTGGCGGAAACACTTCTTCCACTCATCGATAAAAACCAAGAAAAAGCGATTGAGAAGGTAACTGTGATATTAAAAGATTTTTGGCCCTTGTTTGAAACGAATTGGCTAGCCATTCTGCTTAAAAAAATTGGGTTTTCGACGATGAAAGATAATGACGATTTGTTTATAAACGAGCTACTTGCTCTTATTGAATCAACTCACTCTGATTTCACACTAAGTTTTCGCTATTTAAGTAATTTGTTATTAGATAATCCAACGTCACTACCTGTTCCGTTGCCACTTTTTGAATCTGAAGCATTTAAAAAGTGGGTGCCTCGTTGGAAAAAAAGACTCGAAAGTGAACCGGCGTCCTTTACCGATATTGCCTCTCATATGAATAAAATAAATCCTTTATTTATTCCAAGAAATCATTTGGTTGAAGCTGCCATTCAAGAGGCTATTCAAGAAAATAAAGTTGACCTTATGAAAACGTTGAATGCACTATGGAAACAACCGTTTTTACCAAATGAAACATATGAACACTATAGTTATCCAGCAACCAATGAAAATGAAGTAACAACAACCTTTTGTGGAACATAGCTCTCGTTCCTTGGCTTTGAATTCAACCACTATGTCCCTAATTATTTCTGAATAAAAAAGTTTAATAAGTCTCTAAATTTATCTCTAGAAAGAACCAATAATTGCGTTGGGGCTGTATTCGTTTGTTTCATCCATTCTTGTAGGTGATTTATTTCACTCTTTCTATGCAGAAATATAGTTGCTGCTGTCATCGAATGTTTTATTTTAGAATAGTCCGAAATACTAAACGTTTCTATCCGAGATTTTTCAGTTTCCATGTCTGAATGTATAGAAATAAATCCAATGTTACTTTCTTCTCCTACAATCGACGGATTTTCAGATTTCGGATTAGGGTGAACGGTAAACGCATGAGCCGCACCATGAAATTTTATATGGATGTACTGGCTCGTCGCGCCTTCATTTATTATGTAATGATGAAACATATTCGTCTCTTCATTGTATTCCACAGAAACAGATATCCCGTTTTCGTTCGCCAAGTTTAGTTCTCGAGTTGCTTTAATTAATAACTGTGACGACTTGTCGCCAGTCATTTGTACAACGACTTCCCGATAATCAGCATGGCAATGAAGCGTCCCCGTTTCGTTTAAGTCTGTAACCATATAATTTGCGATAAAATGGGCTTCGGAATTTAAAAAATTAAACGACCCTCCATATTGATGGAGGGTCGCATAGAAACGTTGCAAACAAGCATCCGTTTTTAATGATTTTTCGGAATGAATAATCGTTGCTGGCTCTCCATCAAAACTAGATGAATCTGCGTCCATATTACTTACTTTTTCGTGTGCCTTTGAAAACAAATAAGAAAATGCTTTTGTAGCAGATTTACCAAGGTTAATTACAGATACAGAAAAATTTTTATCCTTCTCAATATCTCTGCACAAATCGATATCCGTCGTAGACACGACTTTATTGGTGCCTTCTGGATGTTTAAATTCATTTAAAACAGTCGTCCTTTCACCATTCCCAGCAGATTTTAAGGCATATTTAACTAATCGTGGAGCATCCTCATCTAAGACGATTCTTGTTATAGGATTTATTTCTTTAAATTTACTGGTAGAAATAGGTCGTACCTGCTGAACCCAAAAAGGGGCAGGGGGTTGCGTAGACGCTCCAAAATTAAGTCGATTGTGAAAAGGACGTTTAGGCCGTTGTGTAAAACGTTTTGAAAATAATGTTCTTTTTCCAAGAGCTCCAAGTCTCCTCATGGCCGGAGTTTTAAATATCGAGTTTATCATTATATCTACCTACTTCTTTAGAAGAAGCAACATATGAAATATAAAAAATAGTGTCAATAGGGATGTTTTTAGTTAGTCATTGTTTTTCGCTTGCCCTCTTTAAATACTTTCTCAATATTCCCGAAGGAGCTTCATCTGAATCTACCCCAAACACACGATTGTCACCAAAAACTAAAAAAACATCCTTAGCTCTTGAAACCGCTACATTTAACATATGCTTACTTCGATCATAAAACTTACTAACATCCTTATCATTTATTCCATAAACACTAGAAAAAAGAACGATTGTCCGTTCGTCTCCTTGAAACGTATGTACTGTCCCAACTTTTAAATTAGGTAAGTTCGCTTTTTTAAGTTCTTGTTTTACCAACGTTGCTTGTCTTGAGAATGGGGTGATAATAGCTACGGTTTCGAAAAGTATTTCTCTTTCATACCTACCTTTTAGCTTGGAATTCGAACCCAATCCGTAACTTATAATTGTTTGATAATTTATTTTGAGCCAATTTATTATTTTCTTCGCTTCTCCTGGATTGCCTCTACTAGCTCCAATTTTTGTGGATAGTGATTCGGAATGTATTAACCCCATTGATGGCCAAGGTAATGTGTTTTCCGGAATACCTCTTAAAGGTTCTAGCGTATTTTTATAAACAAGGTCGTTGCAGTAATTTATAACGTTATTGAAACAGCGTCTGTGTTCGGTCAAATAAAGGCCACGTTGTAGCTTAGTGTATTGATGAAACGCACATCTTCGTTGAGAGACTGTCATTAAGTTTCCACTACTTGCAAGAAGCCCGCTTTCTAGCCAAAAGTTTTCGTATGGTTGCTCGTTTGTTATTAAATTGGATAATTTAAGGTTCCCAATATCGACACTGGCTGGCACATTCCAAACAGGTTCAATTTGGTCCGTATCACCTACAATTAATGCTTGTTTGGATAACGCAAAGCTAGCAGACGAAACATCGGCCAAGGCTTGCCCTGATTCATCGACGATAAGTAAGTCAATTTCATCGAATAGGGGAACATTTTTCCAAACATCATCTCTTTTTTCAAAGCCCATAAAAAACGAAGGAACCATGAAAAAGGTAGAAACGAAGCAAGGTGTCAATTTCGCGAACCGTAGATATTTACGCCTTAATTTTGCGGGAGACTTTTTGTCTTCATCCCAGTTGAATACAAATTTCTTTGTCTCTATTAACCATTTAGCTTCCCAATAATGTGTCGCTAATTTAAATAGTTTGAATCGCAAGTTTTTGTCACAACTATCATTGATTTGATCTTCATATGTTTTGTTTTCGAGACCTTTCGGACTATGTTTTTTTAACCATCGTTTTAGACGCCTCTGTTTTTTTAAATACAGGTCCTTAAATGACTTATCCTCGTCAATCTCTGAGTTTATAGATTTTAGACTCGTAACCTTTTCTTCAAGTTCATCCTGTATAAGTTGAAATTCAGTGAGACATAAAAACCCTTTTTCAATTTCCTTTTGAGTTTTAGTCATATGTTTATGAATGATTTTTTTAGCATCAATAACAGTTTTAACTGGTTCCTTTGGCGCCCATTCTTTGAATTTGTTTAAGAAATAAGTGGTCGCTTTATTTATATACTCTGTCGTTTGTAGATCTTTCATTAAGCCTTGGGTATCGGGACTTAAATACGCATGCTTTGGCCCTGAATTCGCTTTAGTTTGAGAACAAAGATAAAGACCATACGAATTTACATTAGGTATCCATCTACCCTGAATAGTTGGGTCTCCACCAGATTCTTCAATTCGCGCAAAACTTTCCAAGATATTGGTAACTGCTTGATTGTTATTGGATGCGGCTACAATAATTGGTGGCTCTGTTTCATTCAATGCGGCCTGTGTCCACATATTTGCTACTACCGATCGAATAAGTGTTGTCTTCCCGGTTCCTGGTGGTCCATTAATCGCTAAGATTTCACCGTGTTTTTGATTAGATAAATAATGAAGTGCATTTCGTTGTTTAGGAGATAATGGGAATTCGCTGGTCATTTGCCCAACATGTTTAGTCGAGGATTCCAGATCATACTCAAGAGAAACAAATGGTTTTATCGGTAAAGACGAAGGCGTAACGTAATTTTCAAATAAAGAATTACATACTTTGTTTTCTATAATCGATTCCAATACAGAAATAATATTTCGTTTCGCTTCAATAATAGGTGGATTAATAAGTATTAACCCATGTGCCGACTGAGAATACTCGTCGTTAACAGATAATGTTTGAAGCATATCCGGAGTAATTTCTTTAGCATCAATTGCGTAATCTATCGCTGAAGCTAATAATCCAACAGCAAATTTCATCAAGGCCACCCATGTTACGATTTTTTCAAATGGATGTTCGATTAAATATGTATCGATATTTGAAAGGTCCCCGATAGGCGAATTACTACTTTCATTTGGGGACAACCATTCTCTAGGTATCCAGGGTGCCTTTTCTGTAGGAAGTAATTGTCCATTTCGGTTTAGCGTTGTAATGATAACTAGTGGCAACAACACTCGTCTTTTTGATAGAGGATATCTCCCCCCTTCGATTTTAAGTAAATCGACTCTTGGATAAACAACGATATCCACATGGAAAAGAGGTGCAGTATTTTTATCCTTAACGGATTTTTCTTTAATTTTGAATATTTGGTCGGTAAGCTGAGGGTCTATCTGTCCATTGATAATATCCGCGCTATTTACTGCAAAACAACCGTCTTTTGCTCGCTTACTTTCTTTAACTAGTCCAAGAGGAGGAAGTAAAATTGAATCATTAGGACTTGCTCGTTCGGAGTCTAATAATGACTGCCTGAAATAAGTTGCTAGTGGGACTGCGAACGTTTTGTTTGGAGTCATGTTGTTAGTTTTTTATTTAATCCGATAAGTCAGGAAATAGAGATGCCAAGTAAAGTGGGTAATTTATTATATTGCCATCTTTTTTTAAATTCCTACCAGAAATATGAGATAGAACTTCATAATCATATTTATCTCCAAAAACTTTTAAGCTTTTTTTCTTTTTATTCGCTTCTGCTTTTATTTCTAGGGGAAAGTTCTCGCCTTTGTAACCACATACAATATCAACTTCCGCAGTGCCTGAACTTGTCCAATACGCTAAATTTGATTTTTTATGTGCGACTAATTCTTGTATCACAAAGTTTTCTGTTAGAGCTCCTTTAAATGCAGTAAAAACTCCACTTTTTTGAACTAAAATACCAGGATCAATATTTGCTAAGGCTCCTAGCAATCCAGTATCAAATAAATAAATCTTAAAGATGTTTTTGTTTTTATGTGCTGTAAGAGGGATTCCTGGAAATTCGATATTTTGTAACTTTAGTATTAATCCAGCATCGTTTAACCAAGTTAACGCATTTTCATATTCCCGTGCTCTAGCGCCTTCTTTGGCTACTTTAAACATGAACTTCTTGTTTTCTTTAGATAAGTGTTGAGGAATGGATTCCCATAAATGCAGAATTTTAATGGCGTCAGTTTTTGGCGCATATTTAGTAAAGTCTGCTTGATACCCAATTAATAACTGTTTTTGAACTTCTCGTGCTTTGAAAAAATTACCTTCTGACAGATATGCGTTCACAACGCCTGGCAATCCTCCAACGAGCAAATACGTTTTATAAACGTCCATACAAATTAAGTGGATAGCTTCTGGATTTTCATTGTTTAATGTTGTTTCAGAAAGTTTTTTTCTTAACGGTTCTTTATTTAATGCAGATAAAAATTCGTTGAATGATAGAGGGAACAGATCTAGAAACTGTACTTGTCCAACAGGAAACCCTCTTCCTTGACCCATTTTTACTCCCAGTAAAGAACCTGCTGCCACTACATGATACTTAGTTTTGTCTTCGTTAAAATATTTTAGACTTGTTAGTGCTTCTTGGCATTCTTGTATTTCATCTAAAATTAGTAGGGTTTTTTGAGGGTCTATTACTTCATTATTTAAAAGTGATAGATTTTGTATGATTTTTTCGGGATTTAAATCTCCTTCAAACAAAGTTTTAAGTGAAGGTTCTTCTTCAAAGTTAACATAAATATAATTTTCGAAGTTTTCTTTAGCAAATTTTTTAAGGATATAAGTTTTCCCTACTTGCCTGGCTCCTCTTAGAATTAATGGTTTTCTATCTTTAGCTTCTTTCCATGATTGGAGGGCTGGGTATATATCTCTTTTCATTCTTCTATTATACCTTAAATTTGGTTATTTTAAACTTTTACATTATTAAAATGTGATATTATACACATTTTAACATGTTTTTATGTGTAAAATATCACATAAACAAAAGGTAAACTCGTTACACCCCCCTCAAAAGAAATAATTGACCGCCATAATGAATCATTTGAATAGTTAAGGTTTTTCTTGCAGCTACTTGTTTACGTCTTTAGCAAGTTTAGTAGATACAATTGTTTTCCCGATAGGAAATAAGGATGCGCCTGCTATTTTTAGATGTTGAATTGAAAAAGGGATTCCAATAATGGTAACCGCACAACCTATTGCCCAGATACAATGAAGAATTGAAACAGGAGCCCCAACCAATAAGAACCAGATAACATTTCCTATTACTCCAAAAAAACCAGTTCCAATATCCGTTTTTTCACTTATTTCTTTTCTACTAATAAAGTCTTTTCCAAATGGAAAAAAAGAAAGCTTGCCAATATTAAAAGCAGCTCTTCCCCAAGGAGCACCAATAATACTTATGAAAAAAATTGTGGCCGCAATCCACCAAACAAGGCCAAAAAACAGCCCATTAAATATGAACCATAGAAAATTTCCAATTAGTCTCAATTACTTAGACGAAACCGTATAAATAGCCCCAACCACCAATACCAAAGCAACGACAAAGACTATGCCTTTTTTTTCTGGGAATCGTTTCGCTGTTACGGGAACCATGATGGCAAGTGCTAACCAAAGACATAGTTTTGTAATAACCCAAGGCTCAAAACCAGATCCTATTTTGGCCAACAGACCCATTCCAGAGAAAAGCAATAAAAAGCTAGCTATCCCCGTTACTATTTTAGGCATTTTTTTCTTATTATCGCCTTTTAATACAAGGGTGAATCCCGAAACTATAGCGACTAAGCAAACGAGATGAAGAACATGATAGAAACCGTATGGCATTTTTAACTCCTGAAATTTTATTTTATTTTTTATAGTATATCTGAGTTTGGGTTCAATCAAAACATATTCTTACACTGCACGTGTGGTTTAACTCTGCGTAGCCACCATTTCGATATAGATCTAGATTCAAATTTAGAAATGGAATCGTTAGCGGTTTGTTTTGAATCATTCGGTGTATTTCTTGATGTATCATCGTGGTGAATCCGTTTATTTTTAAGCATCTAAAAGAGTCTACAACGACCACTCAACATTATCTATTTTCCCGGACAGCCATTATCTATTTTCAGGGCTTTCTTGAAATTATACTCATTAAT
>JABIQV010000095.1 GCA_018699495.1 bacterium | reverse complement strand
GTATTAATCAACCGAACGGCTCTCATATGGGTAAAATAACTGGCAAACCAGTCAAAAAATACTAATAGTTTATTTCTAAAATCAACTAAAAACATAATGTGAACGATACTCCATAACAACCACGCAAAGAATCCACTAAATTGAAACGTTCCAACTTGCGCTACTGCTCGTGATTTTCCTATAGTCGCCATTAACCCTTTATTTTTATAAGCAAATTTTTGACGAGGTAAATTCTTGTTCTCTCGAACAATCTGATCTGACACAAACAACCCAGCCTGAATAGCACCTTGTGCAACCGATGGAACGAGAGTCCCATTTCTATCTTCCAAATAGGCGCAGTCCCCCACACAAAAAATAGACCTATCTTCTTTTATACTAAAATCTGGTGATACTATTGCTTGCCCCATTCTATTAACTTCAGAAGTCGTTAACTTAATAAGAGGTGACGCTGTATTTCCTGCTGCCCAAATAATATTTTCTGACTCAATCAAGGTGTCGCCAATTGTCACGCCTTCTTTTGTAATATTACTCACCATCGCGTTTAACATTACTTCTACGCCCATTCCCTCTAAGTCTTTTTTAGCTTGCTCAGACATAGGTTCATGATACCGATTAAGCACTCGGTCACTTCCTTCAACAAGAATAATTCGAGCAGAATTAGGATCGAAATTAGAAAAGTCATTTCTTAATGTTTTTCGAGTTAACTCAGAGATAGCCCCAGCCATTTCAACACCTGTTGGTCCGGCTCCTACTATAACAAAGGTACTAAATCGTTCTTGTTTATCTTCGAATCTCGTACGCTCTGCTTTTTCAAAGCTATAAAGCATTCGCTCTCGAATTTTTAAAGCATCTCGGGTTGTTTTTAATCCCCACGCATACTTTTCCCACTCTGGGTGTCCAAAATATGAATGGCGAGCACCTGATGCTACTATCAAATAATCATAAGAAAACGTTTGGTTCGATCGTTTTGGTTTTACCGTCTTCTTTTCTTTATCTATTTCAGAAATATTTGCAAGAATTACGCGTACATTTTTATAATTTTTAAACATCGATCGAATTGGATAGGCGATCTGAGCTGGAGAAAGCATTGCCGTTGCAACCTGATATAAAAGTGGCTGAAAAATATGATGATTTCGTTTATCAAAAATAGTAACATCAAATCCTGCATTTGCTAATTTTTTTGCCGCAATGCAACCACCAAATCCTGCCCCGATAATAATAACTTTGTTTTTCTTGATTTTGTTCATAGCTGGGGAACTATATCGTTAATCTAAAAATATTTCTATACTAGAAATTCTTTAGTATATGGCCTCATCTCTTCCACCATTTGTTCTATAGACTCTTTTTTTTCATAAAATAAAAAAAATCAGGCTTACCTAGTACATCTTCAATGGAGGACGCACATATAGAAGGTAAGACAACAACGATCAAGTTGGGTTCTTTAAATGGCCTAAACTATCTAGCTGGTGAAAAATATAGGCTAGATAGTTACCCAACTATCTTTCTTTTGTAATATCACGAAACAATTACGCCATCAATCTAATAAATGTCCCTAATGCTCTTGGAATTAAGGTAGCTATAGAATCATACACTCGCATATGCTGGCATCCCATCGCCTTCAAGTCTTCTTTTTCGTTTTCATCCTTAATGGTCACGATCATTGATGGGGTGCCATCTGTCAGATCAGAAGATTTTTTGACCAATATGATGGATACGAACTCTACGCATTCCTCATATTCGTTTCCGATTACAGAATCATCGGCAATTTGAGAATCTCTTCCGTCAATCGCCGTTACAATTAATTTATCTGTTTTTCTATCTACTAAAGCTAATATTTTTTTCATAATCCCACCCCGTGTTATCTATTCTAATTTATCGTTCATTTATCAAAAAATTTTCATGATAAATACGAACTCGTTCTCAACGTCTTTCAGTTTAAAAATGGAAAAAGTTACAGTCAAAAATTAAGGTGGAATTTAAAAAGGTCTAAATTGGGACAGAGACAATAAATGAATGCGTTCGAAAGAAAATGCGAACAAAACGAAAAAAAGTTATTAGCTAAGGCCGTTAGTAAATGATTCTAAATCCTCGTCATTTATTCTAAAATAACGCGCTTGAGGATGATGAAAAACTAGGGCAGAAACAGAGGCTTCTGGTTCCATCATACATTCTTCCGAGAGTTTAACCCCAATTTCTTTATCAGGGCTTAATACGTCCCATAATATCGATTGATCTTCTAACCTTGGACATGCAGGGTACCCGAAAGAAACTCTAATTCCTCTGTATTTCAATTTAAAGAGATCATCTCTACTCTGATTCTCGTCGTCAGGGAATCCCCATTCACTTCTAATTTGTTGATGAATTTTTTCTGCAAACCCTTCCGCTGCTTCTAAGGCTATCGCTTGTAATCCGTGTGCCTCAAAATAACGCCCCTCATCCATTAACTCTTTAGCAAGATCTGAAATCCCGTCGCCACATGTAACAACAAATGCGCAAATGGTGTCTTTCTTATCTGGATGAACAAAGTCAGTTAAACATAATTCATTTCCTTCTGACTGTCTTGGGAAGATAAATGTATTTTTAATAGCGTCATCTTCATCTAGAATCTGTAAATGATTGTCCTTCTTTTTAACGTTAACGTATTTGTATACAGCTTTTCCTTTTAACAGTCCTTTTTCGATAACCATCTTTTTTAAATCCGTAAGTAGCTTGTTTAATTTCATGGCTTTCTTGTCGTTTGTTGCCAGTAATGATTTTACATTTCCTTTTAATCCTAAATGATTTCCAAACAGCATCTGAGGGTTAATATAATCCCAAATATCTTCTAATCCGGCTTCAATTCTTTTAGAGCCAACAAATGGCTTCCCGATTTCATCATAAGTATATTCAAAATTTATTTCTGGTCGTTGTATTGGTTTTTTAACCCTTTTAACATCTCTATTTTCTCGGGCATTTTTTTGGATCTCTTTTAGCTCAGTAATATACTCTGACGATAGTGAAGGATTTGTTAATTTGTTAGCAATTGCTAGTCCTGACATGGCGTCTTTGCAATAAACGACAGCGCCATTATATTGAGCTGCTATTTTTAAATTTGTGAAATTTTCTGATAAAGCGGCGCCCCCTACCAAGATAGGAACATCGATTCCATTTCTCGCTAAATCTGACGCAGTTATTACCATTTGTTGAGCAGACTTTACTAACAAACCAGAAAGACCTATCAATTGAGGTTTGTGCTTTTTAAATGCCTCAATCAATTTTTCTGGCGGACATTTTATACCTAAATCAACGATATTAAACCCGTTATTTCCAAAAATTATTTCTACCAGATTTTTTCCTATATCATGAACATCACCTTTGACAGTGGCCAATAACATTGTCGCTCTTTTGGAAGCATCTACCGACTCCATCATTGGTTCCAAATAGGAAACAGCTGCTTTCATTACTTCTGCTGACTGTAATACTTCAGCAACGATAAGCTCGTTATTATTAAAAAGGCGCCCAACAATTGCCATCGCTGCCATAAGTGGTCCGTTGATTACGCCCAATGGATCTAATTTTTCCAAAGCCTCGTCTAAGTTCTCAATAAGAAACTCTTTTGTACCTTCAACAATATTGATTTCAATTTTCTTATCTGTCGATAAGTGTTCTCTAGACACCGTTTTAACAACAACTTTTTTATCTCTATAAAAAGCGGCAAATTTAGCGACAGGATCTCCAAATTCGGTTCGATACCACAATAAATTATCGCAAAGTTCTTTTTCTTCATCAGATATCGTCGAGAAACGTACTAACTTTTCAGAATTAACAATCGCTGTATCTAAACCCGCTTTGGTGCAGTGATATAAAAAAACAGAATTCAACACTTCTCGGCCGGATGGAGGTAACCCAAACGACACATTTGAAATTCCTAATGTTGACTTCGTTTTAGGGTATTTTTCTTTAATTAATCGAACGCCTTCGATTGTTTCTTTTCCAGAACCAAAATAATTTACATCTCCTGTTCCACAAGGAAAAACTAAAGGATCAAATATTATATCTTCTTCTAAAATTCCATATTTTTTTGTTAATAATTCATAAGAATCTATAGCGTATTGCAACTTTTCCTTAGCAGTTACGGCCATTTCTCCATGGATACAGCCGACAACAACTGCTGCTCCATATTTTCGAACAAGAGGTAACAACTCCTCAAAGCTTTTTTCACCATCTTCCAAATTAACGGAATTTAAAATACATTTTCCTTGAGTTAGCTTAAACGCAGTCTCTACAACTTCAGGATCTTGAGAATCTATCATTATTGGTGCTTTTATCATTTTTGAAATTTTTTGGTAAAAATCGATTGTATCCTGGACTTCATCTCGGTCGGGGTTTGACATGCAAATATCTACTACCTGGGCGCCTGATTTTACCTGTTTTTTTGCAACTTCAGCGGCTTCATCTAGACTACCCTCTACAATAAGACGTTTAAATTTTCTTGATCCAATGACATTCGACCGCTCGCCTACAATATAGGGCCTATTTTCATTCTCAAAAATAACCGTTTCAATCCCTGAAACTCTAGACACTGATTCCGGAATATAGGTTCTTGGATTAGACGTATTAGCAATTTCGGACAACGATTGAATATGAGAAGGAGTTGTTCCGCAACACCCACCTATAACATTCAACCAACCTTCATCTATAAACGTTTGAAGTGTTGATGCCAAATTTTCTGGCTTTTCTGGGTATACACCATCTTCATTTGGAATTCCTGCATTTGGAACAACGGCTATCGGGTATTTAGAAATTTCTGCTAATGACCGAATATGGTCTCTCATAAATTCTGGACCCGTCGCACAATTCAATCCAATATAAAGTGGTTTCATATGTTCGATAGAGGTATACAAGGCTTCAACAGTTTGACCACCTAACATTGTTCCCATCGTTTCTACCGTTCCAGAAATGGCTACAGGAAGAGTCTGTCCAACGTCTTCAAACGCGTCTAAACATCCTATATATGCGGCTTTAATATTTAACGTATCCAAAGCTGTTTCAATTAGAAGATAATCAGCACCTGCTTCAACTAAAGCCTTTGCTTGGATTTTAAAGTTCAAGCTCAGCTCATCAAACGAAATACCGCCAGTAACAGACAATGCCTTAGTTGTTGGACCGATAGATCCTGCAACAAACCTTGGTTTATCTGGGGTCGCATACTTATCACACGCTGCCCGAGCAAGTTTAACAGCGATCGTATTAATTTCTACAGCTTTTTCACCTATCCCAAACTCGTCCAAAACGAGTGGGGTTGCTCCAAATGTATTAGTTTCTATTATATCTGCGCCAGCTTCTAAATAAGATTCGTGAATTTTTGAAATTATATTAGGTCGAGTAATTACTAAATATTCATTACACCCATTTAATTCGTCGCTCCCAAAATCGGCTTCCGTTAAATTTTCATCTTGAAGGGATGTTCCCATCGCTCCGTCTATAACCAAAATTCTGGATTTAATAAGTTTAAGTAAGGATTGTATTCTTTTGTTGCCTATAATCATGACTGGTAGTTTATGATATTCATTCAATTATTTACAGGTCTTTGTATGTGTATAATCTTGTTAGGTTAGGTGTTTGTCTTTATATTGAAAAGATAGCTTTAAATAATATTAGTAGGTCTATTTCTTCCTTCTCACTAATTAGTAAACATGGATTTAGTTTCTTACTTCTATTAATAATAAAATAAACTTTCAGACCTATCGATTAACGTAGCCTGAACTAATACGTTCTCTGGTAAAGTCATCGGAAATATTATTTTCCGCTTTGATTTTTCAAAATAAATTAACATTGTTGTTGGGTCTACCCATCGTTCAATAGACCCTGATACTAAGATATCTGTTTCTGCAACAGCTTCTGGATCATTCCTTTTGGGATCCGAAACAAGCGCGCCTAAATAATCAGCATCTGAGTGTTGATACATCATAATTCTCACACATTTAACATTTTGAGTTACTACCCAATCACTAAATAATATTTCGGAATAGTAAATAGCCGGGTCACTAGAAGGCAACGTAACTTTTTGAATAGACGTCCACGTATCTCCAATACTGAATTCTTTACCAGAAAAATGGCCTATTTTTTCTCCCCATTCTTTTCTCAAGGTAGTTTCCATCAAACCGCTATTCATTCCTCGCAACAACCCTTCTGATATCTGAGGAGGATACGAGTCCTTAACCCGAGTATCAAAGGCATCCAACCCAGAAATATCGATAATCTTGCCTTCATGATCTGTCTTTGTTTCAGAAATGACTTTAGCGACTATGTCCAATAAAGGATTTTTGACAGGTTTACCATCTTGAATAATGTTGAATAATTGAGTCTTATTATAGAACGTGTACGTCGGGGGAATGTTGGATTGTCCAAATCCTCGTTCAATATGCTTGGTAATGGATACCTCAGATTCAAGAACACGCTCTTCTTTGGTTATCTGTACACCTTTTTGGTCTAAACTCTTAAATAATTTTGACTTAACATTATAGGTAACCGGCGTCGATGGATTAAATTCAAATTTAAATGAAGTTGCATTTAGGGATGACCAACTCACATTTAACATAATAATAAAAAAGAAAACTAAAATTTTCATTAAAAAAATACTATCAGTTTTTTCATCATTTGTTGACTCTGAATTTCAAGACAAAATAAAAATAAAGCGCACATATGTTTCAATTTTCACTTTTTATTAATTCAAAATGCACCATCCCTCCTAAAGAGTGAATCTTCTAATTAACTGAATCAATTTTCCCAACTTTTAGTTAATTGAGTGCCTTTTTCAGGATGATTAAAAGTCTTTAAAAAGACTGGAATTTCATTTTTCAAACTGTCGACATGAGAAATTAATCCAACCACATGATTTTCATTTCTTAACTCGTGTAACGTCTCCATAACAATTTCAATTGCTTCTTGATCTAACATGCCAAAGCCTTCATCAATAAAAAAGAAATTTTGAGAATAATTTAATTGCGCCTTAATTGTCTCGGAAAGTGAAAGAGCTAAGGCTAACGATGCTTGAAACAGTTGCCCCCCAGACAACGAAGAAATCCCTCTTATTTTTCCTTCATTTAAATAATCGATGACACAAAACTGATTATCTTGATTAACCGTCAATTTTAATTGCTGTTTCGTCATTCTAAAAAACCGTTTATTTGATTCAAAACACAATTGCTGCAAATACTGAGTTGACACATAATTCACAAACCGATTCCCCTTAAACAGTTCTTTTAAAATCGATAAACTTGATTTTCGTTCCAACTGTACTGTTAAATCTTTTCCGAGGGTTTCTTTAAGACCTAACTCACGTTCCATTTGCTCAATTTTATTTTCTATTCGTCCCATCAATTGATCATTTTGTCGTAAGATTTCTTTTTGCTCCATCAACGCTTTCTTTATTTTATGATGCTCAGTTTCATTGTAAGGAGCCTCGATCGACCGCTCCATTAAGTCTTTCTTTAAAGCTTCGGCCAGAGTCAATTTTGTTTCAAACTCTTTTAATTCTTCCTCGCCCTTTTCTATATCAATGTTTAAAGCCAAAACACCATCGACTTCTTTAAGAGTTGTATTTAATTTTCCCAGACGTCCGTTAAGTTCTTCTGTAATTCTTTGAAAATAAATTGTTAATTCATTAAACGTTGCAGTCACTTCCTGTAATTTAATTTCTCCTTCTTTTAAGGTTAATCTTGACTCGTCAAACATACGATCTGTTTTCATTTTTTCCAGTTTGAGGGTAGTAATCCCTTTCTCTAATTTTTCTTTTTCTACTGATAATTCTCGCGATTTCGTTATCATATAATCATCTGATGTATTGGAACTATTTAACTTATTTTTATTTCTTAAAGGATGCTTTAATTGTGACTCAAGCGTTTTTTGTTGAGTCATTAAATTGTCGGATATTTGGTTTATTTCTGACGCTTTTTTTTCCAAGTTGTTTATAAAACTATTTAGATGGTCTTGCTTCATTATCAATTTATTTAAGTTGTCGTCGATTTCAATGTGCTTATTGGAAAATGACTTTATTCGTTCATTATTCTTGGTCATAGAATCATCCATAAACTTAAACTTATCAAATGGTTCAAATAATTTTTGATGTACACCCATCTTCTTATTTACATTCTCAATTTTAGACATCAGTTCTTTGAATTCAATTTCCAAAGGACCTATTTTATCCTTAATTTCTGTTATTAAGGCCTCATCTTTTATATAAATTTCAACTTGTTTTTGCTTGTCTTCTACATCCGCTAAGGGGACTGATTCATCCAACATACTAGGCTGATAATGGTCAACATTTGACTTACAAAGAGGACATTTTTTTCCAATTACTATTTCGTCAGACATCAAATTAACCATGTGTTTTGTTTTTAGTTCCGAAAACGTTTTTGACGCGACTTTCTTTTCTAATGAAATCTTTTTTAAAATGTTCTTCGTTTTTGATTTTAATAATGAGATGAGAACGTCAAAATTGACATTAGATACGTCGTCGTCTAACTCTTTTTCTAACTGATAATTAAAATTTTTATCTATATTTTTTAAATGGTCTCTGACACGGGATACCCTATCTTTTTTGTTAAGTTGTAATTGACGGCATTCTGATTCTATTCGTTCCTTCTCTAGAAACCACTGCGACAAATTGTTGGTTATTTCTATAGAGGGTTTCGTTTCCAAGAATATTTTTTTCAAGCCTCTTTCTTCATCCAATTTCTTAACTAACTGCTTTAATTTACCATCTGCGTCCATCTGTTCTTTTTTGGATTGTTGCAACTGCTTTTTTGCAGGCCCTTTTTTTTGACAAAGTTCACTAATCTGAATCAATAGATTTATATCATGAATATCTTCTTCCCATTTAATTAATGAGATAGACTCTAAATCAATTTTTTTTTGATGATTTGTTAAACGAACGTGTTTTTTTTGATCCTCCAAAAACACCCTCAAAAACGTGGCCTTTTTTGCCATAATCTCAGCACTATTTTTTTTAGTTCTTCGATGCAGGACGACTAAATCTTTAAACTCTGACTGATACGTTCTATATTTTTCAATTATTATCTTTTTATCTAGAAAAACGTTTTTTTGATTATTTAAGGAAATAAAGTTTTCTTTAATTTTTTTTAACTTTAAAAATAGTTCCGCTGCCGCCGTTAATAGTCTATCTCGAGTTTCAAAGCTATCGACATCTTTTTTTATCAACATATTCTTTTTAAAAAGAGTTTCTTTCTCTAACTCTTTTGCAATTACAGTCGTTTTAGACAATTCAGGATTCAATTGGCTCAACTTCGCCTGTAACTCAATAATTAGATCTTTATTTTTTGAAAATAACGCCGAAGTTCTATCGTATAAATCATATTTGTCCAAATAAAATAACGTCTTGAACATTTGAACTCTATCTTTGTCTCCCAATTTCAAAAACTCTTGAAACTTTCCTTGAGGAATAATCATTGTTCGTCGAAAATTTTCATATGAAAGACCAATTACTGTTGCAAAAGAAGAAACGTCGACAGGCTCCCATTTTTCAGAAAAGACATACCCTTTTCTCGTCATTACGACATGTTCATGGTTAGACTCTTTTCGTTTTCCGTTTACAATAGAACGATACCTCGTCCCTTTTACATCAAACTCTAACTCAATAAATAAGGTATTAGATCTTAAATTCATAAGATTGTACGCCCTATTTTCTTGTTTATTTATGCGATCAATTTCTCCGTAAATTGCTAATGTCAGAGCATCTAATATGGTTGATTTTCCTGATCCAACAGACCCAAAAATCCCAAACAATTTAGCTTCCATTAAATGACTAAAGTCTATTTCTACTCTCTCTTTATATGAAAACAATCCTTCGATCGTTAATTTAAGTGGAATCAATAAAAACCCTTTAGTCTATGTTTTTTACTGTCTAAAATTAAGTCCATTTAACTATCACCCTTCGTCGCTAACACTTCGTTAAACATATCCATGATGTCATCATTAACGTCACTATTTTTAATACTCTGAAAATAACTTTTAAACAGTTCATCTATAGGTAATGTTAAATCCGGACCTTGATTTCGTTCTTCTTTAGTCTGACCAATAACCTCTGGAACAATAAGACACCGTTTATGTGCACCTATCAATAACTGTTGATCTGCATAACTTAAAAATGAATCCAAAACCAGATGAAGCTCTACATAACATTCTTGGTTATTTTGTAACCATTGAACAGCCTCTTTTATATTAGAAAATGTTTTCTTTTTAAGTGGGTACCCGCTTGATAATGGTACGTTACGTCTTGTAGATGTTCGGTTTCCTTCAGTTTCCAAAACAATGACACCTTTTACTTGGTCAGTTTCGCTGAAGCTATAAGCCAAAGGGCTGCCAGAGTACCATATTTTATCCCCTACCGAATGACATCTGTGCAAATGACCAGTTGCTACATAATCCACCAAATCTGGAATACACTCCGGTTTTAACGGCTCTGTTCCTCCAGAATAAATAATAGGCTTCTCTTCTCCAGACTCACCAGCAAAATCAGTTTCTGAAAATAATAAATGTGTAACGATTAGTGTTGTGCCGTCCCCGTCCACATGTTGAGCAATTTGGTCTTTCCAATACTGTGTCATAATGTGTGTAAAATGAGTGCGCCCCTCGCCCTGTTTTATTTCTTGATTTAATCTTAATTCATTCACATATGGAGTTAATAATAATCTCAAGTGACCTTTTTCATTCTTTTTAACGAGTTCAACGAATCCAGGTTCTGACTTAATAAATGTAAAATAGTCATTATCAATATAATCAATTTTTTTATTGAACTGCCCGGTAAAATAAATCTGGTTATACCCTCCTAAAGGGGATGGAGCATCTATTCTTTCAGGAGAATCGTGATTTCCAGACACGACAAAAATACAGGTTTGTCCATTTCTAGAAAGTCTAAATAACGTTGCGTAAAATAATTGAATTGCTTCTGTCGAAGGATTAATTTGGTCAAAACAATCGCCTGCTATTAAAACAATATCGATATTTTCTCTTTCGACAATTGATACAATTTCGTCCAAAACAGTAACCTGTTCCTCAAGTCGAGAGAACTTCCAAAGCTTTTTTCCTAGATGCCAATCAGCTGTATGTAAAATTTTCATCCACGTAATTATATAATGGGATTGTCGTTAAATGCTATGAGACACATATCTATGAAAATATAGTTAACTATCCGGACATTTTCAAAATAAAATTTACCAAAATTTCAGATTTGATCGTAATAATTAGTATTTTTTGAAATTTTTCTATTTATCACTCGATAAGTTGTATATATACTTTTATATATAATCGGTTTTGCATATTTATATTTACCGAAATTAGTTAGATTAATTATTAATTTCTATTTTTTCGTAAATATTTAATTCAAATTATTATTTCTGGAGAGATTTACTTGGTATCATTTCATAAAAAAATACTTTCTGTGTCAAAATCTGAGGGAGAAATTTTCAACTCACCTCCCTCAGCCAAGAGTTTTGTCCCTTTGGTATCTGTTATTAAAAAATCATCACCAACCTCAGTTGCTCAGGCTAAAGACTTGTATCTACAAACCGGAGATACAATCGTAAAAGAACTTTGTGGGGGAGCATCCGGAGCTCTCGTTTATTTGATACAAGATTCAGACAGCAATCTAAAAGTAAGAAAATTAAAACTAAATTCAGATCATGGTCATAGTAGTAAAAATGTCTTAGAGGAACCTCATTGGATAAGTTACGTTGCAGGTATTACAGAGCACGTCTCTCTAGAACTCAATGAAACGAGACGAATAGCCACAAATATCTACACACAAATGTCAAACTTTTATCCAAAAATATATGCATTAGGCGAACTCGAGACATCCTGTACTAATTCTTCCGGTACAAACGTCCATCACCCTATTGGCGTATTCTACGATCAAGAATATCTTCCAGGAAATTTAGCCATCGATGGACTTCATCGAGAGAGTCTCTCTGCAAGAAATTATTTTAAAGCAATTACTCCTTGGATTGACCTGTTAAGCACATCTTGGGAATCAGAATATGCTGTCACTCTTTCAAAAGACGAGGGAGCTACTGAATTCGATACAATTTACGTTGAAAGATGTCTATCAAGAATGAAAAGTGACCCCAGATGCGATTCGACTCATATAACACTCAACAGGCTTTTTACCTCACCGTGGATTAGAATCGATCAGATTGATTGTCGAAACCCCTTTGATGTATTACGCAGTATTCAAAACGACCCAAAACTGAAAGATGAGTTCTCATTGCAAAAAATGATCCCCCACTTACATGGTGATGCCACTCCTCAAAACACAATAATTTCTGAGTCAGGTCAAGCCAAATTGTTCGACCCTAGAATTAATGAAGGATGGAGAGATAACGTAGACATGTTAAGAAATAATGACATGTTCGAGCTAATGAAAATCGGCTTTGGCCCCTATTTATACGCTATGATGAACAAGGTTCTATCCTTTACGGAAGTTCCAATTGACCATTGTCAGAGACCCGATAAATCATCCTCTGTTGAATTCCCAACGTACACGTCACATTTTTCTGTTGATGACGACCATCCATTTGTATCATGGATAAACTTATTTGTTTCCCATTTAAAAAACACTCCTAAATTTATGAGTACCATAGGAACATCTCCTAATTGGGAACTACAGCTAAGAAGCGTCATCGCCATTCAAGGATTAGCGGATATTACATATAGAGCCAATGAAACCGATATGATCAAGGATTTTTTGTTTGCTTGTTTATATTTACACAAAACCCTTGATGTCTCGGCGACAGTTTAATTACCATAAAATGCTATATATACAGCACAAATATTAGCACACACACTCTTACTGAACTAGTAAGTGTATTCTAAATGTGAGATAGACCCATGATTTAATTGTCTTTATTTTTTTCCTTTTTCTTTTCACCATATTGTATTGGAAAATAAAGGTCCTTCTTTGAATTTCGTCGCGAATCATAAAACGTTTTGGCAAAATTTGAAATTGAATTTTCGACAACAACTCCGAGTTCAAAATTAAGATACTTTCTATTAAGGGTAAACATATCCATCGCTTCGTAAATGTCATCTTGATAAACTAAGTTATTACCAACCTCTATCATAAAAAATATATTTAATTTAGATAAATATGGTTGAGAAAAAATACTAATTGTAATCTGTCCTGTTTTTTCTCTTAAATCATGAAGCTCTTTTTCAGTATGCTTTTCAGAAGACATGTCAATTTTTGAGTCATAAACTAGTTCTGGAAATAGAGAAGAAAGTCTTCGTTTGGCTATAGATACCAAATATTTCGTTTTTATCTCAACGCCAGATCGTCCCAGTTCATAGTGAAAGACATCTATTTTATTAAATGTATCAATTAGAGAAAAACGTTCTTCGTAAACTTTTCGATACCCATAATCATTGGCCAGGGATACGGATGAAAAAATGAAAATAAAATAAAAAATGACGCCTAGTAAGCCACCGTTCATTCTATTGGAGAAGATTGAATTTATTCGGAAACACCTAAACCAACGGTCACGTATTTCCGTAAATAAACCTGATAAAAATTTGATATAAGCGCTCACAAAATCCCCTTTTGTATGAGTCAATATATCAGCCTTTTTTTAACTATGAATTATTTTTTTTTTTTCTAAAGCTTTTATATCGTCTACTTTATCTGTTCGTTCCCACGGAAGGTCTACATCTAAACGTCCAAAATGACCGTAAGCAGCCGTCTGTTGAAAAATAGGTCGTCTTAAATCTAACGCTTTAATAATTCCTGATGGCGTGAAATCAAATAAACTATTTACGACTTCGTAAATAAAGCTAACATCACATGTTTCAGTTCTAAATGTATCAATCAAAATCGAAATTGGTTCCGGAAAACCAATAGCATATGACAACTGAACTTCTACCTCATCTGCCAATCCTGCCCCAACTATATTTTTCGCGACATATCTTGCCATATAACTTGCAGACCTATCCACTTTTGTTGAATCTTTACCCGAAAAAGCGCCGCCCCCATGTCGAGACCATCCGCCGTATGTATCCACGATAATTTTTCGTCCAGTAAGTCCCGCGTCTCCATGAGGACCGCCAACGACAAACCTACCCGTTGGATTAATCAAGTATTTAGTATCCTTTAATAAGTCACTAGAGATAACAGATTTAATAACATTTTCAATTACATAGTTTGTTAACTCATCATGGGAAATTGATGCCGAATGTTGTGTTGAAACAACAACGGTACTTACTCTAACAGGCTTTTTATTAAAATATTCTACACTTACCTGAGCTTTCGAATCAGGCTTCAAAAAAGAAACGCCTTCTTTACGCTTTTTGGCCAATTCCTGAAGAATTCTGTGAGACAAGATAATTGGTAAAGGCATTAAAGACGGTGTTTGATTACATGCGTATCCAAACATAATTCCTTGGTCCCCTGCTCCTAATCCTTTAAATAACCCATCATCTTCATTTACTCCCTGAGCAATGTCTTTGGACTGTTCATGAACTTTAACTAATACTTCACATGACGACGCATCAAACCCATCTTCTTCATCAACGTAACCTATTTCTTTAATTGTTTTTCTTGCAATTGCTTCATAATCTAGTGTGAAGTTTCCAGAAACTTCTCCTCCTATTAAAACAAAATTCGTTGTTACGAATGTTTCAACTGCAACTCTTGCTGAAGGATCTTGTTTTAAGGCTGCATCTAAAACCGCGTCAGAAATTTGATCGGAGATTTTATCCGGATGTCCTTCAGAAACTGATTCAGAGGTAAATTCTTTTATCATTATGTATTCTCCAATATAAAAATTATTTAAAAGTTTAGGGGATTTTTACCCACAAAAATCCAAATATCGCCATAATTAGACGCCATTATAATATCATAATTTAGTTAATAAAAACACACTAAGTATTCAATTAATCAATGATTAATTATGTGTAGATAGGTCTCATGAAAGCCACTAAAAAAGAGCTCATTTACATCGTGTATTCAAAACATAAAATAAGATGCTCCATCTGAATTTCAGACGTTATTTTCTTATCTCAAAAAGAATTCCATATCAAAAGACCCCTAGCTCGATTACAATATTCATTCTAAACTTTATCTTATGACTAAAAAATTACCATCTCTTTCCTGTTATATCAGTGATAAACCAACTATTGATACTGCCTATGCTTCACATATAGACCATTTAATTATTGAAGATTCGAAATGCTCTGTACGTTCTTTTTTTGATGATTTTGGAACCACTAATTTTGATAAAATTCAAATATTAGCTGATTATGCTAGAAAAATTTACTCTACGTCATCTTCTCAACCCAATCATCTAAATCATGAGTTAAGCCTTTCGTTTAACCTTGATCTATTGGCTCATGAAAAAGACCTCTACATTATAGAAAAATGTATTTCAAAACTTAAAGAAGCTGGAATTAATACAATTCGAATTCAAGATCCTGGCCTTAAGACAATTATTCATCAGATTTATCCGGAATCGACGATCCATTTTAATCAAGAAACTGGAAACCAAAACCAACAAAGTGTCTTTGAGTATTCTAAACAATTTGATAAACAAACCTTATCATTAGAACTCCCTTCTTCCGAAATAGAGTCCATTATTCAGTTCACAAAACCGAATTGCTCAAAATATGAAATTCAAGTTCAAGGACCAATTCTTATTCAATATTCCTATCGTCAATTTTTGGGTAATCATGAATTTTATAAAGATTTAGATTCTCCAACCATTTCAGTAGAAGCTATGGATCAAGAATACCCGGGTCGAAAATTTCATTTTTATGATAACCCTCACGGACACTTCATGTACTTGTACTTTGACCGATGCTTGGCTCAGCATATTCCGACTCTAATTTCCTTAAATTTGGATTCATGGTTAATTGATCATAGAAACAGGTCTTTGGATTATTTAACTGCATCTGGAAATTTGTATTTTAAGGCGCTTCATGAATTAAGTACGATTGATAAATACGTTGATAAATTAAAAGCCACCTGCGATATTCCCTTACGGGGAGGGTTTTTTAGAGCAAATAAAACGGACCAAGATCGAAAATGGAATGCGGATTTTAAAGACAACACGTCTTTTCTTGGAATAATCGTTGATAGTGAAAAACCAAACAATTGTTTATTTGAACCCTTTCGCGAATTTTCTCTTCCTTGCACTATTGATATTATCACTCCGGAAGACAAACATATCGAGATGACACTTACTGAGCTAAACAGTCTAACTGGGGAGCCTCACATATCGTGCGCTTTAGACAATCTATATCTTCTTCCCTGGAAAAAAGGACTTGTAAAAAAGTCTAAAGTTTTTAGAAAATAAGTGCCACTTATAAAATTTTAAACGATTGGTCTTTTAAAAAAAATTAACCCCCAAAGCAACAATAATTTGACCTCAGTCAGATTATTGTTGTGTAAAACAAGTGTTAGTTAAATATTTTTTTAAGAAAGTTCAGGAAAAAATAATTTAACTTCTCTTTCAGAACTTTCTGGGCTATCTGATGCATGAATAATATTTTCTTGCTTAGTTAGTGCAAAATCGCCTCGAATAGTTCCTGGTTCGGCAGCTGCTGAATCAGTAGCTCCTACCATTTTCCTTATAGCCGCAATTACATTTTCTGCTTCCAGAACCATAGCTACAATTTCGCCGCCAGTTACATATTTTTTTAATGAAGGATAAAACGGTCGTTCAACATGTTCCTGATAATGAGCATCCGCCATTTCTGATGTTAAGGTAAGCATTCTTAAGCCTATAACCTTGATTCCTCTTCGTTCAAATCTACTAATAACTTGCCCTATTAACTGTTTTCTTACGCCATCTGGTTTTATAAATACCAACGATTTTTCTACCATTTAAATGTCTCCTTTATTTCGTTCAACCGTTCTTCTACTTGATTATTTGCTGTTCCACCAAAAACATTCTTACTTTTGATAGCTGCATCTATTGTTAAATACTCTTTTATGTCGTCTTGGATCATATGAGTGAATTGCTTAAATTCTTTCAAATCAAGATCTTCCAACTGTTTATCATTATCAATTGCATACGTCACAATTTTACCCGTCAATTCATGAGCTTCTCTAAACGGAATGCCCTTCTGAACCATGTAATCTGCTAAGTCGGTAGCCAATACATATCCTTTTCCCAAAGCAGCTGCCATTGTCTGAGAATTAAACGTTAAACCAGCTACCATCTTTGTAAAACAATCCAAAGACTCTTGGACCGTTTTAACCGTATCAAACAATGGTTCTTTGTCTTCTTGTAAATCGCGATTATAAGTTAAAGGCAATGATTTAACCAATGCTAACATCGTCATTAAATTCCCAAAGACTCGACTCGACTTTCCTCGAATGAGTTCGGCCATATCTGGATTCTTTTTTTGAGGCATTAATGAACTTCCCGTTGTAAAATCATCACCGATTTTTACAAAATTTATCAATGGAGAAGCCCACAACACTATTTCTTCACACCACCCGCTCATATGTGTCATTAACGTCGCTGAAGCCGAGCAATAATCGATTATATAATCTCTATCGGAAACAGTATCCATACTGTTTAAAGTCGGTCTTTTGAAACCAAGCTCTTTGCAGACAAAGTCTCTATCAATTTGATAATTATTACCTGCTAATGCACCCGCACCTAAAGGACAATAGTCGACAGATTCCATGCAATTAGAAAACCGTTCATAATCCCGATTGAATTTTTCGAAAAAAGCCAATAAATGGTGCGATAATAAAACCGGTTGCGCATTTTGTAAATGAGTAAACCCAGGTAATTGAATATCCATGGAAACTACCGCTATATTATAAATTTCTTGCATTAATTTTCTAATTAATTGTTTTGTTTCTCTTATATTATCTTTCATATATAACCGCATATCCGTCGCCACTTGGTCATTTCGAGACTTACCTGTATGCATTCGCTTTCCCAAATCGCCAAGTTTCTCTGTTACCCATCGTTCGACATAACTATGTACATCTTCATCTGGGAAAGTTTCAGAACTTTCTATCACGGAGTCATAATCTAATTGGCTCAAACAATTCAATACGAGATCACGTTCTTCTTCTGTAAATAAACCCGCTTTACACAACGCTTTTACATGCGCAGAATTTGTCTGAATATCGTATGGCAACAATTGTTTGTCGAAATGAAAAGAGTAACTGAGTTTCATGGCCGAATCATCTAAAGATTTTTTAAATCGACCGCCCCAAAGTTTTCCCATAGTAATTTTCCTTTATGTTCTTATTCTTACCGTTCGTTTCGGTTAATCATTCCATTAACTTTCATAGGTAATCCAAATACGTTTATAAATCCGGTAGCATCTTGTTGGTTGTACAATTCAGTATTTGAAAAGGACGCCAAATCATCCAAATATAATGATTTCTCAGCAGTTATTCCTGCAGGCACTACATTTCCTTTATATAACTTCAATTTGACAGAACCCGTGACATTTTCCTGTGTTTTGTCAACAAATGCATCCAATGCTTTTCTTAATGGTGTAAACCAACGACCATCATATACAAGGTCAGCATATGTTAACGCAATTTTTTCCTTTTCATGCATCGTATCTTTATCCAAGACTAATTGTTCTAATGCATTGTGAGCTTCGTATAATATGGTTCCACCTGGCGTTTCATAAACACCTCTAGATTTAATTCCAACTAAACGATTTTCCACCATATCTACGTGACCAATTGCATGTTTACTTCCGTAACGATTCACCGTTTCCAAAAGTTTAACTGGGCTCATTTTTTTACCGTTCACACTAATAGGAATGCCTTTTTCAAATTCGATAGATATAATTTCTGATTTATCAGGCGCTTTTTCAAGTGTATTTGAAAGCGTAAATACATCATCATTCGGTGCATTTTGTGGAGACTCTAGTTCTCCTCCTTCATGGCTAATGTGCCAAATATTTCGATCTTCAGAATAAATTTTTTCTTTTGATTGTAGAATTGGAATATTTCGCTCATTTGCATATGCGATACAATCTTCTCTAGATTGAAGTGTCCAGTTTGAATCTTTCCAAGGCGCAATAATTTTTAATGAAGGATCCAATGCCATAAATGTTAGCTCAAATCTGACTTGATCATTTCCTTTACCTGTTGCGCCGTGAGCAACCATTGTTGCACCTTCTTGTTGAGCAATTTCAACTTGTCGTTTAGCAATTAAAGGTCGGCCAAAACTTGTGCCAAGTAAATATTTTTTTTCGTACACTGCTCCAGCTTTTAACGTAGGATATATATAGTCTGTAATAAATTCTTCTCTTAAATCTTCGATATAAGCTTTAATAGCCCCTGTTTTAATAGCTTTTTCTTCCAATCCATCTAGTTCGTCTGCCTGACCTAAATCCCCACACATAGCAATAACTTCGCAGTCATACGTTTCTTTTAACCAATGAATCATTATTGAAGTATCAAGTCCTCCAGAATACGCAAGTACAACCTTTTTTTTACTCATATAATTTTCTCCTCTAATTCCCCATTAATTTAACTAATACAGCTTTTTGAATATGCATCCTATTTTCGGCTTGATCGAAAACAACAGAATGAGACCCATCTATTACAGAGTCCATTACTTCTTCACCTCTTCGTGCCGGAAGACAATGCATAAATAAAACATCCTTTTTTGCTGATTGAATCAATCGATCATTTACTGCGTATTTAGAAAATTCTTTTTTTCGTTTTTCCAGTTCATCTTCTTGTCCCATTGATGCCCAAACATCCGTATAGATAACATCGGCGTCTTTAACTGCGGCAATAGGATCTTCTTCTCTACAAAAAGACAGTCCTTCAGAATCAAAATTTAAATATTTATTAGGCGACGAAATCACAAATTCAATCCCCATTTTGTGGCATGCATTTGCTAAGGACCGACTCACATTATTGTAGTCACCAATATAAGCGACTTTCAAATCCAAAGACTTCTTTTTTTCTACGATTGTAAAAATATCTGCCAAGCCCTGACAAGGATGATGACTATCTGATAGTCCGTTAATAACAGGAATCGACGAATTTTTAGCAAATTCAACAATGTCGCTGTGTTTTTTGGCTCGAATAACAACACCATCAACAAATCGAGAATAATTTTTTGACAAATCAGAAATAGATTCTCTATTATTCATTCCTATTTCTGATTGTTGTACAAACATCGAATGACCTCCTAACTGAACCATCCCAACCTCAAAAGAAGTTCGTGTTCTCGCCGAAGGCTTTTCAAATATCAGCGCGAGGGTTTTTTTATAAAGTGTGTTTATGTCTTTCCCTTGTCGAAGGTTGGTTTTTAATTCAGTTGCAATTTTGAACAATTCCTCTATATCTGCCCTCGAATAATCATCTAAGGTCAGTAAATGTTTATGTTTCACTGCCGTCTCCTTTTTTAAGTTCTTCTTTGTAGAACATCGTTCCTATGCCCGCATCCGTAAACATCTCTAAAATTACAGAGTTTTCTAGACCCCCATTAATTATATGGACGTTTGACACGCCTCCCTCAAGGGCATCAATTGAGCAACTCAATTTTGGTAACATCCCATCTTTTATATCCGGATGATCTAATAAGTTTTTTGCTTTTTTAATTTCAATTTGTCGTAAATCATTGCCATCAACTTTAACAGCATCTACATCGGTTAAATAAATCAACTTCATAGCATCCAAAGCTTGTGCAAGTTCTGACGCAACATGATCTGCGTTTAAATTAAGACTCTCCCCTTCGTCATTACATGCGACGGGAGAAATAACAGGAATGAGTCCTTTTTGTGCTAATGTATCAAGTAACGAAATATCCATAACGGTGATATCACCAACAAATCCTAAATCAAGATCTTTTTTAGATTTAATTTTTTTCGCAGTAAATAATCGTGCGTCTTTACCTGATAATCCGATAGAGCTTCCCCCATTTTGATTTAAAAGCATCACGACTTCATTATTAATTTTTCCAGAAACAACCATTTCAGTAATTTCCATTGTCTCTTCATCAGTCACTCTCAATCCCTCGATAAACTTAGGTTTCTTGCCTACCTTTTCTAACCATTTTGAAATTTCTTTTCCACCACCATGAACAATCACTGGGTTAATTCCTACATATTTTAATAGGACAATATCTCTAGCAAATTCTGGTTTAAGGGCGTCATTAAACATTAGAGATCCTCCATACTTAATGACAACGGTTTTTCCATGAAACTTTTTAATATATGGAAGTGCCTCTAATAACGTTTTAGCTTTTTTTATGTACTTTTGATTTAACATGTTGTTCTTGCCTTTTTACTAACTGTACTCTGTATTTATATCGATATATCCATGAGTTAAATCACATCCCCAGCTTATAGAACTACTGGTTCCTATTCCTAACACTAACTCAATAATAACTTCTTTTGTTTTAAACATTGACTCTCTCTCATCGTCACTTAAAGTTACAGGCGTTCCCTTAGAATAAACCGTCAACCCATCAATAGATACATCCATTTTATTTGGATTTATTTTAACCGATGGGTCCTTGCAGGCAGCCGCAACAATTCGACCCCAATTAGGATCTTCTCCAAAAACTGCCGTTTTAACCAAAGGAGAATTTACAACGTTCAGAGCAATTTTTTTCGCATCCAAAACTGATTGTGCATTTTTTACCTGAACTTCAATCATTTTGGTTGCACCCTCGCCATCCATAGCAATTTTTTTTGCCAAATCTATACAAACATCTGTTAGTAATTCTTGAAATAATGTCCTGGCTTCTTTTGATTCATTATCAATTTTGTGCTCTCCTGTAGAAAATAGCAGTCCCATATCATTCGTAGACGTATCAGTATCGACAGAAAGCATATTAAAAGACCGATTAATGGCTTTATTTAAATATAATTGTAAAATATTCTTTGGAATCTTTGCATCCGTCACTAAAAACAATAACGTAGTAGCCATGTTTGGAGCAATCATGCCGGATCCCTTAGTCATTCCAGTTACCGTAATACTCTTTTTTCCAATCATCACTGTACGAGTTGTTGTCTTTTCCACAAGATCTGTCGTTAATATCGCGTCAGCTGTAGATTTTCCATTTCTTATAGAATCTAAAATATCGTCATTAAGTTTTTTATCGGGGTTTAATACGTCAGGCTTCTCTTTAAATATAGATAACAAATTATCCAACCCTAATCTAAGAGCCCCCATGTTCAACGTCTTTCCGATAATCCCTGTTGAGGCGACTCCTATTTCAGACCGATTTACACCTAAATAGTCCGCAGCCAGCATAGATGTTTCTTTTACATCTAATTCACCTTGCCTGCCAGTTGCTGCATTAGCATTTCCAGAATTAATAATCACTGCTTTTAAATTATTCGACTTAATACATTTTTTGGTATGTACAACACTTGCTGCTACCATTTTATTTTTAGTAAAAACACCTGCTGTAGCATAAACATTTGGAATATATATAAAGCTTAAATCTCGCTTCTTTTTTTTAATCCCGCAATGAATGCCATTTGTGAATACACCTTTTAATACTGTAAACATTTCTAAATCCTTTAAGGAAAAATCGGTAATTGAGATAACCCAAGAGTTTCATTTAGTCCGTACATTATATTCATATTTTGAATTGCCTGACCGGATGCTCCCTTTATAACGTTATCCAAAACCGAAAAAATCACTATTTTATTTTTTATAATCATAGGTTTAATAAAACAATTGTTTGTACCTGTTACATAATGCGTCTTAATTGGACTTTCTGGCCCCACTACACGCACGAACGACTCATCTTTATAAGTGTCTTCATAAATATCAGATAGCTCGTCCTGAGTCATTCCTAGTGGGTTATCACAGTAAATAGAAGCCAATATGCCTCTGTTCATAGGAACCAAATGAGGTGAAAAAAGAACGGGACAATTTAACTCAAGTTCCATTTCGGGGGTATGTCGATGACAAAACGTACCATATGCCATCGTAGATTCATTGACTTCACAGTACAGAGACGATTCATCAACTTTTTTCCCTTTTCCTGAAACGCCGGATTTCGCATCCACTAACATATTCACGCAGCCTGTTTCGGTCTTTGAAAGTGGGTATGCTCCCAAAACAACCGATGTTGAAAAGCACCCTGGGTTTGCGCAATAATCAGCGTTTTTTAATTGTTCCCTATAGATTTCAGAAAAACCTCTCACAAACTTCCCAATTCCTTCAGGATATCCATGGTCACAACCATAAAAGGTATTAAATGACAATTCTGGAATACGAAAATCCGCAGATAAATCTATTATCTTATACTTGTGATTCACAAGGTCTTTCATCCAGTTATGAGACTGGGCATGAGGTGTTGCCAAAAATAACACATCAATAGGGTAATCAATTGATGGATCAAAAGACATCAATTCTACAGAACCGCTCTCTACAAAAGGATACACGTCATTAAAGTCTGATATAGATTTATTACGTGAAAAACAATGTGTAACGTTCACTTCAGAATGCTGATTTAGCAAACGAAAAAGTTCGATTCCGGTATACCCGGTTACCCCAACAATTCCTGCTTTAATCATCTGCCAAACTAATTGCCTTTGATTTTAATTCGAGTAGCTTTAGACCCTTTTCTGTCTCTAAGATAAAATAATCGGGCTTTTCTAACTTTTCCACGCTTGAGTACGTTGATTTCTGGAACTAGCGGAGAATGGATTAAAAAAGATTTTTCAACACCAATCTGATTTACTAATTTTCTTACTGTGATTGATTGACGTGAATATTTTCCTTGTATTTTAAGAATAACACCTTCAAATTTTTGAATACGTTTCTTTTTACCTTCAACTATCATCTGAGAAACGTTTACCGTATCACCAGTCGCTAAATAGGGAACATCGTCTTTCATCTGTCCTTTTTCAAAGTCAGTTACAAAATTAGTTAATTTTGCACTTTTCTTATTCTCCGTAACATCCACAACCGGTGTTTCTGCTATTTCTATTGTCGTATCTTCTTTTATTTCACTTGTTTTATCTTCAGTCATTTTATTCCTCCTGTAACAACCCAGTCATTAATTCAATTTCATAGTCTGTCGGTTCACTTGTTAAAAACAATTCTGGTTTTTTAAAAAGTGTTTCTCTTAAGCTTTCTTTTATTTTCCAATTTTTAATTTTTTCATGATGTCCTGATTTCAAAATATCAGGAACATCGTAATCTTTATATAACGACGGACTTGTATAAACAGGTCCTTCTATACGATTACTTACTATAGAGTCCTCTTTAAATGATCTTGGATTCCCAAGAACACCGGGTATTTGCCGAACAATAGCATCTAATATTGTTAACGCTGGCAACTCACCCGAAGACACTACAAAATCTCCAATAGAAACCGCTTCCAACGGTAATACCTGACTAAGACGATGATCAATTCCACCATAATACCCAGATACAATGACCACACCCTTTTC